>JAEOTC010000288.1 GCA_016840035.1 Candidatus Hodarchaeota archaeon | reverse complement strand
TAGATTTCGAGTGCGGAGCTGGAAGTTATGAAGGGCTTTCTGCTGATACTTATTACGTGTATATTGACGGAACGCGATACGGACCTTACTCTTTTACTAGTCTTGCAGACGATCTTGATACTCTTGACTTTTCAACTCGTGGTTGGGGAACCTCAAGCGATTACTGGGGATATCTCGACGCAGTAGGTTATTCTTGGGACCCTAATTACAATGTATCAGATAATCTTAAAGAAGGGCTATTATTGAGTTTTGATAGTAGTACATCATTAGATTGGATAGGATATTCACTAGATAACCAAGCGAATAAGACTATAATGGGAGACACATCAATTACGATGCCTGATCTAGGATCACATAATATTCAAGTGTTCGGGAATGATTCCCTAGGAACAATGTATGAATCTTCAATAAGATATTTCTCAATTTCTCCGATAAATCTAATTACTCCTGAAAATTCGACATACAATGCTCCAATGAGCGGATACTACCCCGCAACCTATGGGTTTGAAAATGACGAGGATGGAACAATACCAGATGATTGGACAGACGAGTCATCCTCGGGTTCTTGTTCAATTTCAGTCTACAATCAAAGAGATAATCATAGAAAAGTCGTTTATATTAGCGATGCTGATTCGGGAGTAGGCTTAGGAGCGGATGCAACAGCTCAGTATACATTCAAATCGACTCAAGTAACGGGTACCATCGATTTTTGGGTATATAAAGAAAGTGGTACAACACCAATTTATATTCAGTGTAACGATGGAGCTAATATAGTTTTAGGAGTGCGGATTGATAACAACAATAATGGTGAATTTGAATACAGCTCTGGTCCAAGTGCTTGGACTGAGTTTGCGAACGGTAGATATTCTGATCAGACTTGGTTTCACATAGGAATAGAGTTCGATTGTGTTGCTGAGGAATTTGACGTGTATCTTAATGGTGAAAAAGAAGTAGAAAACGTCTCGTTTCTTCAATCTGCTTCAAGTATTTCTTTAATTCAAATAAGATCTGGCTATACAGGGAATACTGGGACATTATATTTTGACGCTGTTGGTTTTTCTTGGGATCCAAACTATAATAGTGGAGACAACCGCTACGAAGGTTTACTCCTCAGCTTTGATAATTCTACTAACTTGGAATGGATAGGATATTCTTTAGATAATCATATGAATCGAACTGTTTTAGGAAATACAACTTTAGTTCTTCCTAATAATGGATTACACAATATTCAATTGTTTGCAAATAATACTTCTGGTATTATGCATGAATCAGATTTAAGATATTTTACAGTAGGTATAAGCGAACCGACGATTTCAGTCATTACACCACTGAATGGTCAATATTTTGGTATTAGTGCTCCAAGCTTTAGTATAAATGTTGAAGGATCCAATATTGATAAACTGTGGTATTCTTTAGATAATGGAATTACTAATATTTCATTTTATTCATATTCTGGAGACATTTCTCAATCAGAATGGGATAAATACACTCATGAGCCTGTCCAAATAAATTTCTATGTAAATGACAGTTTCAATCGAATTGGTTTTGAGATTGTTACTGTTAACAAAGACCTTAACGCGCCAACAACAACGATATTTTTTATACCTTATAGTGGAATTAATAGAGTATTAGAAACAACACAATTCTCATTATCAGCAACAGATAACGCTGAATCAGGTGTGTCAACTATACAATATAAAATAGGCAATTCTGCTTGGATTCCATATACGGGAACTTTTACTCTATCAGGATATGGTTCAGGCTTTTATACTATTACATATCAATCAATTGACGCTGTAGGTAATACAGAAACAGAGAAATCAGTAGTAATCGAACTGTATATACCCCCAATAGTGCCTGAACCTCCCAATCTAGTTCCAATACTGCTAATAAGCATTGGAATCGGTTTGGTTGCATTGATAGGTGTAACTATATTCCTTCTTGTTAGAAGGAGAACCCCAAAAACGCCTATAAAAGCTCGAATAGATGATAAAGCAGCGCCTGGAAGCGATCAACTTAAAGTATGTCCATATTGTTTCGCTAAAATTAAAATTAATGCTAAATTTTGCACTTTATGTGGAGCATCCTTAGAAAAAGAGTAATTCTTTTTTTTTTTTTATTTTATTCTTATAAATTTAAAACCTTTTTTTGAAGGTTAATTAATTCCAACACGCCCTTTTCACCGATTTCTATTATCTTATTTAGTTTATCTCTGTCAAAAGGTGCTCCTTCTGCGGTTCCCTGAATCTCGATTAACTCTAAATCCTCGTTGGCAACAAGGTTGAAATCAACATCTACTTTCGAATCTTCCTCATAATTCAGGTCTAGAATAACTTTATCATTTTTAATACCTAAAGATATGGCAGCAGTAACCTTGTAATCGGGGAAATCGTAAATTCTTTGCTCGTTATAAAGGTAATTGATTGCGTCAAATACGGCAACAAAAGCACCGGTGATGGAGGCACATCTAGTTCCACCATCAGCTTGAATAACATCACAATCTACTTTAATAGTCCGTTCACCAAGCTTTTCATAGTTAAAAGCAGCTCTCATACTCCTTCCGATTAACCGCTGAATTTCGTGAGTTCTCCCTTTAACGCCTGACCTATCTCGTTCTCTAGCATTTCTAGAGTGAGTTGCTCTTGGCAGCATGTTATATTCAGCCGTTATCCATCCAGTTCCTGTGTCCTGCAAAAAACGAGGAACATTTTCCATAACAGAGGCAGTAACAATTACTTTTGTGTTTCCCTGAGTAACCAAAACGGAACCTTCAGGGTATTGTAGAAAATTTCGCTCAAAAGTAGTTTTCCTTATTTCGTCAAATTTTCTTCCGTCAAACCTTACATTTCCAAGCATTTAGGCAAAACCAGATTAGTATCAATTCTATTTGGTGATAAATAAAATGAGAATAATAATTATAATGATAAACTATTAAAAAAGAACACGAATAAATAAATCTTAAGAAGCAAAAAGGACTGTTAAAACAAAATATATTTATAAAATTTATCTAAGTGGGAAAGATCCAAGAACTTTTTGCCAAATAACATTTGCTTTCATTTGTTCTAGCGCTTTTGTAGCATTAGAATCACTCTTATCAGCTTCGAATTCCATAAAGAAGATATATTCCCACTTCCCCTTCCTTCGCGGTCTCGATTCGATTTTCGATAAATTTATTTTAGCATCAGAGAATATTTTTAAAACCCAATATAAAGCCCCCGGAGTGTGTTTTGTTACAAAAACAATCGAAGTTTTCATTTTTTCAGTTTTCAGAGGATTTTCACTTTTAGAGATTATTAAAAATCTTG
>JAEOTC010000152.1 GCA_016840035.1 Candidatus Hodarchaeota archaeon | reverse complement strand
GAGTACTCCGAATAGCTGGGTAAAGATGTGTATTTTCAAGTAGTTCAGTGTTATTAAATACTGTAATATCATCAGGGGCTACTGTTCTTACCCAGAAGGTGTTGTTTTTATCATCCATAATCTGCGTATAGAATGGGCCGTGAGGATAGAGGTTCACTGCATCATAGAAGGTATAAATATCTCTTACGGTATAATAGTAACTGTCACCAGTTTTTAAAGAAACATTCGGCACAGGAATGGGGTAATAAGCTGAGTGATTCCAAGAGATTCCAATAAAGCGCAATTTTTGCCAAACAGAGATTTGAGATATGTTAATAGAGAAGGAACCGAAGTAAGTCAAGTTAAAGTTCATTTCATCATAACCTTGAGTGTCATACCCACATTGACTAACTCCAGGAGGACAAGGACCTGGTATGAAATCAATCCAGTTGCTACAACCCAGAATTTCAATTGTGAAAGTTTCTATTGTCGCAATATTTTGACTGGATCTTATATCTTTTGAAGTAATGACAGATACAACCAGAATTATTACCAAGTATTTGCTAAGTGCTTGCAGAAAAACCACTGATTTGAGAAAGAATAGCTTCAATCCTTTGTAGATTTCTTTGGAAATTAAGCTTACTACAGTTTTATACAATTTGATATTTTACTGGTTGAATTTTCGATAACCGAGGATGATGAGGATGAACCAGAACGACCAGCTAAACGAGAAGTGGTAACGGATAATTCCGGCTGTTGTTTTCATGAGGATTTCAGATTCGCTCAATACTTGCTCTGAATTCCATGATCTTTGATAGGCTCGGATTAGGAAGCCTGTTTTGAGATCATAAAACACACTATGATAAAAATCACGTGACCTCCTGGTGACATTCAATACCTTGCCTTTTATTTCGTATGAGAAAGTCTTTTCATTCAATATGTTTTCAAGTAAGGTCTGATTAGTAGTTGTAAGAAAATATCTGTCTGGATTGATGTAATATTTTCGTGAAACACTATATGTCTTCTCCAGATGATATTCACCGTTATCTCCTTTGAGTAGGATGTCAAAGAAGAAATTCTCATTTTCAATCCCAATAATTTTTACTTTTAATTCTTGGTTCAGAGCAAGATATCCATCAAAAATTGTCCAAAAGGAATTATTTACAGCTCCAATATTTGGAAGTATACGGAAGGCTTTTTCCACAACGTAGATTTTCTCATCGCCGACTTGGACTCCCAATGTATAGTTAACGGGATTATTGAAGGAAGTAGGGAGAGCTGTATCATCAATACCAGTGATGAGGATAGTTTGCGAAAGAAGGGCAAGTGAAAAGAAAACGCTAATGAAGGTGACTGTGAAATATTTCATTTTCATGATCTTCTTGGGAAAACGTTCCTTACTGGTATAAATCTGAGGATTGTATGTTATTCCTCTATATAAAGATTTTCCCCCTGTATTTTGTTGGTTGACAAGGAATTATCGGGGAGAAAAAAGGAGGAGGAGAAAAGAAATCTCATTGCGTAAATCACTTTGAGAGTCTTTAATCTGTTTTTATCCGTCATATCCATCATATTCATTGATATAATCAGTTACTCGCTCCTCTGTATCGAGATGAAGATACCAAGTTGGATCACCGCCCATAATATAACCTCCAAAATAATTATGAATCTGGTAGGTATCATTCCATACCCAATTCACCCAGTGAGTTCCGTTGTATGTAGCGTTGTAAATTGGATAGTATTCTAAGTGCTCAACATTACTATATGGAGTCTCCACTGTAGCATTATGCATGTAGGTGTGAAGAATCTCGTGCAAATAGACTCTTGATCCACTAATGTGGTCATCATCAACAGAGAACATATTTGAACTCGCTACTCCTACTGATCCTAGGTCGTCAATTGTACCAAATAAAAGATCAAATCCGTGATTTTCTGCACTTGTACCGATTTCATTACTCCAGTTACCTTCTAGACCCAGAAGTATTCTTGCTTCATTTCTTAACCAGTTGTTCCATGTTGTATCAAATTTAACGTTGGACGTGCTATCATTTGATTCAAAGGTTAATATGGGGAGAAAATCTGTCGAGAAATATGTTGAAAAACTTGTAGAACTCCACCCCGTCGAAGTATTTACGTACATTTCATTCACCTCTAAATCATCGAAGCTATCTATTACGGAATCAACAGAATTACCATCATATACAAGTGCAGGCACAAACACTTTATGAGTGTAAGATGTGACTCCGAATATTTCGTCTGAGAAGGTTGTAGTACACGTTCCCTTAGTTGAATTAAGAAAGATTTGAGTGATTTCATAAGCTCCAATATTCATGGCATACCAACCACGCCAAGTCTCAAACGATGATTCATTATATCCTTGAAAAACATAAGGAAGATACCGATATAATGAATTGGAGGTTTCATTTGGTTCGAGAGTACTTATTGAGTAAGAGAATTCTTTTTCTACCCAAATATGATAATTAGAATAATTTAGTGCTTCAATTTTTACCCGAGCATGGACCGTAGAAACCGTAACTGATCCGAAATTCTTTAATTTCAATCCGAATGATTGGTTTGTCCCTTTATATGAACCAGAAGCAAACGTAATATCCACAGGTCGAATGTCTGTGTATTCAACGCGAGTACCGACCCAATCGAAAAGAGAATGAGGATAATTGTCAGGAAACCTTTGTATTCGAAGAACCAAAGAAAAAGTGGGATGTTACTGTTTGGATTATTGAAAAAATTACCCTTCATATTAGATCTATCGTTTCATAAGGTGTCTTCGTAACCACAGTATTATTCCTAACAGAGAAAGTAATAAAAAGGAAATATCAGCTGCTACTCCTTGATCCGATGTCCATGATTGGTAATTGGTAAGATTTGGACTTATTTCCACCTCAAGCTTGGTTCTATAAATGACCCCCTGATATTCCCACTCAATTTGTGTAAAAATTATTGTATTGGATTGATCAAGAATAAATGAACGGTCTGTTATGGCAAAGTCGAAATAAGAACCAGATTGAATTCGTTGGTTCACAGTTAAGGATTTTGGAGTCGTCCAATTCCAAGTACAATCCCACCATGTAATTTCCTCCCATACTATTGCTCTTAGAATCTTTATTTCACCTATTCCATTATAAATAATCCGAAATACAACAGATGTGTATGGAAAACCAGCATCGAAGGTAATAGGTATATAAGAGGTACAGTTATCAGGTGTTTCAACAGGGTATTGAAATGGTAGGTCTGAATCCCAATAACCGATGACCTCTACACTAATTTCGCTATTGGGAACTGATAAAATTGAACCAGAGGAAGTGAGGAGTATTATCTCAGATAATATGAATAGTATTAAGAACATATTGATAGTTTTCTTGGAAGTGTACTTTTTTTGCATCTTGAAGCACAATTATGCAAGTATTTCATTAGTCCTGTTTATGATATACTCTGTTTTTCACTTTATTAACCTTTCTCTTTCTAAGACAGTAATAATAAATTTGGTTTGTAAGAAAAAAAAAGATGTAGGAACTCCCTTACTTTGTATATCAAAGTTAATGAGTGTTTATTGAAGTCTATACTCCATCAAATTTATCTGCATTATCTGAAATAACAGATAAGTTGTAATCAATGAAAGTGTGGCAATCCCAATTATTCCAGATCCGCTTATAACTCATAACCCAAGGATTATCTGGATCATCCATAGATAAGTTCATTGGTGGTTTATTGATATGTAATGCATGAAATACATGACCTAGTTCATGCTGAAGAGTTTTGAACATTGAATCATTTTCATACGGATAATTCCAATATGAACTTGCCACGACGCATTTTATCATAACTCGATTATAACCACCATGAGCAGGACCACTAACAAATCCCATAAGACACCAAATTAAATCAAATCCATGATTAGCTGCAGAAGTTCCACTAGCTTCAGTCCAGTTCCCGAATAATCCTAGAAAATCTTTTGCACGAGCATACCCTTCATGTGTATCTCCTGGAAGCTCGGTAGTATTAGTCGTAAAGTTGTATGAGTCAACGAGCGGGATTAAGTCAATATTAATATCTTGTCTCTGGTTATACCACCAATCAACAGAACTCCAAGCTTGGTACTTCCAATCACTACCACTATATCCATCAGATAAATTTGATCCATCCCAGTTTTCACATGAACCATACCGATTTCCGAAATCTGGATCCTCTAAAATGACACAAAAAACCTTATGATGATCCCCTTGAACTTGTACTTCAAACAATTCATCTGAAAAACTTGTAGTCGAATTCCAGACGGATGTGTATACAAAAACCTCGGTTATATTGTACACACCAATATTCATAGCAAACCAACCATCCCAATTCTCACAGGAAGAATCATTGTAGCCTTGAAAGATATAGGGGAAATATCTATACATAGGAACACTTGAGGTTTCACCAGGATCAAGTGTACCAATTAAATAGTGATACTCCTCATCTACCCAAGTATGATAATTTGTATAATTTAGGGCCTCGATTTTTACTTTTACATCAACAGTTGTGCTGGGGGTAAGAGTACCATAATTCTTGAATTTCAACCCAAATGTTTGATTTATTCCTTTAGACGAACCAGAGGCAATAACGATATCCTCAGCACGAACATCATAGTACTCAACTAAGGTACCTACCCAATCGATAAGTACAGCATCCACAGAATTCTGGGATAAGAAACCAATCTCAACCCGAAAGTTAATTGAATTGATTTTGTTCAAATACCAAGTAGCGGCATCTGTGTAATTAAGTTTAGCAAGGTTCCATGAGCTATTTGCGGCTAGATTGTGCCAGTCACCATTACTAGAGCTCCAGCGTAATCGGACCGCTACCCGATCATTAATAACCGATTTCCAATGGATCAGGACATATACACCTTTGATCTTGCCGTAATCCTGTGTATCATTACCAGGAACATCCCAGTTGTATGTATTATAGGTAATATTATTTGTGGAATCATTGCCTATAGCATAATACGTCCCATTTGAATAAGCTGAGGTTACATTCAGCCAACTACTTCCTCCAGTATAATTGGAGGGATCATGACAACCCAGTGGGGCTTGAGGGGAAGGAATAGTTTCTGCAGCAAGAGTAAAATTAACTTCTTTATGATTTCGTGGAGTGAGACCGATATTTTGAGTGAGATAATCAGGATCCCAGGCATAGAGAAGATGTGTACTAGAGGAGGGTTCAATCGAAAATTCGTAGAAACCATTTGAATCAGTAAGATCTCCTGCTACCTTTAGACTAGTAGAATCTTGATATAAATCCACATGGATACCAGCCAAAGATGTATTGTCAGTGTCGGTAACGTATCCTGAGATTGAAGCGGTTTCGGAAAATGCATAAGTAAAACTTAACTTGGGATCTTGAGAAGTTCCAGACGTCTGGGAATCAGAAAAGATTGCTGCATCAGATGTAAATGCATCCATCCCATAGCCTTCCAAACGAAAACTAACCCAGTTTTCCGATGATCCACGATACAATGCCCAATATTCCAGTAGATCGTCTAGGTCATTCGTATCTGCTGAAGCATATCCAGCAGAGGATTGGTGACCCCATACTAGAGTTTCTAAAGAATTGGTTCCTAGTGAATAAGATTGAGAATCTTCTTTGAGCGTATTACTATCTGCCCCATTACCTGAACCCACAATATTGTATACTCGTAAAGAGATTCCCTCGTCAGATTCAAATGTGTCCCCTGTCGTATAATATATTTGCATAGAAGGACTACTGATCGAATCGATAATATCATTAATCCCTGTATTAAATGCCATATATGCAAGGGCGGCTGAGGACGTAGGATAACCTCCGACGATTCCCACTTTCATAACCGTATCACCAGTTGTATATGAACCTGCACCACAAGCTTTGTACAGATCGTAATTATCGGTAGAATAAATGGTTCCTGTAGAGGGATCAATTTGAAGCCATTGTTCCTTTTGAAGAGATCCAAGGCCTGTCATTCCCGCACGTAACACCATCTTGAATGACTCATCAGGCATACTCTGTGATATTAATTCTAGTATCGGTTTAGTGAACCCACTTAATTCTAAATCTCCGAAGGAGAATCTTAAACCTTGTTTGTTAATTGAAATAATTTCTATATTGGTCTCGAACTCATCCAGACGTTCCTCTGCATTCCATGGCATGTTTGCAGGAAGGAGAATTTGATCTGTACTATTCTTTATTCGATAGGTCTCTGGTTCAAAATCAGTATTGGAGGCTTGAGGGCTATGTGTAATATCGTATGTCAAACTAACATCGTCAAGATCTTGATTATGACATATCAATTCTGTTATTTTATGGAATTGTTGGTTATTCATTCTATATTTAAATCCATGTTTAATGGTCCATGTTGTGTCCTGGATTTGAGCATTTGAAACTGTATAGGTAATTCCAAATTCGGTCTCTGAGGCGTAAAAATCTAAACTGGCTATTGATGGTATCAATCCATTTGAAAAGAGTGAGCGATCACAGAGGATTTGATCTATCCATTCAGATTCGATTTTTACATAAAGATGAGGGTAAAATGCAAATATAGGATGATCAAATGCTGTAAGCTGGCCGTTAAGAAGACGGGGCCAATACACATACTGTCCATGCCCCGATATTAAATCCGCAGAATTTAGATAAAAAGCCATTGCCCCAGAAAACCCTTCAAATCCTACAGCCCAAATAGAAGCTGGGTCCAAAGTAGTGATGTAGGTAGCAATATCTAAATAACTATTAAACGTGACTCTCGAACCTGTTTGGAACTGAATGAAAAAACGATATAAAAATTCATCCTCTGTTACCCAATCTGTTTCAATTAGAGTGCCTGTTTGATTCACTAAGCTATCAGAAGAATATTGATATTCATCCATGACGGGATCATACCAATGTCGACTCGTTTGTCCACGCGACTGCATAAGTTCGAAACTTTCAGTAGTGTCATTTATTATATAACCCGCGGTGTTCCCAGTCGGGTCAGGAATTCTAATCTGTTGACTAACACTTCCTTTTACTGCACTTTCAGAGAAAGATGTGATATCATGATCAGCTGGAAGAGCTTCTTCTGTTATTTCCGTGTCCTCTACGGCAGTTACTTGTGAGGAAGGTAAAGATAAGGAGTCTACTACCATTCTTTTACCGGAACTATCATTAAGATCCACTTCCTTAAGAGGAATGGCTCCTATGATCAGAATGAGGAGAAGCGTTCCTACAAGTAAATATTTAATTGGTTTTTTCTTTTTTTTTATTTGTGGGGTGTTCATTTTTTATTTCACCAATGACTTTTATGTTTTTTCTCTCCAAAAAATATATTCACTGAATTTTTGGAGTTAGATTACTATTCTTGCAGTTATATTTAAATTCTGATTGTCTCCTCCTTATCATCACCATATCATAACCCTTCCACCTAGTTATCCCCTAGTTATCCCATCATGTCATTTGGTCTTTTCATTATTTCTGGTTGATAGTTGAAAGTTCTAATCCGCCTTGTCAGTATCTAACTGATTTCGATTATTAAATGCCATGAGGTCCTCTCGTAAAGCTAGGGCTAGTGGAGTTAGTTGGTAGTATTTTCTCCGTGAACTTTTAGGATTAAGACAAATAAGGAGTTTCTTACTCTTCAAGGCATGGATTGCACGATAAACTGAAGCGGGTGATGTCTTAAGTTCACGTGCAAGTTCATAGATGTACTTTGGCCGAGATAATAATGCAAAATATAGACGTAATCGCGTTGTACCATCAGTAATAAAAGCAACAAGTTCGTACTTAAGCTCTGATGAAAGAAAAATGGGTTTACTAGTTCGAGAAATCTGGAACAGTTCGTCAATTATTTTAAAACCCTTGGTTATTGGAGGAGCTAGAATATTGGTTGTAATCAATTGTGTTTGACTTGTTAGTACCAATGGATAATGTACTGAGGGGAAGCTAGTAAGAACTTGTTTTTCAAACCCATTTTTACTGTCTATGATAGCAATAATCTCCTCTTCCTTGCTCAGTGGATCAAATTGCCCTTGAACAATTACCTCTATGTCTTCTAGTGATAAACACCGATCCGCACACGATTCAATAACTAGGATCTTCTCCTGTGTTTCAATCACCCCACTGATTGAGAAATCTGTCCCTTGATGCCCTTGAAACTGTGGTTTCCCCGTTCGTTTAATTTTACGGGAACGTTTCATCATTTGCTCAAATAGAGAAAGGATTTTCTGTTGATAGGCTAGTTGATGTTTCTGGTTTGTCGAAACAGTGTCATTATCCATGAAATCTCTCATCCCTTCTTCTTATTTGGGGGTCAGGGGTATTTACTGTCCTAATTTGAGAGGAAAATTTAACCTCCCAGCTTTCGTTATGTTAATGGTTTTATTAGAAGAATGAGGAAATTCTCTTTCTCACACATTGAGCCTCGAATTAAACAGATTTTTCATATCTCTAATTTGTAAGGATTCTCAATAGCAATAAATGGTTCCCAAGGATCATCAAAAGTACCAAAACCAAACAGCCCAATCCATCCTTCGTTTTGAGGAGATGACAAATATTTCCTCGCAGAAGGAACACCAAGAGAATGCTGGTCACGGTTACAAAACCCTTTGTGAAGATGACCGGCCACTAGAAAGTCATCTTTTCGGACTCTTTTCCCTTTCACCGGTTTGACAAAAACCGTTCGCCAGTTGTTAATTTCTTTTCCAGTTATTTCTGGTTTATCCAAATATTGTTCCATTTTTGAATTATGCCCATGGATGAAAATCAAATCTTGATAAGGTTTTAATGTCCACCGGAGTTCTATCGCGATATTTATTGTTTTTCGCCATCGAAAATATCGCTTATCATAATCGTGATTCCCTAGGACAAAAATCGTTTTATAAAGCAAGTCTAGTTCATCTAAGACTTCGTATAGTATGAACAGTTGAGCTTTTGCCATAGTAAAATCATTAGCTGCTATTCTATCAATGGTATCCCCAAGAAAAATAATTACCGAGGCTTTCTTCAAAGGTTTTACTAATGTGTGGCAGTATTGACGAAAGTCGACTTCCTGATCATTTACTGTGATTGGTTGTCCATTCAAATGCAGATCAGCTAGACATCCAACAGTGAAATGAAAATCACGTAAATATTGATGAAATCGGTTCTTTGTTTCCTGATAAAGCGTTTGAGTCTTTCCAGTTGTATTTTTTTTCCCCTTCCTCGTTTTCTTTCTTGATTTTTTCTTCCGAGTTTTTTCTCGCGTGTTTTTTGGTTTTATCCATTGGTGATACAACATGCTTGTTAGATCAAGTCTGCTAGTATCAATTAGTAACATTCCTATTCCCAGTTCTTCATGATAGCACGTAGTTGATTGAAAAACTGAGCGATCAATATCAAGTTGGCCACAGTATTGACGGATTTTCCTTTCGATTGGAATAGTAATTTGTTTCGTTTTGAGAAATATGCCTGTAAACCTATAATCTTGTCTGTTAGGCACTATATCTAAGTCGAAGGATCCTACTAGAACATCTTTTGTTATTACTCTCTCTGTTTCAATGACTTCAACAAGTGCTACACCCATTTTCTGATCATGGGCTATTACGTCAGTAGCAGTAGTTGTTTTTTTCACTTCATTAAGTTCAGAGTATAATTCAAGGTATCCTTTTTTTACATAGACAATCTTCTTCTTTGGGTCGATTTCAATAACTTGATAGGTGTCATCAATGTAGGCCAGTGTTTGACTCGGTAATCCTTTACGAAACAGTTCTGACAGGCTAATTGTTCCAAGTTTCTTCTCCTGTGATGTCTTTGTACGAAACACAACCTTGTAAAGTTCAACTCCAAATCGTTTGGGAAAGGCATGGATCCACTTCTTTGTTTTATCAGTAGGATAAATCATCTCATTAGATCCTACTGTTACTACTTGTTCGTCAAGTAATTTAAGAAAGGCTTGATCAACTTCTTGCCGGAAAAATGAATCATTTCTTCCATAAAACCCCTTCTTCAGCCTATTAATTATATCCCAATAACCAAACACCACTCCCATGACAATGGCATATTGTAATGTTAATGGGGTATAATATGGGGTTTGAAAAGGAGGGGGTTCTTCCTGTAAAATAAATTCAGCCAAAGCATTGATATTAGTCGCTTTGTCCTTTTCAAATTTATTCACTGATCGTAGAATAATATCAATCTTTCCCTCTTGAGTGGAAACACGATTAGCCCGTCCTCGCTGTTGGAGATATTCACGATCTTTACGGGGAATACCATAAAAAATTACCCACGATGCATCTGGAATATCTAATCCTGATTGAATGATGCTTGTAGCAACCAAGCAGATCTTAAGACGTTTACTTCGAAACTCACGAATGCGTTCTGTGACTTTTTTAGTTTGCATGTCACCATGAGCAGTAATAAAATAATCAGAAAAAGTACCTATCAGTGCTTTAAGATCAATATCTCTCTTATTATTCAAGAATACAATCACTTTTTGAGGAATGTAGTTGTTTCCTGGTTTGACTCTGGCCCGTTCCTCTTCAATATATGATTTTACTGCTTGAATAAAGTAATCTAACAACTCCTGGGGTTCATCCTCACAATAGACGTTGATATTAGTGGTACCCCGTCTACCCAAACCTGTTAGATCTAGATAGTCACTATCTGAGCCAAAAAAGAGGTTAGTAAAACGATCGGGATTGGTGACAGTAGCCGAGGAAAGTACAACTTTTATATCAGATTTTTTCCAAATTAGATAACGTACGAAGATGGACAAGCAAAGTAAAGCAGGAAGCGGATAAGAATCAACTTCATCTATTAAGATAATGGAAGGTGAGGAAAGCTTGTTAGCCCACTGGATATTATGACTTGCAAAGACTTTTCCCCACATTTCACAATCACCTAGTTGATCTAATACTTCTTTGTGTTCAATTTGACCCATTAATGAAAAACTAGTAAATGACCCAAGTAGCATAAAAGGAGTCATAATAAACACTGCTACTTGATCTTTCCCCCCACGCACCTGATCTCGAATCAACTTATTTGCTTCTTCAGTGTCCTTATAGTAAGCGACAATTTGACGATTATCTCTGAGTAATCTCATGTATGTAGCAAATTTTTCCTTGAGTTCCTCTGCTAAACCGCGATTATGAGCCAAAACAATAGCATAAGCATCTTTCTCTAATGTTTTATGGAGGGTATTAACACACATAGCCTCACTTTTACCACGAGCAGTTTTTCCTCTAAGAAAGAAAAACTGATGACCAGAGTTACTAAGTAATTCATGCTCGATCAAAGGACGGCGGTTTTGAAAATAATCTAGGTCAATCTCGGAAGTGTAGGATTTCAAAAACTCTAGATACGGTATAGTTGAATAATCCTCGTCAGGTGGTTCAGTACTTCGTAAGATACTACTTAAAATCGACATCGGAGGAAATTTACTAGAATTCTTAGACCGAGAATGAGTGAAGCTATTAGACATTGTTCTCAATAATTATTATTCAGGAGCTTTTTATATTCAAAATCAGAAATCGAAGAAAAAGTTAAATCTTGGAAGAAAGAAAACAAAGATATTCGGATAGAATGGAAGAAGAAGTGTATAAAGACGCCTGCTTTCAGAAAATTCCTGATTCTGGAACAGATTGACGATATTTGATTGTTAGGAACTTCTTTTTTCCCTTCGATGAGTTCTTACTCAGAGTTATTCAATCAGACACAAGAAAAATTTAAATCGTTTAGAACTTTTTTTTGAAACACGGTAAACTCAATAGACTATAATAGATTAGTGAATTAAAAAAGGGACGTGGTCTAGATTGGTTTTAATCGTATTTAACCCAAATACGTTGACCAGATGATTCTTGGTTCGGGACCAAGAGGCCGGGGGTTCAAAATTAGATAAGTAGAAAACTGTCTTATGAAAATCCCTCCGTCCCTATCTCTTCGCTTTAATTTAGATTGAGATGAAGGCTACTGACATCCCTCCCCACTTATTCACAATGTTTACAACTACTATTCAAATCTTCAGTTCCCAATAGGGTCATTTCACATCTTTATCTTACAACTCGATCTGCTATAAAAATAACCCGAGAATTGAAAGAACGAAATTTTCCAATCAATTGTGATCTAGTTTTAGCTGGGGCTATGCTTCATGATATCGGAAGGTCGCAGTCGCATAAACTTGATCATGGGGTTATTGGCGCTAATATCTTAAAAAAAGAAAACATGTCGACAGAATTAGTGAGTATTGTAGAAAACCATATTTTTGCTGGAATCTCAAAGGAGGAAACCTCAGAGTTTAATCTACCGTTTAGAGATTTTCTCCCAAACACACTAGAAGAAAAAATCGTCGCTTATGCTGATAACATATCTAAGGAAAATGATATTTTGACATCGGAACAAGTTGTCAAACGATATTCTCGTTATTTGGAAGAATCTCATCCAATTATTCAAAGAGTAAAAACATTACATTATGAAATTGAAACATTACTTTCCACTCCAGAGAAATAGGGATCCAATTGACTTTCCATAAAAGAATCGAGAAATTTATTAACTGGATAAAGGTTAATGATGAACCGATAATATTAGCTATGCATGAACAGGCTGATCCTGATGCAGTAGGTTCTGTTATAGCATTAATTCAGCTAAT
>JAEOTC010000151.1 GCA_016840035.1 Candidatus Hodarchaeota archaeon | reverse complement strand
TAATCATGGCTTATTTGAGTGCTTATAGTCTTAATAAGATTCCAAACCGTCAAGTACTTGTGGTCACTCCTACACGCCCACTTGTGCGCCAAATCAAGCAAATGTTTTCGGATTCAATAGGAAATTTAGATACAAGTCTAATTCTAGAAGTATCAGGTGGAATATCTCCTTCTAAACGAGAGCGTTATTATCCTGATGCTAAAATCATTATAGGAACACCTCAGACCATAGAAAATGATCTACTTCATGATAGAATACAAATGAAAAATTTGAATTTATTGTGTATTGACGAAGCTCATCGTGCCACGGGTGATTATGCGTATGTTAATATTGCTAAAGAAGCAAATTGTCAGATAGTCGGATTTACAGCAACTCCTGGAAACAATCCAGAGAAGATATTGGAAGTGTGTGAAAATTTAAAGATCAAGAAAATATCTGTCACGAATCCAACGGATTATGATGTCCAGGATTTCATTTCAATACATACTCCTACAGTAATCTGGATAAAGCTACCTGATCATTACGAGAGAATATTAAAGAATTTACAGGCATTACAAGACGAACTATTATCTCTACTCAAAGAGCGTCTTCCAAACATTAAAAAGACTAAATTTCTTGGGAAAAGAGATGCTTTAGCTATTCACCAGCAAGTAGTATTCCAGACGAAACAGGACACGTCGTTTGGTGAGTTACTTGTCTCAAGTTCTAATCTGATAAGAGTTCAGCATCTCAAAGAATTGGTGGAAAGTCAAGGACTCCCTCAAGTAAGAAAGACTATTACGAAATGGAAACAGAAGAAAAGTTCCAAGGCTTTAAGCCTGTTTTTAGATGATCCGAGTATCCATAACCTAGAGAATATGATTGCAAATAATCCCCTGATTCATCCAAAACTTGAATTCTTAATATCTAATCTAAAAACAGAGTTGAAAGATGATTCTTATGATGAATCTCGAATTATAATATTTAGCAACTTTAGAGATACCGTACATTTCCTACATGAAGAATTGAAAAACTCTAATATTGAATCTGGAGTATTTATAGGTCATTCAAGTTCAAAGACAGAAAAAGGACTCACTCAGAAGGAACAGCTAGAAGTAGTTGACCAATTCAAAAGCGGAGAGATAAAAGTACTGATCAGTACGTCTGTTGGTGAAGAAGGGTTAGATGTAGGAAACTGCGATTTAGTGGTATTTTATGATTCGGTACCTTCCGTTGTTCGAGCTATCCAGCGTCGTGGAAGGGGAAGAAAGAAAAAATCTCGTGTTATTCACCTCGTTACAAAGGGAACACGTGATGAAGGAATGTATTGGGCGATTAAACAGAAGGATAAACAGATGAAGGGTTTTCTAAAAAATGAACTCCCATCATTATTGAACGAAAAGCAATCCAAAAAACAGCATACTACATTGGATGGGTATTTTTGACATTTTGAAAATCTGGTTTACTTTGATTCCAATCCTTCCTCAAGTTTTGAATAAAACAATTCTAAGGTTTGTTTTATATGCAAAGCAAATCGACTTTGCTCTTCCTTTAATTCTTTAATTTTCTGTTCCAAAGTAGATAAGCTAGAACCAATCATTGGATCAATATTATTAGGTTGTGAAGAAGAAACAGTCATTTCCAATTTATTCAACCTTTCGTCTAATCGAGTAAGAGTACTATATAGACGATTGATGTCATTTGAGAAGCTAGACATTAATATCTCTAATCCCTTCGCAGTTACGAGTTTTCCCCAAGGCGTGTCAACAACATGTTCGTCGTTTGAACTCATGTAATATTACCCTCAATCTCAAATCTATGAGAGATTAATCTCACCCCCCATTTAAAACTTTCTAAAGTAAAGCACCCTCTTTCTTTAAAGACTGGTTTATCAGTAGGAGAGGGAAAATTTATCAGTAAATTTTAATTATTTATAATATTTCATGATTTTTCGATACTATTGCGCATAAATTCTAATAAAGATTGCTAACCATTATGAAACTCACATTCAGATAAATTATCCATCATTATTTAGGCACGAGCTTATTTAAACTATCGTGAAAGATTGTCCATTAGTGCATTTCTAAGTACATGCCATATGGGAGAAAAGGCATTGATTATTTCGCCATTTGTGAGTCTATACTGGATGAATTATTGACTAAATTCCCAAAGGTTTAAGAGAGGGTTTTGAGGTAATTTCTTTCACAAGAGCTTCGAGGCGAAACTGACAATGACTCCCAAAGGCGATATAGTTGACCTGAATTGTGAACCGTGCACGATCTGTAAGACAGCTATTCCACTGAAAATGAATAAGAACGATTATAAATCATCCATTTCTGGCGTGTGCCAAGTTGTAGATGTACATGGGCTTGATCATCCGGAGAAAAAGCATGTTCGGATTTTATACGTCGATGAACGGTTTTCTGTTCGGAGTATCTCCTTAATTACCACGATAGCGGATAAGCCACGGTAAGATTTTACATCAAAATCCATTTTTCTCGGGGGAGAGTAATGTACTTCAGATATCTGATTATATTTTAGAATATAATTGGTACCCTTCCTTGAACCACCAATAAAAAGGAAGAGTAATGAATAATTCTGTTCCATAGAATGGTAATATAAACATTGAAAGTAATGAGATATGAATAATCTTTTCATAAGAAGAGTGTCTCCTTAAGATGAATAAAGACACGATAAGAATTATTATCACGCTTAATAGGTAAAATCTTTCAATTTTTAAGATCTTTAAAACTTCAATAAGAAGAGGACCAGTTAATTGAGCCACCTCCCCTCTTGCGGCGATATCCCCTTGATAGAGGAAGACTGCTATTATTACATCTACTAGATTAAATGGTAGTGACACGATTACCAAAGCTGATGTACCAATTAGGAATGGACTAATCTCGGATATAATTCGAGAATAATCTTTATTCACTCGTATATTTCTCCAAGTTTGTTGAACTGATTGATAGAGGTAAAATACTATAATAAATCCGACCATATATTTTACTGAGGCTGCGAACACATAAAAAATCATTCCAATGTTTTTCTTGTTTTTAACTTCATAGCAATAATATCCAATGAGAAAATAAAACCACATCAACATGGAATTTGTAAAAAGGAATGGTATAACAAGAATAATAAAGAAAGGAATCAGTTTCAGATGTGGCCAATCGATTATTTCCTTTACAAGCCAGTACCCAGGAAGAAGAAGCAAGAAATGGAGAGGAACGAACCAATATGTGCCGAAGAATGTGAAGAAATCATTTTCTAACGGGGATAAGGTACTGAATATGGTACCTATCAACGAAAAAATCCCTTCTAAAAAAACGTAAAAGCTGCTGTATACAAGTAAATCTGGAGGAAAATAGTGGTATCGACCATAAGTTACACCTGATGGCAAATGATGAATCACCACATCTTCTTGATATGGGTTATGACCAGCTAAATATGCTTCAACACCAGAGGTTATTGCATCATCAACATCTGTATTTGCATTAGCATAAGTGAATAGAAGAAAGAGAACAGCGATTACAAAGATGGCGGTTAGTAAATAAAGGATTAAATTATCTCGGAAATACTTTTCCAAATATATTCTGACTTTACTTTGGTCACCTTTATAGTGGTAATCAATCCAAGAACCCCAGAGAATTAGAAATATTAGATTATACAGAATTGGCCCCAAAGAAGTAAAGACTAATTCAGAAATATTCACGTAAAATCACCTAAATCATTGATGAGGTGTAGAGAATTCATTCTGAAAAGAATTTATGAACCTCCCGCCCGATTCCTTAAAAGAAGGATTAATTCATGGAAAATAAACCAGAGCTATCATTACCAGAGAAAAACATATCTCTAAAGGAAGCATTCGACAAAAAAACCCTAATTTTACTTGGATTTGCAGCCTTCGTTCTAATTTTATATTTTATCCTTGAGAAAATCAGCATTGGCCTAATGGTAGAGACTTTCCTAGGAGCTAATATTTTCATATTAGTGATTGGAGCAATTTTTACCTTTATAGCTGTATTACTTGATACTATTACTTGGAAATTATTACTTGGAATTTCTGAAATAAAACCTTCACTTAACACAACTTATCGTATTCAATTGTCCTCATTTTCCTATGGATTGCTGATTCCCAGTGCTGGAGCCGTTGAAGCTATCATGAAAGTAGTAATGGGGACTCAAGAGTTTTATAATGAAGAGAAAAACAGGAATGCAACAAGCGGAGAAGTTCTTTCAAGTGTGGTCGCTCATAAGCTATGTGGATTATTAGCATTCATTCCAATCTCTACTTTTATTGCAGTCTCAATGTTTGAATATTTAAGTACAATTTTAGTTGAATTAGGCTATTCCCCCTTACCTGAAGGATTCAATCTTACTTTCATCGCAATAATTATTTTAATGACTTTTCTAATCATTTGTTTGTTTATTTTGATCGCTCTTAACCCGAATGTGGCAAAGAGATTACTTAATTTCATTTTGAAAGGTTTTGGTTCATTACCACTAATAAGAAACCGCATTGATCCGAATAAACTGTCTTCTGACAAATTAGTTAATGATTTCAGTTTACAATTTTCCTATTTAGCAAAGAATAAACTTATATCTTTACTAGCATTGATTTTAGCTTTCTTTGCGCAAGTTGCTCATTGGATATCCATTTTATTGATTCTACATTCTGTAGAAATTTTAATTTCAATTGATCAGGTAGCGGCTGTAAATTTTCTTGGAGGTACTGTTGATTTAATTCCTGTTGGAATTCCAGGGATGGCTGGATTAAAAGAAATTTCATTATCGGTTTTTATTGAATATGGTTTGAGTATCAGTACTGATAGAGCGCTTTCTGGAGCAATTCTTGTTCAACTAGTAAAATTTTACTTTTTAATTGTGGTTGGATTAATTGTTTATATTTTGGGTAAATCGCGCGTGACTCCCCATGATCTAAATAGACCCTCAGGTGATAAAATAAGTGAGTGATTTAACAAAAGCCGACTTACATTCGCATACATATTACTCGCTGTTGAAGGTACCTAGACTCAAAGGAATTCATTTTTTTCAAGATTCTGCCTTATCACCCAAGTTGTTAATCAAACTCGCACATCGTAAAAAACTTAACGCTATTGCTTTGACTGATCATAATAATATGAATGGAGTTAAGCCCTTCCTACATTATGCATCAAAATATAAGGATTTAATACCAATTATTGGTCAAGAAGTTACAAAATACGATCACAAGAAACGTGGCTGGGCGCATATCTTAGTTTATGGCCTGAATCGAATCCCATGGGATATTCGATTTAAACCGTTACCTGAATTCTTAGAATATCTTGATGATTCTAATGGGTTATACATTTTAGCACATCCATTTGATCTATCTCAAAGTGCCCCTGCTGGAGGGTATAACTCAAAAACCTATGATATAAATGCTTCCGTTCTGAAACGAATAGGGATGGTCGAGATAATTAATGGATTTCAGCCAAAGAGGCATAATTATCTAGCCCAGATAATTTCCCGTGAATTCAGCCTACCTGGTATTGCTGGAGGGGATAGTCATCAACCTAATATGGTTGGAAGATGTTATACTTATGTCGAAGGTTCTACTGAAGGGGAAATCCTGGAATATCTTCATAGAGTCAAAAAATCCCCGTCTAAATATCAACTAAAGATTAAGGGTACTGGTTCTACTAATAAAATCTGGGAGGATTGGTTTCACTATCTTTTTGTGAATTTGGATTATAATATTCAATATGATATTCATCGTCATTTGAATCCCGATTCAAAGAACAGAATAAAGAATCCTGTATATGATTATCTATATTATAATACCCCGATGCTCTCAAAAATTCTTGTGCGTGCAGCTATTCCTTATATTCACACCGCGTTACAAGCAGGATTAAAAATTTGGGTGCCAAGAATGCGAAGACAGACCCTTAAGAAAGAATTAAAAATATTACACTCATTAGTCAACTTTCATGGCAGGCATGAACATAAAATCCCTCTTCCACTAGAATTACCTTATAAAGAAGATGATCTAACGCTTTTATAGCAGAAATCTGGTTTGATTTTCGAATTATGCAGTTTTAACAAATATAGAATTTTACAATAAAAACAAATGTCGATGTTGACTTCACGTTTACCTACAATTCATGGGAATTTATATCAACATTAAATAACGCAGGTAACAAGTGAATCAAAGAATGCCCCTCCCAAACTGGTTTCTTTTGCAGGCTCCTCCAAACTTGAATATTGAGGTTCAAGCCTGGAGAAAACTGGCTTGGAATCGTGTCCAGCTCTTAGAAAAACTTCCTAATAACCCTTCACAAGTTGTTCGGGATTTTTTTCCTTCCTATGAAGAAGAAATCGATCAAATATATGACGATTTTCGATTAGGCGCATATTTGCTGAGGCTAGTCGCAGCAACGAATAGTCGTTTGGAATCATGGCTAATTGAAGTTGAAGGGGATCTCTTTGAACGATTATACTACGATCGGACTGAATCACCTGAGGAGAAGCTGGAAATCTATCGTGAGGTCTTCGGTGAGGAGAATGTTCTCAAATACGAAGAATTCAAATATAAAATGGACGAGGAGAACAATCCACATCTAGCTGAACTGTATCAACAATACCACACCAGTCGTAGTAGAGCGAAGGGAGATTTCTTAATCTGTGTCCATTATACAAAAGTTCCCTGGATGGTATCCAATCGGAAAGGATATTTACGGAAAGGTTGGGTTGTATCAAATGAAACTTCATTCCGTGGTGTACTGAAGAAAGCTTTCGAGAGGAGACTTGAAAAGGAAATTACAAAAGCTCAAGATTTATTGGGGATTCGAGAAGATATTGATAATGTCGTTCAAAGTCTTGAACAAGACCTTTCTAAGCATGTACAAATCCGATCTCAATATAGTGGAGGAGACCTTGGAGGACAGGATCTATTTTTACATCCTGAGGTATTCCCACCCTGTATGCTTCAGATCTACTTTGAGATTGAAAAAACAGGACGTTTAGTTCATGTAAAACGACTGCAATTAGGCTTCTTCCTCAAACGCTTAGGGATGTCAGTTAATGACCAGTTACATTTCTGGTATGAAAAATCTGTGGATAATGTTGGTCAATCATTTTCTGAATTCCAAAGAACTTCTGGCTATCAAATTCGTCACCTATACGGATTAGAGGGGGGAAAAAAGGATTATAACGTTCCTCAATGTTCAACAATAGCTACTGGATATTTCTGTCCTTATACCCATCTCGCACCTGCAATATTGACAGAATTTCTTAAAAATAATTACTACACTACTAAAAAAAATTTAACACTCGGAGATTCCCAGCTGAACTCGGTAATTTCTATAAGTGGTAGTAATCCTACCCAAGCTTGTACCCAATATTTCCGTTTAGTTTATAATCGTACATTCTATCGAAAAATTGTTCATCCTCTCCAGTGGACTCGTTTTGCTATGAAAATTGAAGGGCTTTCAACACCAAAGGAATCCGAAAATAAACCCACGGAGGAGTAGAAAGAGATACTATGACTATCAAGAACCGTCGCAACGCACTTAGAGACTATTATTCTACAGATTTTGATGTTCAAGTTCTTTCGAGAGTAATTGAATTTAGCTCTTTTTCGACTAGAGAGTTTGGATTTGTGAGTTTAAGCGGGAAATTCTTTAGAAATATTGCATTTGAAAACCCAAAAGCACTACAAGATTTTTTGATTGACAGGTGTCCAACTGATGCTTATATCGGAGCTCTCTATGATAATCCTCCTTCACGAAAGACACCTATTCATACGTTAGAGTGGAAAGGACACGAACTAGTATTCGATATCGATTTAACTGATTACGATGCAGTTCGAAAGTTCGTATGTGATTGTACAGGAGCTAATCAAGTCTGTGTACGATGCTGGCAATTGATTAACATCTCTATTAGTCTCATTGACGAAACTATGCGTCGTGATTTTGGTATGAATGAACTTGTCTGGTTATTCTCAGGCAGACGAGGGGTTCATGGTTGGGTTCGTGATCCGGAAACAGTTAATTTGGATCGTGATCAACGTCAATCAATAATTGATTATTTATCTGTGGTTAAAGGGGAAGATGAAACTGCACGTGTACAAGATAGAAAACTCTTAAAATATGAATTTCGTAAAAGAACGGAATTTACTATATTTAAATATGCTTTAAAAGACATTAGAAGAAAGGATCTAGTTGAAATGGGGATAAGCGCAAGTGCAGCTACAAAGATCGTAAGTCAACTAAAGCATCAAGAAGGAAAAGTAGATGAAAATCTTATCAGAAGATTCAATAAGAATTTAGCTAGTGCAAATAAGTATGATGAAGTTATACGTCGCTGGGCACCTCGGATTGATCATAAAGTAACTATTGACTTACGTCGATTATTACGTATGCCCACATCAATACATGGGAAAACAGGCAGGGTTGCTCGTATATTGGATCTCAATACGATATTTGAATTCAATCCAGAAGATGAACCATCAATCTTCGGTGATATCAATAAAGAGACCGAGTAAGATTAAGTAGTAATGTATAACACTTCTTATTTTTAACAAAATTAATATTCTCAAATGGAATATCTGCTTATCTAATAGTTTATATTCTGGTGAGTTTATGAAATTCGGTACTCGTGATAAAATTGTCTTCCCTGCTTTTAGTATACTCATTATAATCTTCTGGCTAATGAAAAATTCTCTTTCTACCATCTATCTAATTGGTTTTATGATTCTTGGCTTAGTGATCGCAATTCTTGCGTCAGAAAAAGCTGTAGAGGGAATTGATGTTCTTGGAAAACGTATGAAATTAACTCCCTATGTCTCAGGAGTTTTATCATCTCTAGCCAGTAACTCACCAGAACTGGTTATTGGGGGATTTGCGATCTTAAATGGAAAGG
>JAEOTC010000150.1 GCA_016840035.1 Candidatus Hodarchaeota archaeon | reverse complement strand
ACATTGATGAAATCATGAGTTTACTGGGCATTGAGAACTTTCCATCTCTATTTGAACCATCTGCAACAGTTGCTTTTCTGGATTTCTACGGTGATCAGATCCTATTTGGTCTTTTGATTATGACTCTAGGCACAATGGGTGTTCTTGCCTCCGATATTGAATCAGGATCAATCAGTTATTCTCTGACCAGACCTATTAGTCGTAAAGCTTATACAAGTTCCAGAGTTTTTGCCAGATTATTAGCCCTTACAGTCCCGTTTATAATTGGATCAGTTATTGGTTGGATTTATTTAACATTGATGTTTGATCAAATGCCTCTCGAGGTATTATTTGGTGCTATGCTTCCATTAGTGATATTATTCATTTATATGGGATTTGTAACTGCATTCTTTAGCTCAAGACTATCGAGTCTAAACGCTGGATTTACAGCTATAACAATTCTAATTCTTCAATATACGCTAGCTTTCCTGGAACCACTCGAATTTCTCTCTCCTTTTGCGTTATCAAATTTTTGGACAGATATTCTAATCAATGTAAACTTTGATTATAATTTTGAGATAATTGGAAAAATTCTGGGACTCTGCCTATGGACAGGATTCTTTTTCGTTGCTACACTCGTTTCTATGGATCGTCGTGATCTATAGACTTTCTTTTTTTTCTTTAATTATATGTAGTCGAGTCTAGATCTCTTTTAGTTAAGTAAATATACACTCCTGATAGAACTATGCTAACTGAAAGTAATAAAAGACCAAATATCCATAAACCGGTTGTAATCTCTGTAACAAATCCGAGATCTGGGAATAAAATTAATAAAGCCAGAATATTAGTGAGAGAAATCGATAATAAGATACTTCTATGATCTGGTGCGAATATGATCCAGAGAAAATTGTTTATCAATATGATAGACCATGGAGTTCGTGTTTTATAGATGAGAAGAGTCACACTCAGTAGAGCGAAAGATAGGGAAATAAAGCTGATCAAGAGGTTTTGGG
Organism: Candidatus Hodarchaeota archaeon; assembly: GCA_016840035.1. GTDB lineage: Archaea > Asgardarchaeota > Heimdallarchaeia > Hodarchaeales > Hodarchaeaceae > Hodarchaeum. Next base: position 4,565 of record JAEOTC010000150.1, on the reverse strand, counting down.
TAAATGTGGAAATTCCTAGAAGAAGGAAAAAGATCCACCATGATCCTAGTAATATTTCTAGCGGAGATAATCTTGAGAAACCCATATAAAGATTAGTAAAGGCGGAAGACTGAGGTTCAACAACAGTATCAAGTAAAAGCGCAACTCTTTCCCCAACTTCTGTGAGAATATATCCATTAGACTTCTTACTCACAATATTGAATTTAGTTAATAATAATAGATGATAAGCTGCATTACTAGACGCAGGAACGTTGAGTTCATCTAAAAACTCTGAATATACAACTGGTTCGTTTTTCCCATGCAGTAATCGGATAATTTTCCTTCTGATTTCATGATTTAAAGCTTTTAAAACCTCGTTAATGTCTCTTTCAGAGGAAATGCTGTTCATAATCATGTGATCCTAGGTGAGGGGGTTACAAATGATTTTTCTTCTTTTCATATTTATGTGCCTGTATACATAAATCAAACATTAAGTGAGTCTGATAGATGGAAATTACCAACCCAATTACTGCAGTTGTTATCGGTGCTGGAAATAGAGGTAAAGATGTTTATGGTCGATATGCTCTCATATATCCTGATAAAATCACCGTTGTGGCGGTTGCAGAGCCTAATAAGATCAGAAGGGATGAATTTGCTACCCAACATAACTTAGAGCCCGATATGATATTTGAAACTTGGGAAGATCTACTAAAGCATCAAAAAGTGGCCGATGTAGCAATTATTACCACACAGGACCAAATGCATGCTCAACCCTCACTGCGTGCAATGGAATTGGGATATCAAGTCCTTCTGGAAAAACCTATGGCTTCTAATCTTGAAGAATGTATTCACCTTGTTAAGAAAGCAAATGAAACAGGCACACAGCTCCGTATTGCCCAAGTTTTACGGTATACTCAATTTTTTCAAGCAATCAAAACAATAGTATCTGAAGGAAAAATTGGAGAGATTATGAGTATTGATCTTCGAGAAAACGTAAGTTATTTCCATTATGCTCATAGTTTCGTCAGAGGCAATTGGAGTAAATTAGAGAATTCAAGTCCAATGATATTAGCTAAATCCTGTCATGATCTAGATCTTCTCTACTGGTTAGTTGGAGTGCCTGTAAGAAATATTTGTTCTTTTGGGAGTTTAAAGTATTTTACTCCAAACAACGCACCACAAGGAGCAACAAAAAGGTGTTTAGATGGATGTACTGCTGCCTCCTCATGTAAATATTATGCACCACGGATTTATATTGAGATTGTGCCGCTTCTTCGTATAGCAACCAAGAGTAGCTCAAGAAAAGTTAGAATAATTAGCAAGCTTGCATTGAATTATCCAACAATATTTGATTCTTTAAAAAAGATCATCCCCTCCTTCCGAGCGGTGGAAAATTATGATGGATGGCCAGTAAGTGTAATTTCTGATGATCTCTCTCTTAATGGAAAATGGAATGCTCTTAAGACAAATGGATACGGTAAGTGTGTATACTTTGCTGAGAACGATGTCGTAGACCACCAGGTTGTTATCCTTGAATTTGAGAATGAAGTGACAGCTACTTTCACAATGCATGGCTTTTCTCATGAAGAAGGGAGAACCATTCGCATTGATGGAACCAAAGGGACGATTATAGGAGAATTTCTTGCTTCTCATGCTAATATATTCATGTTTAACCACTTAGAAGGTACAGAACAACTTGTACTCTCTCAAAGAATGGGGGTTGAAACAGAATCAGGACATGGTGGGGGAGATTTTGCCTTAATGGATTCATTTATTAATTCAATTCAGATGAAAGAAACTAACGATCTACTTACTACTGCAGAAGATTCATTTGAAAGTCATATTCTTGCTTTTGCAGCTGAAGATTCCCGCTTACAAAAGAAAGTGATTTCCTTAGATGAATATCGCAAACAGGCAGATTTGGAAAATAATATCCGTTGAAATTTTACTTTCTTTTATCCAAAAATATAGTTCAGACACTAAGTATATTAAAAGAGTAAATAGTACATTTCACTGCAGAAGAAGAAAACCTTTTCAGTTCAGTCCTAATATTGTAAAAGTGAATAAGTATGGCAAGTACGCTTTTTCATCCAACAAAAGAGACATGGATGAGATCATTCCGCGAGAATAAACCAATCGTTTTTCTTTTTCAGGATAAACTCTGCCCTGCTTGTTATTCATTCGAACAAACTGTTCTCTCTGATTCTGAAGTTCAGGAACTTCTTTATTCTCATTTTATTCCCCTTAATATAGACATAAACCGTTTTCCAGACCTGTATGAGCGTTTTGCTGGAGATGAATTTCTTGTCCATACTATTCAAGCAGTTAATGGGAATCTACTTGGTTCCTGTAATAATCTGTCTGTACATTATTTTATAAAAAATCTTCAGCAATATAAGCAGCTTTATCCACAGCTCCAAGATCCTTTTCAAGATATTCTGTCACTACATGACTTTTCCCCTTTAATTCAAGAGGAAGCAAAAAGATTCCACGAAAAGATTGACTTAATTTCTGAAATTACTTTATCGACATTACTTAATACCTATGATTCCATGTACGGAGGATGGGCGGTTCAAAAACACAAAATCTATCCTAGCTCGGCACTAGATTTCTTGTTATTATTTCATCAACGTTCCCAAGATGAAGAACTACTGAAAATCATTATACAAACACTTCGAGCAACTCACCGAGGTTTGTTTGACAAACAAGACGGAGGATTCTTTGAAAGTACAAATCGAGACTGGAAAACCGTTTTGTCATTTAAGAAATCTCTCGATAATAATGTCTCGGCCGCACGCACTCTTTTCCACTCCTATCAAATAACAAATGACCACTATTACCTTGATAAAATCCGAGAAACCTTGTCTTTTTGTCTAAAAGATCTATGGAATCAAAAAATGGGGTTATTTAACTATGGATTGATGGCACATCCTCTATACGACCTTAAAAACGAATTGTATCTTGTAAGAGGAAATTGTGAAATTATAAGTTTATTATATGAGGTAGAGGGAATCATTGATCTTCCTGTTCCCAAGAAAGAAATCGATAAAATTAAATCAAGAGTATTGAAGAAGTTAAGAAAGAGTGAAACTCCCTTTGGTCTGCCACATTCACTCAGTGGAAGTAAGCGTGACCCATACAGACAATTTCTTCTTCAAGATCAGGCTGCCTATCTGAATCTATTCATTCAGCTCTATTCCTTTACTGGAAGAGTAGTTTATCGAGAACGAGCGACTAGATTCCTAAAACTCATAATTGAGCATTATTTTGATCAGAAAAATAATCTATTTAAAGATCGAGCATCTATACCAGAGACAGATTTCGGACCATTAACAAAAAATCTATTTCCGATTCGAGATAACGCGCTTATGATCAATAACCTTGTAACACTCTCTCACCTTGTCGAAAATCCCTCACAGCGACCATACAGAGAGTTAGCTACCAACTGCGTTACTTCGTATTATTCGAATTTTGGGATATCTCGTGACGCACCTTTCCCACCTGAATTCGTTATTGCAAATCAGAGATTAATCGAGAGTGCAATCGAATTAGTTATCATAGGATCTATTAATGATAGAAAAACGAAGGCTATTCTAGTTGAAATGAAAAAGATCTATGATCCATTCCGGATAATCGAAATATATGATCCAGGAAAGGACAAGAATCTAATTGAGAAGAAATTTCAAAATTACACATTCCAGAATCCCCCTCTTGCATTCATCAAGATTGATAGCACGATTTCTCCCCCAGCATATTATCCCAAAGAAATTTCTCGCATGCTTCAAAGACTTCTCGACGCAATTAAATCAGATGTCCAACCAATTTAACTATAGTTGAAGAATTTGACACCGGATGCTATTTGGAAAGCAGATTCCCTCACAATGACTGAGGGCCTCTTTTCTCAAAAGGTCGGACGAAAAACTGTGGCTGGTGAACGACTTGAACTCTCTCCAGACCAAATTCTTACAAATGAAATGCTCGCAGCTGTTGTTATTCCAAAAATGAAAGAATTAACACTTGATCGAATCACCAACTCATTGGCGAAAGAAACAATCAAGTGTTTTATGGATCATGGTGGATTGGGTACGACCCCTACCTATGTAGATTTACATCAATCAATACGCAAATTTTGTACGAAGAATGGAATAAAATTTTACGAGCCTGGAACAGGAATTGGACACATTCTCCTTGCAGAAATAGGTGCAGTCGTACCAGGAGATATTATTGTCGGAACAGATTCTCATACAACTACGCATGGGGCATTAAATACATTTTCACAGGGAATAGGCGGAAGTGATTTACTCGAAATTTTGATAACTGGACAAACTTGGCTAACCGTTCCTTCTGCTATTCACATTGAGCTAAAAGGAAGCTTAAAAGGTCTCTCATCTGCCAAAGATGTGGCGCTTTCCCTTTTGAAAGAGTTTGGACTAGATTTTGCTGTTGACAGAACAATTGAATTTGGGTGTTCACCCGAGTTTGGGATAAGTAGTAGACAGACTCTGGCAAATATGTCTGCAGAATTAGGGGCCATGTCTGGGATTTTCCCATTTGACTCTCGATTACAGCAATTTCTCTCCCAATTT
>JAEOTC010000287.1 GCA_016840035.1 Candidatus Hodarchaeota archaeon | reverse complement strand
TCAAAGAGCAAAATATTTCTTATAGCCTTGGTGGATGCATGAAAGGGAAAAAAATCCCAGAGTTGTAGCGCACGTAATGAACCAGATCCATCAGGAACAATATTCGGGATAAGGGGGATCTCTGGTACTGGCAGGAATGCCCCTGAAACAAACCCAATAGGTGCACTGAGCATAGCAATCACTCCATTGGCATCTCGTCCATCAGGTACAAACGCGCTTACGAAAACTGCTAGACCTAACACGGGAAGGAGAGTAATAATCGCAACTGCCGCGGCGAATAAAGCATTACCTTGACCCTGAAATCCAAAAAGATACGCTGCCCCGAACATGATTGCAACCTGGAGGATAGTTAAAGCAGTCTGATTGAGTGAAATTCCTAGGAGGTATTCTGCAGGTTTCACCTGACTTAATTTGAGACGTTCAAGAGTCCGATAATTACGCTCTTCACCTATAATTCCAGCAATCCCACTGGAAGTAAGGATTAATCCAAAAGTGAAAAACCCAGAAATAAAGTAGTCAAATTGATTTAATTCAGTACTCACTACATTTTCAAATACAGTATGAAAATTTCCAGCGGTTACTTCTATTCCATATAGCAGAGATTGAAAACTATCTAATGCATTTTCAACCTCTGTAAGCCCAGTTTGAAAAGCCAAGAAGCTAGGATCGCCTAAAATTCCAATGGTTATGTTTTCATTTCGAATTAGGTCATTATCCACAATATATTGTCCAGATAGAATCATTTCTCGGGCATTAAGGCCTGATAATATCGCTCGGGAGAAAACACTTGGAATCACAATCCCTACAGAGACTACTCTACTCTGTACTGATATCAAGGTTTCATGTATCGATTCGAATTCAGTCATCTTGAATGTACTATTAGTAATATCTAGGGTTGTCTGATCTTCTAAACTTCTCATGAAAAGTTCCCCAAACCCTTCAGTAAATGGATTGACAGTTTCATCATCTTTCCAGTCGTCTGTTGCATTTGCAAAATCTTCTTCCCATTCGGGTTGCAACAAGCTAGAATCATCAAGATTCACAATTCCAAGCGACACAGTTGTATCATCATATCCACTTCCTCCAAATATAAAGGAAAAAATAAGGATGAAAAAGATGGGGAAACCTATTATAAGGGCCATTCGAGCAGGTGAGCGAATTACTTGTTTAAAGGATCGAATGAAGACTTTTAATGCCATATCCATTTAGATATCTCCTGTAAATCGTCGTTTACTATAAAAAAACATCCCAAATACGAGTAAAAATATAGAAGGGACGATTAAAAGAACTATTTCCGCCCAAACCTCTGCTATGGTAAATTCATATAACATAATGGAGCGAAGTGCATTCACAGTATGTGTTGTGGGTATTATGTCCCATAAGATAAAATCACGAGAAATTCCTGCAGCTGTTGGTATAGCATTTGAAAACAAGGTGATGGTGGGGATTTCCATAAATGCTCCTGACATAAATGCGATGGGAGTCATGAGAAAACCTGAGGATTGTCCCGCCGTATCTGGAGAAGTGAAGATTCCAGCTAACACAAACCCTAGACCTGTCGTAAAGATCGTTGTTACCAGAAGCACAGAGAATCCTTCTATTAAATTCCCAGCAGGACGGAACCCAAAGAAAAGAATGGGCAAAATGAAGAGAATACCCATTTGGAAAAATGAAACAACAAATTGATAGATGGTGACTCCGGTAATATATTCCCAAGGTTTGATGAGAGACAACCTTACTCGAGTGATGGTTTTTGTTTCCGCAAATTCGTTCACAAGAAATGCAGCTAACATTCCTGATTGTGTTAATATTCCAAACACGAGGATTCCTGGCATTATCGTATCAAAGATACTATAGTCTTTAAGGGCAACAGAGCTGATTTGGTACTCGATATTCCCTCCTGAAAATTGAAAATTATGGACATTCTCTGTAAATCCAGTCAAGATTTTATCCAGGATCATTTTTACTATCGTATACCGAGTATATCCTTCATCTCCTACAATTGTTAATTCGCTATTATCCGTTTTTGGAATTGGAGGCCCAAACCAGAAAGGATTATCATCGAGATACATGCCTGTTTGTAGAAAATTTGCATTATTAACAGCAGAGAGTGTTGTATTAGAGTAATTATCTGGAAAATATAGTACTGCATCAACCTCTCTTGATTCAACATCACTTTTCGGATCAGTATTGTTTAATGTAATTTCTGTATTATTATACTCTTCTATGTTAAAAATTGGTATATTTCCTGGCACACCTTCCTCATTTGTATAATTTATTGACCTTAGGGTCTGAATAAAATCAGAAGCGAAGCCAATGTTCAAAGTTTGATTTGAGATGCCAGTATCATAAAATGAGTTCACAACTTTGAAATAATCAGCTAAATCGTCAGCAATTCCTTCATCATCATTTACGACTCCTAAAATGTATGTTTCCGCTGTACCAAGTCCTGTCGTATTAAAAGCAAACCAAAACATGAATGCCATAAAAGCTGGTAGAGCTAGTAACACAGCTAATGATATTTTCATTCGGATGAGTTCCTTCCCGAATCGTTTCGCAATTTCTAATGGCAGCATTTAATATTTCTTCCTTAATTGCGTAAAGCTCTCCCAGTTAAATGGATAAACACATCTTCTAGTG
>JAEOTC010000149.1 GCA_016840035.1 Candidatus Hodarchaeota archaeon | reverse complement strand
CGTGAAATAAGTTTACTCGCAGCATTACTTAAGCCATATATGCCTGTTCCGAGATAGTAACCAATCTATTTAATATTTTTAGAGGGAGTTAGTTTACATAAACCACCCTCCATTGATCAGAGGGATTTTTTTATAATCAGTGTCAACTTTTCAACTCCTAATGTTCTGATGAAGCGGAAGATGGAAAAGAAGGCGAAGATGAAGATGAAGTTGTAGATTATAACGGTTGAGGATGATGATGAGAATGAATGGGGAAATGATGATGAGAATGAAGATGAAGTTGAAGAATCCTTCAATAAAAAAATTCGATGTTGATTTTCCCTTAGATAGCTCTTTTTTCTTCGAAATCTTCAATTGCATCGAAGAGCTTCTTTTTTATCCGTTTAGGGGTGTTATAAGTTATTATACTAAAAACCAGTCTTTCATCTTCCATATTTTCAACTTTGATCATATTTTTCCCATAACAGTTTAATGTATAACAGATGTCAGAAAAGGTCTCTTCAGATTTTTTTTAGGCTTTTAGTGTTTTTAACCATACACATGAGAGAGTAAATTATCCAAGAATTATCACTCCTAATAGCAATTAATCTATCCTTGCTCCCATATTTTATTCCCTACGGATGGACTGGAAGAGGAGAAATAATTTACCAAAAAAAAATCCGATAAAATTACAAAAGATGAGCTTTTCTCATTTAGCTTGCAGTAAAGAAGTATGCTTCTAGGAATTTTCATGAGTAAATAAAGCTTCAAGCAATTACTAGAGGGAGAGATAATCAAAGAGAGATTATGTTTTGAGAGATGTCTCGTATGACTCAGAGTGTTCAAGCTTTTAATTTCGAACATATTCCTCTGAATGCGGAAAAATCCAGTATTAAAGTGTTCCAGAATAGTAAAGATATATTTTCCTTGGAATACGCGATATTTGATCCTAAAACTGTTCGAATCAACATGGTTCCCGTAAAAAGGGGGCGATTCCGCAAAAAAGGGGTTGATAGGGGATTAGCAACCATCCAACAGTATGCTACCGCGTTGGGTTTACATCCTGATTTTCACAAAATGAGGCCGACTCCCATTCACATAGCAATAGACTTGCTTCAAACTACGTTTCAAATGGTTTCAGATGGTCCCAAATATTACTGTGGGGGAATTCTTGGATTAGAATACAACATTAAACTACCTCTTACATCAGATGAGAGTTTCACTGACAATATTCTTGAGATTTTAACTGATGATCCCCATTTTGCGTTTATTCAATTTGTTTTCAAGTCAATCAAGCTGCCCAAGGAATTTCAAACTGATGGTAATCGAGACAAACAAATGTCTCAAGTTCGTTTCAATATTCAACAAGGGAAAGTAGAACAACATTTTCATTCTCCAAGAGTTAACATCATGGAAGAAACAGGTTGTTTCGAATTTTCCCCTAGGATACTAGTCGCAGAAACAAGTCGAGAAACCTTAAAATCTAAGCTAGACCGTTTGTCTGTCTTGTTTGTATCAAATGGTTTTAATGTACGTAATTATCCGACGTTCTGGCATCGTTTTTCTGCTTTCAAGAGACTTTGTACGAAACGAAGATTAGTCTCTCCAATCGTCTTAGATGGATATTCTTTGATGAGTTTCATTAATCTTCCTCATAAACAATTTTCCCATATGGGTTACACTCTGGTTCCTAATAAGGCTGATTATTTGTTATCCACTGGTGTTAACGAAGCATCCTCCCGACAAGCCATTAACCTTGGTATTCCTATCATCAGTGGGAAAACTGTCGATGTGCCCTTACTAATCGACGGAAAAGATCTAAATAGGCATATGGCAGTCTTTGGGATGACTGGTGAGGGAAAAAGTCGATTTGTTTATGGGTTGATCAAGGAGTTTTTACAGAGGAATGTCAAATTTCTCATTTTTGACCCTAAAGGGGAATACTTGCTACCAGTCCAGTCTTTCTGTGAGGATTTTGTCTATTTAAAACCTGGATCAAGCAATTTTCCTTGGGGAATCAATATCTTCCAAGTTCCCCAGAACGAGGCAGGGGATAATATAATTCCATTAGAAGATCATATCCAGTTCGTGGTGTCATTGTTTGAGCACATTTTTGAAGATTCTGACACAATTTCACCCCAAATGCGTCGTCTTCTTCACTTAGCTGTCATTCAGACGGTAAAAGATCAAGGGGATCTTCTGATGTTCATATCATGGCTGAATAGACCTCATAAATTGGGAATGAAAGGTGTATATTTAGAAAACACAGCAGCAGGGGTAATGAATCGAATTGAGAAGCTTTTCTTTGGTAATACAGGTAGATGTTTTGCAGTACATCGAACAACATTTGAAGTATCCAATCTTCTTGAAAATAATGTAATCATCGATCTTTCGACATTTGAAGCAATGGAAGACCAAAAAGGTAGACAAATTTTTCTAGATGTAGTTTTGCAATATCTCTACTATTATGCTAGAACCTTTCGTACTCCATTCAAGGAGGAAACCCTCCCAAAGAATATTTTTATTTTCGATGAAATCCAAAAGCTCGTTTCCTTGAAAAACTATCGAACAAAGGCTCCAGAGTCCATGATTAGTAAAGGACCATGGACATTACGCTCTTATGATATATCTATGATTTTTATCGGCACCGATCCGATCGTTGATCAGCCAATGTTGACGAATTCAGGGATTCAGACCATTTTTTTCACGAAATTTGATCCATTTGTCATTTCAAATCTACTTGGTACAACTAAGAATGAATATGAACAATTGCGTAACCTGTTAAAGGCAAAACATGATGAAAGACGCTGTATCGTTTCGATTAATGGACGAATTTCCCTCCTGAGAACACATAATTTTTCTGTTAATCACCAATCCTTGTTTGATCTCAATACACTACAGGATATCCCTCTACAAAAGCAATTACGTGAATCTTATCAGAATTTAATGTTCGATCCCATAAAAGAATTTCAAATTAACAATTAAAGATTAACAAATTCTTGTACCCTTCAATCCCTATGGATATTCTTGTTCACCAATTTCGAATGTTTTTAAGGAATGAGAAGGTGGAAGCAGGAGAAGTCATTTCTTTTTTTATCTTTTAAACTCCCTAATTCTTTAGGCTTTCTTGTAATTACTGGGGATATTAAAAAAATTCCCAAAAGATACTGTATAAGAAAGGTTGTTTCTATCAATTTTTTTCTATTCAATCTAAATCATTTTCAAAAGAATTAGGGTTTATAAAAATACTGATAAGCTAAGGAGAAATTCACTAGAGAAAGGTTGGGAGATTTTAAGCTAATGAGGCTCATTTATTCTGAGCAGAGTTGCTCAGACAATCAACATGAGGTTAAAATGAATGATGCCACCCGATCCCCCTGTAGGTGCAGGTTAAGAATAGAATAATAGCTAGATGTTCTACATTTGGTTATTTCTTTCACATCTCTTTTTTTTTTATCCAAGCTATAATGTTTTTGCCTATGTTCATCAGAAATCTGTTTTTAAGATAAGAGGTGGTTTCCACTGGTTATTATTCGATGAGTACCAATCAAATGTGGGTTGTTTTGGTAACATAATCCTTTCAATTGGCATAATTGTCCATTCAAGTTCATCACGTATCCATTGAGCAAGTTCAGGAGTTAAATAGGCCTCCAAGTTGATATTTTTCGAAGTAAAAAGAAGTAATCCGTGAGGAAGCCAAGCCAAAAACCGAGAAAGTTGTTCAAATGGCATTCTGGGAATTTTAATCCAATAAAAATCTATTGAAAACTCAGAAAATAAACGATTAGGAATAAAAAAGACATGAGTCACTCGGTTTAAAAATAACTCTTCTAAAATATCCAGTTCAGGTTTAGAGAATCTGTTGAAAGTCTTGTTAATTTTTGAGATGAAATGTAGCATTTCATAGGAATACCTACGATAAAACTTACAGTAAAGTGCAATTATTTGGCTTGGTTTAGAATATTGCTTATAATTCCAATACTCATTAAACGGTGGCGATAGAAAAAGTTGTAACTTTACACGTTTCCTTCTGGGATGTTTAGTTTTAAGTAATTGCGCTAAACGACCTCTTTCTGTTATTGTTGGATTACACCAGCCTTTATTTGGTCGATAAAGAGCCAACGAAAAGCTTACACGGGTAGTATTGACTTTTGACAACTCATGAAGGATCAGGAGCCCTTGATGCTCACACTTTTCGAGATAGGTTCGTAATGCTTCCAATAAATATGTTGGGATAACAAAAAATCCGTAAAACATGTTGTGGAAACCTCGAATCCGATAGATATAACTACTACATAATGTAGTGTTGTCTCCATTATGGAAATCGATGATTTCTCTTAAGGTAGATGACTCACTAAGCTGAAAATGAAAGAAAAGGAACTCCAAACCAATAGAGGGGGGATAGAAACGAGAATACCACACAGCGTCTAATCGTGTAAAAAGTTGATTGAGTTTCCTAGGAATTTTTGAGCTTTTTATACGATTTACTATTGACGTTTTAATATAACTCGGGTTTAGAGCATTTATTCCTGATTCTCTGCAAAGATCGTGAACCGTTTCAAGGACATGTAGTTCTTCACTCATGAGTGGAACACTGAGCTTAGTACATGCATACTGTAGACGTTCCCAAGCAATATTGGATAATGGCGTGCCTTTAGAGATTAATTCAAATGCTCCTCTCGTATTATTTCCACCACGTAAATGTCTTACCAAATATTTATAGAAATCATCAGCATGAAAACTTGCAACACTTAATAGCTTGGCAGCAGTTGATAAATAACTTCCAATAAACCATAGAAAAGGCAGATCGTAATATTCAGGCTTTTTAAAAGACTTGTGAATTAGTGATTCAAAACGTGAAATTAGTTGTTCACGATCAGTTCGGGTATCAACATTGTAAGCTTGGATAACAGAAAGGAATTCGGTTAGATGCACCTGTTCAGAAGGTGGATAATTGGCGATGTAATTAGGAAGCTGGGATAGTATTGTCTTCATAAATCGTTTCCATGTCTTTCGCTGATGGGCCACCTCACTTCTCACCTTCTGATGATAGGATATTCCTCATCCGCTTAGAAAAAGATATTTGACTGGCAATGTTTTGAATATAATTTATCTTATTATATTTATAAAGTGTTTATATAGATTATTAATTTAAAGAAAAGACCTGGATTAACGAGGCTAGTTCCAGTGAGAGAGATGAATTTTTAACTCTTCAATATTAGCTTCCTAGATCAAGAATATTTTCTCTTGGAAGCAAATTTAATGGTAAATGTAATTAGTTCTCCAAAGATAGTCTTATTGGATTTTTTCAAAGAAGTTGAAGGTGAATTAATTAATGTTTTAAATTCTTCAACTATTAAATCTCTCTGTGAGCCCATTGTTGATTTATCAGTAATTTTTTCTGATATTGAAGACTCAACCGAAATAAAAACCTTTATTTCAAAAACAGATTTACCGCAGGAAGAGATTGATGGTCTTACACGCTTTTTTGATGATCCTTTCCAAACTTCCTTTTCCTTTGGCTATAAAGATAAAGAATTTGTTTTCATTCGACTAAAAAAGACCTCTCCCTTACTCGAATCTGTTCATCGCAATGGGCTTACTGGGTTAATTCTTCATGAAATCTTTCATTCTCTGCAACGTCAACGAGGCTTGGAGGTTCGACTAAAGAATTCCTTAGTCTTCAGTCTCGAATTTTTCACCGAATTAGCTTCCATTGTCCCACCTGACATCTTTGATAAAGAAGAGATGATTACATTTCTCAAGAGGATTTCACAATTCGCCCTGTTTTCGCTTAAGGATATTTTTGTAAATGTTGAGATGATGAAGAGAGATTTAAGTAATCCACTTTTAGAATATTATAATATTGAACTTAATTATGAAGAACCTGACCTTATCGCACCACCTAAACTTGAAACTCCCTTGCAAAAAGGTGCAATAAGGGTCAAAGATCTTGATTCATTTGCCACAGCTTTCAACTACACTCTTTCTCTTATTCCTGTATGGTTACCGTCAATGGTTTTAGGTGAAGATTCAATCGACTATGTACCTTCTCGAAAACTCAAACATTATATTTTTGACAAGTACTACATTAATCCCTCACTCATTACTCGAGAGATGTGGCACATAGAAAATACATTTTTGACCAGTTTTTCTTTTTCAAAGAGTTTTCATTTGAAATGGTTTGGAGCCATCTTTAATCTTGCTCTCGAATACCTTTTAGGGGAAGATTTCGTTTTTTATCATTTATCAAAGGCCACTGAATTGGTGGAAGACATTTATACAGACCAGAAAGCCTTTGAAAGACTACGACTAGCAATAATTCCTATTCTAAAAGCAGCTTATGTACACAAGAGAGAACATCTCGCAGGAATACAACAACGGAACGTTGATGAACTTGATGCATTAATGATGCGTTACACTATTGATCCAGAAGAGATTTCAGAACTTGAAGAGACACTTGATGAAATAACTCAAACACAAGATGAGCATTTTGGACATTTCTTCGAAAACCTTCTTCAACTGTCAATAATGATTTTATCGCGAGATTTTCGACGAGATGTCTTCCACGGACATCAAACTCCTATCAAAGATTTTAGTCGAGCTATTCTCACTCTTCTTCAAGCAATTAATTATTTAGGTGATCAATGTGACGACAAATACTATCATTCTGTCCGATTGACGGTAAAACGATTAATCAGGAGTGATAATGTTTTCAAACAGAAACAGCTTGCTCTTCATTTAGAAACAATCACGAAAGAAGCGATATTTTCCCCGCCTACTGATCCCACTCCTACTGAACTCAATGAACTCCTATTTAATTTTGATTTCTTTGAGATACCGTTATCTAATACTTATGTGGATTTAGGGATTTCCTTTATTAACAACATTAAGACAGTATTAGAGAAAGTGTCCATTAACGATCCAGAATTCCCACTTTTAGCAGCACAGTTTATTGCTGTTCTCCTCGCAGATAAAAAACTTGAAGTGGAAGAAACAGATCAGATTGACATGATTTTGGTCAGTAGCCTGATTGCTACAACAGGAGTCCCTTTTTCTATGATCCAACCAGTATTAGGAGACTTTATTGCTTCTCGACTTCCGTTTGAAGAGGAAGAAGAAGAATAGAGAGAAAAAACGGCACCAGCAGGAATTTCAGTCATAAACTACTAGTTATTGACTCTTGAACCTGCGACCACCCGGTATCTGCCACGTCTTCTCGAAAGAGATGTGAGATAACAGCCGGACGCTCTACCTAACTGAGCTATGATGCCTTATTTCAGTGGTGATGGGCCTGGGGGGATTTGAACCCACGACCATCCGGTCTCTCAAGCTCATCCGAGCCTTATGAGCCGG
>JAEOTC010000148.1 GCA_016840035.1 Candidatus Hodarchaeota archaeon | reverse complement strand
TATGGGAAGTAAAGTTGATGGAATGAGCAGTGATTTATCAAAAAATATATCTACAGACTTAGAATCGTACAATAATGATATTGAAAAGGTAATATTAGAAAACAAAGGAAATATGACGAAGTTTATTCAGACCTTAAATTCTGAAATAGAAACTTACCTTTCGGAGTTTTTAAACCGAACCAATGAAGTTCTAAGTGGAATAAACGACTCTCACGCCAAGCAAGCTGAAGTTCTAGGATCATTAGAGACAGAATTATCTGATCGTGATCCTATTTCATATATACGGTTGTTAAAACTATCAACTAGTCATGCAATTAATGATTATTTGATCAAATTCATAAATAATGCATCAAAACCAGTTACATTATCTATGTCTGATCCAACAATTTTATCAACATCGGATCTTAAGTCAGTACCGTCTGGAAAACGGATTTGGATTTTTACTAGTTATGATTTTAGTAAAAAAGGAAAAAAATGGTTTAATGAAATAGGAAACCAGGTAAATATAAACTTACGTAAATCAAAAGGTGCTGGTAATATCACAGGAGTATTAGCGGTAAAAGATAATGATCAAGCGGTTGTTTTACCTGATGATGTCGGATTCATGACATTCGATGAAAAATTTGTTACTTATCTATTAAATATGCTAAATTTATTGAAAGGTCCGTCTCTTAGACCAGGTAAAGGCTCGAGTTAACTAGATATTGAGTAATCCCAGAAGTTTAGCTTTCTTCAATGTTTTTAATGTGATCAACCCTTCGGAATTGAGTCCTTTTAGCTTATAGTAAGAAACAAGGAGCTCATTCTGTTGTTTATAGAATTCATTGTAACCTTCAAGATACCGTGGAATTAAATCACTTGAAGGTAATAATCCAGTGCGTGTGTTGAAAAGTCGCTCAAGTAGAGTAATTCTGTTCCCAATCTCAAGAATATTTCTATTAGAGTTTTCTAATTGAATAGATTTACGAATTAATGGACCTATTAACGAGTCTCGAATTATCATGTTTTCGATCACTCTCTTTGGAAGATAGTTTAGAAGTAGGCCCCTTAATCTTGAAGGAAGCACTCTAAAAGGAATACTTGATTTAAGAAAAGTAGGCATAAACCGTGAACACAAAACTAAGGAATCAAAGACCGCAGCTAAATTTTCTAGCAAGATTTTTAACTGAATTTTACCTTTAACAGATCTTCGGGAGAGTTGGAAGGGGAACCCAAGAACTTCTGGATAAAAGAGACTGCCTGTTCTTAAATCAGATGCCCCATAGGGGGCAGAACAAAGATCCATGCTCAATACTGGACAATTTGGAAAGAAATACATTCCAGGGATTTGGTTCTTAACCATTGGGGAGGGTTCACTTGTTTGTTTATACAAATATCCCTCCCCTCGAGCTAACTGATCACCCAGCCCCTTTTTCTTAATAATATCATCAATTAGTTTATAGATTTGTGGATTTCCCCAATTATATCCTAGATTGATATTCAGTAACTTTCTTTTGTCTTCTTGAATCTGAAATAATGATGCTAAAGCCGCCCCTGTTGATATGGGATCTAATCCCTCTTCATCGCACTTTTCTATAGCTTTTTGGACGGAATTATGATCTACTATCCCTAAGTTTGGTCCTAGTGCTATAAAACTTTGAGAAGAATTTCGTTTGCATTGAACTTGACATTGCCAACAGTTATAGGTCTCACCATACCCGTGAAATGAGGAAACCGATTCTTTTTGAAGCTTAAATAGTCTTGTACAATTCTTTGTAGGCACAATTTGGGCCTGGATCATAGAATGAATCGTAGAAAATGTTCCTTCAGTCGTTAACATCGAAATCCAAGGATGATGTAGGAGTGTTGACTCAAAATTAACTTTTTCCTCTTCTGTCAATACCGAAAGATCTGAAGTTTGAGGAGGATCCGTTAATACAATTGCTTTAATATTTTTGGATGCAAAAACGCTTCCTAATCCTCCACGTTGGAATTGATGCCTTCTATCAACCACAACACCAGTATAGATAACCTGATTTATAGCGGCATTCCCAATGCAAGCAATACTGATACGATCACCATATTTTTCTCTAAAGAATCTATCAGTTTTCTCTATTGAATACTCCCATATATTCGAAGCATCCTCAAATGAAATGTCTGAAAATTCATCTATCAAAATATATTGAGGAGATTTTGCTTTTCCTTGAATCTGGAGGAAATCGTGTCCCGTTTGCTTTAAAAAAGCACCAAAATGACCTGTACTGGTAGCTGTACACAGTGTATTGGTATGAGGAGATTTAAATGTGGCAATAGCAGTACCAGAAGAGGGAAAAGTAGATCCAGTTAGGAATCCTGTTCCAAAAGTAATTATATTTTCGGGTCCACGGGGACTTGTGTCAACAGGAATTGATTCAAAGCTTAAATATACCGCAATCCCCCTTCCTCCAAGGAATAACTCAACTACCTTGGGATCGATAGTTTTTTTTGGCTTAACCTTATTTTCAGTAATGTTCAAAGAAACAAGCGATGGAGCATACATAAATCTCTTCCAATTTAGGTCAATTTGACCCACTATTTGTGATTTCTGGAATTCCTTCTTGGAACTTGTAGGATTATGAATAATAAACCAGATAAAGTGTCGTAAAATATCTGTTTGAAGACACATGATCTGAGTAGGTAGTTAATGTGGGTAAGAAAGACATTATAATAATTGGTGCAGGATTAGGAGGGTTATCAACTGGAGTGTATGCACAGACTAATGGCTATAATTCAAAAATCTTTGAACAACATCGTGTTTGTGGAGGATTAGCAGCTACTTGGAAGCGAAAAGATTATAATATTGATGGTGGTATTCATTTTTTAACAGGTCACAAACCTCATATTGATTTTTATCGAATATTAACAGAAATTGGTGCTAATAACTATAATTTTGTTGATATGAAAACCTACGCACGGTATATTGATGAGAAGACAGGAATTAGGATTGATTTTACTCATGATTTACAACAGATTAGACATGATTTATTGAAATTATTTCCCTCAGACCAGGCAATGATAGAAGAACTGATATCCGATATAAATGAATTTAAAAAACATGACCTAAGTACCTTTGGTTTTGATAAACCAGTCGAGCTAATTGGATTGAGAGAAAAAGTTAAGGATATTTGGGTCGCAAAGAGCATTTTAAAATTTTTTGTAGGTAAATACAATGAAACCATTAGAACCAGAGCTAAAAGGGTTAGTAATGAAGTTTTTACAGATATTTTGATGTATTTGTTCTTACCAGACGTTCCATACTGGTTTATAATTATGATTCTTTCTACTTTAGTCACAGACCAAATGTGTCTTCTTGGAAATGGTTCTAATGAGTTTGCAAGATGCATAGAAACTAAATATACTAGTCTAGGAGGGAAAATATCCTATAATTCACCAGTAAAAAGAATTGTAGTTGAAAATGATACTGCTGTAGGAATAGAACTCGAAAATGGAGAAACTAAATTTGCGAATTATATAATTTCCGCGGCAGATGGATATAATACAATTTATAGTATGCTTAATGGACAATTTACAAACGCTGAGATCAATGAACGTTATATTCCAAAAAAGGAATTACCACCATATATATGTGTCAGTTATGGGGTCTCTAGGGAATTCAAGGAGGAACCTTGGCTCGTTTTTAAAAAACTCGAAAGACCTCTTAAAATTGGAAAACAGGATATATTTGAATTCACCTACCGTATTTTCAACTATAGTGACTTTTTTGCACCTGAAGGAAAAACAGTAATCCAAGCAATGTTTGAAACCGAATGGGATTTCTGGAATACTTTGAAAGACGATCAAGATTCCTATAAATTAGAAAAAGAAAAGATTTCACGTGTTGCATTAAAAAAATTAGAAGAAATTTATCCAGGAATTACTGAAACTGTTGAAATAACCGATGTTGCTACACCCTATACTTATTGGCGTTACACCAGGTCACATAAAGGATCAATCATGGGATTCTCACCAACTGCTGAATCTATCTTAGAACAATTTAAAAAGACCCTTCCAGGATTAGACAACTTCTATATGGCAGGTCATTGGTCTATGTCCATGGGTGGTGTTCCTACAGCTATATTTTCGGGACGGCATGCAATCCAGTTGATTTGTAAAAAGGATAAAAAGAAATTTATTGTTTAATACAAGATTTCTCCAAAATAGTAGTTCTAGAATGTCAGTTTTAACAATTATAATGTTCATTTGAAGACAATCAACACAATTGATGCATTATATCCCTAAGTAGACCAACGAAAATATTCAAATTTATTACTCGAATCAGTTTTAATTCAGTGACTAATTATTATTTCGGAAATTCTCTTTGGTGAATCTAAGTATGTCTGATGAACAAGTTGATCCTTTAATAATACAATCTAAGACGGAACCCGAATTCATGTCTGATCTTATAGAATCATTAGGTATGGTATTTCTTGTAATACTAGGCTGGTACTTATTCTTTTTCTTTGTTTACCCCTCTCTCTTCATATTATTGGGTGAACTGTTGGGATTCTTTGCCTCGATCATCATAATGATGTTTTTTCTAACGTTTACTTTCACTAAAGTCGGTGAATTTATGAGTGTAATCGCATATAGAACCGCATCATCGCGTACAGGCTTACCTTACATGAACTATGAAACGAAATGTCCATTCCTTAAGAGGAGATATCTGAATTTCACCTGTATAGCTGAACAAATTGAAGAATTTGATGTCCCTGCAATGGAAAGATGTCATAAAGAATTTATGTGGTTAGATTGTTGGTCACAAAGGGTACCTTCTATAATTAGTGTTTTTGATACTCTTCCTCCTAAAAAACAACAACAATTAGCGTTTCTTCTAGGTGCAATGAAGGAGCGAGCTCATGAAGCCAGTATGAAAATGCAGGAGGTTTTAACAGGGGAATTATATGAGATGGATGTCCGTTTATCAGCTGCGTATGCTTTAGCAGAAATGAAAGAGGAAAGAGGGATTGAACCATTATTTGCATTACTTGGACAGACAGAAGCACGTCAGGAAACAACGGTGCGGGCAGTAATCACCAGATTCGGTGATCTAGCAGTTCCGTATGTGACAACAGCACTTGAAGAATGCACTGATGATACGAAATGTGGTGCATTAGTAGAAATCTTGGGAAAAATTGGTACAGAGAATGCCGTTCCAACATTGGATAAACTCCTGAATGAGCCTACATCAGAAGATTATACTCTCTTACAGACTATTTACGCATTACATGAAATCGGGACAAAAAAAGCTTACGAGGTTTTGATAAAATTCCTAGAAATTGCACAAGAGGAAGAAAAATCAACAATTAAGGATGTAATCATGAATAAAAAACTTGTTACTTTTCCAATTTTAATTGAATTGCTTACCGATGAGTCAATTTCGGAGGATTATTATGCAGAAATCGGAGACATTCTTGCCCAGGTACCAGCTTCCACGTATGAAAAACTTTTCGCAAAATTAGAAGATGAAGAGTTGGTTAAGCGATTAGCTGCAATTCTTAAGGATCATACCCCAGAAGATGAAGAATTTGGACCTCTCCACACAATCCTAGATGGATATGCAGAATGAATTCTTACATTCTAGAAGCATCACATCTTAAGTTAAAACAATCCACCCCATATTCTCAAGATTTGAAATGAATTTTTTCAGAAATACTTGATCCTGAAAAGAATATTCCTCAATAGCTTCCACCTTTCTACTATTAATCCAAATCTCAACTCGTTTTCCTGGATGTTGGATGGTTTTAAGTTTGCCTGGGAGTTTGAAATTACGCAACATTACTTTTTCACCTATTTAGAAGAATCATCTAGGGTTTTATTTAATTAAAGGACTATGAAATCCAATATATATTTCGTCCTCCAATTATCTGTAACTGGAACGTGGATTCTATCAAAAATAAAAGATGGATATTCTGATGTGAATAATTTAATTCAGATAGTGAGTATGATTAATGCTTTATTTGGTAAAAATTGTGTATTGTCGGATTTCCAAGAATTTGACGAACGTATGAATACCTGTAGAAAATAAATGGTTAAAAACAAATAATTTCACTCAAAAAGGATTAATCGACAAAATATGGTAATATCCATTATTTTTTTCGAAACTGCAATCGAATTGATTCCTGAATCACTGAGAAATCATCCACTGATTCGTAAAGAGTGGAAAACGAATACCCGTAAAAAGAATCGGGGAATACTTTTAGATAATGCAATTCATGCCTCTTTGATGAAGGATCTGCCCTCTCGTGAGAAACGAGGAAGACCCGATATCATCTACTATTCTCTCTTAAACCTCCTATATTCTCCCCTTATATCTGATAACAAAGTAAAAATTATTATTCACACATATAACAATCGATGTATTCATATTCCTTCGGATTGGAGAATTCCAGTAAACTATAACCGATTTGTTGGCCTTTTTTCCCAACTACTATACAAAAAGCGTATCCCCATTGAGGGTAAGTCGCTTTTAACCGTTGATAATTGTACAATGAACCAAATATTAGAGAATTTCTCTCAGAATAGGATCTTCCTGCTAGAGAGACTCACTGAAACTTCAAATGAGTTTTTTAAATTTAACACCAAGGTAGATGACGACTCTGTATTTTTAATAGGAGGTTTCCAATCTGGTGAATCATCCTTTTTACTCAATGCAGAATTGCCCACAAATTTAGATTTTCAACAAATCTCCCTATATGAAGAAACCAAACCAGCATGGATAATAGCTTCTCGTATTATCCATAATCTTGAAGACCAACTGTTGTGAGATAGAAGTGATTCCCCTGAAAGAAATAAATGTTTTAGTGGCTAGTAAGAATCCAGTAAAAATAAAAGCAACTACCGATGCTTTTCTACTATTTTTTAAAAATTTGAAGATTGATTCAAAAGAAGTTGTTGTTCCAACCGCTAATGCTTCTCAACCTATTGGAGAGGATGAAACGAAAGATCATTCTAGACTCAGAGTTGTACAGGCTCGTGAAACATATCCTGCATACGATTACTATGTAGGTATTGAGGGAGGAATAGTAAAGTTAAATTCGGATAGTGCAAGAATAATTGTTTACTCCTCAGTAGGTCAAAACATTGCTATCGAAACAATTAGAGGATGTGGAATACCTTTACCATTGGAATGGTACGATCTATTAACTAGTCATACCTACCACGAGCTTGGTGATCTTGCGGAACAAAAGAGTGGGGTTCCAGATATTAAAAAGAAGCAAGGTGTCGTAGGGTTCTTCAGTCAAAATTTTGTTACCCGTTATGATATTCTTAAACAAAGTGTGACTATGGCACTTGTCCCCTATCTAAATTCCACAATCTTTCCCTAAAAATGGAGGAGAGGAGAGTCGGAAATTACTTGTTTTACCTTTAATCAGAAACAGAATGAAATGAAAACATTTATGGAGGGGGGGAAGAGAAGTTAAGTTAATCAACGAATCAATTTGTGACAATAAAGTCCTATCGAAACTCAAGAGAAATTAAAAAATGCGAGCTACTCAACCTGTAAAAGCACATACGGTAATTCCCCAGAAAGTAGAGCAAATTAAACACTGGTTAGATCTTCTTGGATTAGAACACGTACTTTTAAAAGATACTCATGATAATGCATTCAATATTCTTCTTCCCATAAAAAACTGTCCTGATATTCATATTGCTTTGGAAAGTAATTTCACGCACATATCTTTCTTTTCAAATGGTTTAACTAGTCTCAAGAAAGAATCAGAAGAAGCAGTTACAGCTTTTTTAAGGAGAGTTCTTCAGATTCAGGGAAAATATTTCACCAGTAGAGTAATAACGACGGGACCCAACGAGGATCTACGAATATTCCTAGGGTATCGGCTAGATGAAGTTTCAATGTATCGTTTTTCACGGAAAATTCGGGAATTAATTCATTTTGTTAAGGAAGTTGCAGCTCTACTTGATGAATTTAAACTGGAAGAATTATGGAGACAAACAGAACAAGAACCGAAATTCCCCGCTATTGATATAAGTGAACGGGTTAGATTTCTCTGATTTTCTATCAAAATGGACGTTTCAACCAAGATAGATAGGTTTCAATCCAGCAAATTCCTGTACCAAAAGCACCAAAAATGAGTGCGAAGAGTTTTCCTGTTGTTAAGGGCAAAGTAAAAAAGAAAAGGATATAACCAATAAATACAATGGAAACAAAAACCGCATAAAATAGAAATCGGGGAAGTGTGTAATTTCTTACCAGAATAAACTGATTCAACGCACCGATATCGACTTTTTTGGCAATTTCAAAATTACCAAATCTGTTTTTCTTGATAACTCCTAAAGATTCTAATTTGTCCAAGTGATAACTGGATACACTAGGACTAGATAACCCCAATCCACGTTGTATTTCTCGAACTCCCGCAGCTTCTTTTTTTCTTAATAAATAGAAATAGACATCCAGCGTTGTACCTTTAATCGCAGTTTCATAATTGATTGGCTGATCCTTCTCCTCGCTGACCGTCATTCCTAAAGTTTCCAATACTCTCTTTGAATAAACCTTCAACCTCGAATCCTCAAAAAAACTTTTTCAAATTAGAACCCAATCTAAATTTATTCTTAGGAATCAAGAGGTTATTTGTGTGATAGAATACACCTCCTTTAGACTTAATAAACCCCAAAATATACAAAGGATAAGTGGAAAATATGTCTTTTAGAAGCATAGAGGACGAAAAAAAAGATATCGATACATTAGAAAAAATCCTTGATTCATTAAATACAACATCTCAAGTAAAACCTGAATTAAAGGATTATCTGAATACTGTGTCAAATCGTCTAAAGGAGTTAACACGTGATTATTATGCAGCGATCCTTTACCTATTTACATCTCCGCTTTCATTACATCAACGGTTAATTCTTATGCAACTAGCCACTTTATATCCCAAAGGAAGCTCAGGGATAGAATTAGCAAGAAGTTTAGGTATATCAGAAAAAAGTAAGTCAATTTACAGAGATTTAAAATATTTACGCACTCAAAATCTGGTTTCAACAGAGGACATTCATCCACGATTAAAATTAGTATATGCGAATGCAGAAAATCGCTTTATGAACAGACTCGTTGAACTAGTCACGATTCATGGAAGCGAATTAAATGAGATTATCAAAGAAAAATAAGCTCTTGGAGTAAAATAAAGATGCTACGCGGTTCAATTTCAGGTATTCGACAGAGTCAGTTCATTTACATAATATTAATCTCGTTTTTTGTCACAGGATCTACTCTTATCTTGTTTTATAACATTAATTCCTTAACTATTTCGGAATCAGGAACTGTCCCGCAAACAATTACTGAAGAATTTGATAGAGCCGAAGCAAGTTTGATGAATCCTTCCTTCTATGTCATGAATTTACCTTTGATCATATTACCACTCGTATTTGCTTCCATAATCATTATTGCATATATCCCAGCATTATCAAGTCTAGGAATCTCTAAGACACTCATCAATAAACAAGCTCAAGGAAGACGATCCTTCTTTCCTTTTTGGGGGTATACAATCTACATTGGGAATACTAGCATCAGAATTACTAGGAAAATCACATCCTTGAAGGGGCTATTACTTCGAGAAATGAATTTCTATCTTACGCTACCACTGGATTATCCAGAAAAGAAGCGAGTCTTCGATTTTCTTGTTGGTGAAAAAATCAAATACACAGAATCCCATATACGCTATCAGAAAACCGTTGATATTAGGAATATTCCTTTAATTATTGTTCGGACGAGAGCAATTCTCAGAGATTCTTAGAATTACTTTAATCCAAAGATTCTGAGGATATAAAGTAAATAGAAACCGATGGGAAAATCTTAACTCTCACTGCCTAGCATACTTCAAATAGTGTAAAAAGGCAGATGATTGATTGACTCGACTTGTAGCATACTCAGTGACTCCTGAAGGCCATTGGGATCCAGTAGCATTTTCTCCTAAAGACCTTAAGGCAAAATCTGTTTTTATTATTGTTGATGATGAAAAGAGAAAGATATGGATCTGGATAGGGAAAGGTGCTGCTGTCAAAACTCGTTTTATATCTTCTACTGCTGCAACTGAGATCAGGAGAATATATGGTTTAACCTATCGAGTCCAGACTATAGATCAAGGTGAAGAAACAAAGGAATTTACGGAATCTATTGATTCTATCCCAAAGGGTGGACTTGTACCAGAACTAGCAGAGGGACAGGAAGAAAATAAGAAAGTAAAAAAGCCTAAATCTTCTAAGACAAAAAAAATAACCACTAAAGCTAAAAAGACTAAAGCTACAACAAAGAAAGCAAGTACAACTGGATCTAAAGCGAAATCGACTCGAAAAGCTCCCACACGAAAAACACCTGCGAAAAAAAAGAAGAATACCACCAAGCAGAAGAAAACCACCTCAAGTACAAAAAAGATTACTCCCAAACCTCGTAGATCCCAAGAAATTACTTCCCTTGACAATTTTATACCTCAAGATACAAGTATAATAACTACTCCGCCCTGTCCTGAATGTGGGGTAGGACATCTCCTGCCTTATTCTGAAAAAATGGAACAGGAAGGAAGAGATGATTTAATTCTTCCCTTCTCTAGGTGGATCTGTTCGAAATGTGATTATTCACCCACATATAAATAAAAGGGGCTACTCTTCTTTAGATTCGGCCTGCAAGAGGTCATCTAATTGTTTTTTCTTTTCTTCTGACATTTCGTCTCTGATTTTCTGTTGTTGCTCAATTAGATTCTGCATGAAAAGTGTATATGTGAATGGGAGGAGAGTTTGTGTTTCAACTCTTGCTTCAAAGTCTTTTCTGGCATTATCACGATCATTGATAAGCTGTTCTTTGGTCATGGTCCCATTACCGATGCCAGGGACAGTTTTATCTTTAATAAAATACTGATTACCATTAAAACCAAGAGGAAAAGCAAGACATTCTAAGGGCATTGAGTGATAAATATTGCATAATTTATTTTCCTTATCATAGAGAGGGCATCCTCCATCATCTGACGCAGCAATGACTATTGAGATCACTTCCCGCATTTCTCCCTGAACTTGAGCGGGGAAAGTTTGCATTTTCAGATTAGGAAAGACTGTATTTATGATCCCAGATTGAGTCCATTTTCTAATATCATCAAAAGATACTGGAATATATTCTCGTTTTTCGCAACATTGTCCACATTTCGTGCAATTGAAGACATACTTCTTCTTTGGTGGCTTTTCTTCAGCTGGAGGAGTCAATTCTGCTTCTTCCTCTTCTATTGCTATAGTTTCCTCTTTTTTTCCTTCCTCTTGTTTCAAATCTGATTTTTCATCCGACATTTACCTGAAACCTCACTCAATCTTGTATATCAATCAAAGTGTATTCTCATTTGATTTTGCGATACCCAATATTTATTTACTTTGTTTAGCAATCAATGCCGCTGTAGCTCCAGCGTTTATTCCATTATCGATGTTCACTACAACTAATCCAGGAGAACAACTTTGAAGCATGGACATCAAAGCAGCTACTCCTTTTCCTCCATATCCGTATCCTGTAGACGCAGGTACACCAATTACAGGGACTCTGACCAATCCTGAAACAATAGCAGGAAGAGCGCCTTCCATTCCGGCTACAACAATGACAACTTTCACATTGTACTTTACAAGCTCCTTTAAAGGTGTAAATAACCTATGAACTCCTGCAATTCCAACATCATGATATGATATGACCCCCACACCCATTATACGAGCAATTGCCTCTGCTTCCTCTGCAACTGGAATATCAGAGGAACCAGCTGTAAGTATACCAATATTCTGCCTGGGTTCAGGGGGAGAATAATCTTTTCTCTTTACTGTAACTGTATACGGTTCTGAATCTGAAGAGAAATCAAGATCATAAGTCGGAGTAAATTGCTTCTTCAGAAGAGATAAGTGTTTATCTAGTACACGTGAGAGGAGACATATCTGTTGAGTCTCCATTATTGAAGAAACAATATCAACTACCATTTGAGGTCTCTTTCTCTCTGCAAACACAATTTCGGGAATTCCACGTCTAATTTGACGGCTCGTGTCCATTTTTACTCCTTCACCAACGAAATCAAGACCAAAAAGATTGATTGTCTTTATTGCATCTTCTATATCAATTTCTCCTTCTTTTACTTTTCTTAAAATTTCTTCTAAATCATTCATTGGTCTCACTCTCCTTAATAATATCCGAAGTAATATCCTTCCGAACCTTACGGAGTGGTTTTTCCTGTTCGAGGGCAATTCGCTTTAAGTCCTCATATTCAACCTTTTCGGTAATCATTTCATCCCCAAAATAGCCACGTTTAACTTTAACTTCGTTCATTCCCTCTCCAACATTAAATTTTTGGGTAGTATAGTTTCTTGGGATAATATGTCTGAATCCTGACAATGCTCTTACACCTAATGTACCCAATTCTCGCATTAGAAGTAATGACACTTCCTGAACTTTCCTAGGTTCAACAATAGCTTGAAGAAGATACCCAGGTCGATTTTTTTTCATGATTGTATGAATTACAATAAAATCTAAGACCAAATCCTTCCGAAAGAGTATATCGAATAGATACCCGATGGTTTCTCCATCTACATCATCAACATTTGTCTCAAGAGTAACAATCTCTTCTGTGTGCAAAAGAGATTTTTCAGTTCCAAGTAATATTCTTAGAAAAGGCTGTTGTCCATTCTCTGGAGGAATAGTACCAAAGCTTCGACCAATTTTCTTTACCGTCATACTTGGTAAATATTGAATCGATATCGCCTGTAAAGACGCCAGGATAGCTGCACCTGTAGGTGTTAATAGCTCTCCATTCACAGGACCTCCTTGAATTGGTAATTCTCCTCTTCTAATAATTTCGCTCGTGGCAGGTGTGGGAACAGAAACTAGTCCATGAGAAATAATTTTGTTTCCCCCCCCTATAGCTATGGGCAATAAATTTACACTGGATATTTCTACTTCAAGTAACTCCAAAAGAAAGTAAAATCCAATAATATCGAGAATTGTGTCAATTGTTGCTAATTCATGGAAATGAAGCTTATGATCCTCCTTTTCAATTCCATGAACTTTCATTTCTGCTTTCTTGAGGTGGTTTAAAGCCTGTATGGCTCGTTGAATAGAAATTTCCTTTTTCAAAAGTGTATTACTCGAATCATGTAAAATTGTGTTTAATTCAGAGGGGGAGAAGCGTTTTTTGGCATTTGTGACAAGCTGTATTCCTGAAAATCCTTCAATTGTGACATTCTTCCATTGTAACTGAAATTGAGGATCATGTTTTATCAGACTAGATGTAAATGTGTCACAAAACTGATTGCGTTGCTTTTCGGAGCATATATCTAATAAGGCGGCTATTAACATATCTCCTGCCGCCCCTGAATTACTGGAATCAATAATTAGCACTGTCATCCTCAGGTATCCAAAAAACCATCGCGTATTCAAGATTTTTGATAGGCCGAAAATGAAAGTAGTGATTTGAAAGACTAGCAATGAGAAGGATTTTGAGATTTTAACTAAAATTATTTTAGTGGTCCGATAAAGCTCATAAACTACATCATTTTCATTCCAGTGAGTTATCTAATTATCAAAAGGCGTTAAACAAGTAATTTACTGCAACTATTCTAAAAGATAAATGATTAATTATTAAATTCTGCAATATAATCGGTTCTAGGTAATATTCTTGATAGGTGTCAACATAACAACTAAAAATGGACTTTTACTTTTCTCCTATTCATTTATGCCAGGTTTCTCGGACGTTGATGAAGATTTACGTGCAGGTTTAATGAGCGCTGTTCTCAATGCTGTTAAGGAAACAGATGATTCTGGTATAAAAACAATTGATCAAGGGAAGTACATTGTGCATATAATTGAGGGCAAGTATACCTATGGAATTTTCTTTTCACATGAACATGATCTAAAAGAGATGAACTTCGCTAATACGACTCTTCGACGTTTTGAAGCGAAATTCAAGAAAGAGCTAAAGGACGAACTATCTTTCGATGATCACCAGTTTGTCGATTTCAACGATTTCTTGAAGAGAGAGTATAATTCCTTAATATCGATTGACGTCGTTGGATTGAGTAAGATTATTGATATAATGGATAGTTCATTTTTCTCTGACTACATATTGCTTGAAAAACCGAATTTTCATCAAGTCTTTACAACTATTTCAATTCCTGATATTCATCCTCATGCTAATACTCTTGCACAGATGTGTAAGGTGATTATTGAGTCCAGTATCTTAATTGGTCAGGAGATTGAACAGCTCCAATTTTCTTTGGGTAGAGACTACATGGTTTTTGTAGATCGCTTTCGTAAATACGTTGTTATTATTATTGTGAGAAAAAAAAGTAGAGAAAAAGCTCTCAAAGAAATAATTCGATTAAAGAGCAAAATTGTTGCCTCTTTATAGGTCAATTTTAATTTTAGATGTTATAGGTCATAGATCCATTTCACTTCTTGCCCTTCTTGAACCCAATGTTTCCACCGTATATAAGTCAAACACCCAATAATACTAATAAAAAATACAATAGCAAAGACTAAAATAAAGGGAGCGGTATTATTTGGATTTATATCAGCATCAAACGGGTATAACACCAATGTAGGTAAATCGAAAGGATTTAAAAAATCAAAAAACCAATCAATTAAAGAAATAACAGCTGCAACGGTGAAGTTCTTTCGATCAACCTTTATGAACAATAATAGTATCAATCCTTCACACAATTCAAATGTGTGAGCTAATAATGAGACAATATCAAAAAAGGAGGGTTGCACAGTAAAAACAACAATATACCCCAAAAATGCCCTAATAAGACCAATAAATGCTGTTAAATTTAGCACCTGAATATTTTTCTTGTACCCCAGAGTGATAATAAGAAAGATACCGAATAAAATTGCGAATGTACTTGAGTCTGGGATAAAAATCCAAAAGATTGGGTGATAATATGCGTATTGCCAATAATAGAGGAGAGCACCGTAGAAAGGGATTATTAAATTTACTGCGATCCATATTCCTAATAACCATCTTGGAAGAGTCATTAATGAGTCTCTAATAGATTGAACATCCATCGATTTCCATTTTTTAGTTGCTATCCAATCAGCGACCATAATATCAATCCACAAATTCCATTTACTTTGATGTAATTGAGAAATCCTGTCCAGATGACTCATTAAAGAGCTTTTTCTCTCTTCTTTTAGTAATCACCTCTCTTCACAGATATCTAGAGGGGATTTCCTTCTAAATTTCTCAGAGAGAGGGGACTCCGAAAAGGCTGAAAATGACTGTGTTGGATGAGAATAATCACGTAAGGACGTTTAAGATCATGTAGAATCTAGAATTCGGGAGTGGTTAGAATCTACAGAGAAATTAGAAAATCAAAGGTTCTGGAGGAAGAAATTATTCGAAGCACATCTTAAAGGGGATCAATTTTGTAGTAATTGTGGAAATCCTATATCATTCATTAAAGTAAATCGAAAAGTAACAAATTTTTGTCAATCCTACCAACCCTCTCGAAACAAGAATTTTATTTAAGAGGAGGAAATTATTACCTATGAGTGTTGATAAAAATATTCCTCTGAAATAATTGGATGAATTTCAAAATGCTTGACTTTTTCTTTGAACCAAGATCGGTAGCAATTCTAGGTGCCTCTTCGGACGAAAAAAAGTACGGGCGTTTAATTTTCAATCATTTTGTTGTTCCTTACTTTGAAAGAGTATTTCCCATTAATCCTCGTGTCAAAGAAATTATGGGAATTAAATGTTATAAAAGTGTATTTGATTTACCAGAAGTCCCGGATTTGGCCGTTATAGTATTGCCCACAACACTAGCTATTCAAGCTGTAGCAGATGCTTCTAAAAGAGGAATACCCGCTATCGTATGTATCACAGCAGGATTTTCAGAAGTTGGAAGAAATGATCTACAGGATGAACTAGTAGCCGCATTAGGCGATTCACGATTAATTGGACCTAATTGTCTTGGTATTGTGGATACTCATTCCCAGATCAATACTCTATTTCCGAATTTTGAACTTCCTGATAAAGGAAATGTCTCTTTGATATCGCAATCTGGTTCTCTTGCGATCGATCTCCTGTTGGCCCTTCAACAGAATAAAATTGGGCTCAAACGTTTTGTTTCTTATGGTAATGCAGCAGATCTGAACGAAACTGACTTCCTTGAATATTTTGGTCAAGATCCTGATACAAAAGTAATTGGAGCGTATATTGAGGGAGTAAAAGCTGGCCGAAGATTCATCAAAGTATCAAAAGCAATTGCACGGAAGAAACCGATTGTTGTTCTTAAACTACCATCAACAGAGAATGTTTCTATGGCAGCTAAGGGGCATACAGGTGCAGTTGCTAGTACTATGGGGATTTATAAAGAAATTCTAAGACAATCAGGTATTATTCAGTGTGATAGTACCTCTCAATTTATCAACTCTATTAAAGCACTCTATACACAACCTCCTGCATATGGAAATAGCATTGCGTTAGTTACAAATACGGGAGGTCCAGCTGCGATGGCCTTATATCGAATGAATCGATATAAACTCGAGTTAGCTAAGTTACCTAGGAATGTCGTAACCGAAACAGAGGATGTAATTAAGAAACATGCGGTACAGACTTCTGTTTCGAGGGATAAAAACAATGATCCACTTGCTTTTGTGGATTTAACAGGATCGGCAACAACTCAAGTCATTACTGAAATATCTAGAATATTCTTAAAGGATGAAAGTGTATCTGGACTAATAGTTGTTCCTAGAAGTGATGCACCAGTTGTATCGAAAGATGCTCCAGCAAGAATAGCACTTCTTAAGCAAGAATTTCCTAAGAAACCGATATTAGTTTATAATCTTCCTGATCCTACAGTAAATGCGGAATTTGAGGGATATGGGATCCCTGTATTTCGAACCGCTGAGGATTCAGTAGATGGAATGTATGCATTAGTCGAAAGAGGTCGCATTTTACAGAAATACCTATATTAAGAGGGGTAAATGTATAATGAGTAACTTTGAGGAATCAACGGAGAAACAACAAAAAATTCACGATCGCGTTCGAACAATCATTTTACAATCTAGTGAAAAAATTACCGCAAATGTCAGAGTAGTCACAGGATTAATATCAGATACTAGACTCAAACAAATTCGCTGCTTCACTGGAGCTGGTGGCAGAACTTATGTTATCGAAGCTGCCTTATCAACTTCACTGGCTGGAGAAATAGATGGAGGGATCGTATTAAAGTTTGCCAACGATTTAGATGCTGAAGTAGATAACGCGGAAAGGTTAGCCCGTCATTTAGCAATCCGTCAAAGAGATTGGGAACAATGGAAAGAGAATCATGACCTTCCAATACGGATTCGTCGATATCCTGATCATGTTTTTTCTCCCCAAGTAATACAGGTAATTCCAGAGGTAAAAGCATTGATTCTGGAATTTTTAAGTGGCTTTAATCCACTGCTCCAGCATACATTGGAACCAAATGATCGATGGGGATATGCAGGATATGCCCTGGCTAGATTACATGGATCAGAACAGAGTCAAACCAGTGTTCAATTATATAGCCCCTTGTTTAAATTATTAAGACAATATATAGATGAACGTTATATTGACTACTGGATTGCTGTATTAGAACAATCAAAGGGAGGAGTTGAATTCATCCACGGGGATAGTCACATGAGTAATATTCTGGTTTCGCCTTCAAGTATTGCTTGGATAGACTCAATTATGCTTCCCAAACTTGATAGAATGGATGATATCGGGTATATACTTAGTCATGTAGTCCAAGAGGAAGTGGCCAAAAATATTTCAATTGGAATTGATATTAAGACATTAAGCTCTTCCATCACTCGTTCTTGGGTTCCATTAATCCTAACTGCCTACAAACAGACTTATGATATTTCTCAAATTTATTCTCGGTTACCGATTGATTTTTTCCTCGGGAGTCATTTAATTATTCG
The DNA here is from genome assembly GCA_016840035.1 of Candidatus Hodarchaeota archaeon. GTDB lineage: Archaea > Asgardarchaeota > Heimdallarchaeia > Hodarchaeales > Hodarchaeaceae > Hodarchaeum. The sequence goes on along the minus strand of JAEOTC010000148.1, from coordinate 24,718 downwards.
AGCAGGACTCTGGGAAAAACATATCGCGGAAGTTTTAATTAAATTAGGACAACTTTTCATTCACGAAATGCCTGTTTCTAAACTCTTAGAAGAGTGAAAGCTCGTTTCAATGGATCCTATATTAAATATTGAGAATTCCAAGTGCATAGGCTGCAGCTTGAGAAGCACGAAGGGGTTCTGAAGCCTTAACTCCAATATAAAATGTGAGAATCATCTTTCTCACGTTTAAAGGAATCCCTTTCTCTTCGTTACCAAATATAAAGAAAATTTCCTCCCTTTTTTTCCCAGAGGATTCGATTTTTTCTCGTAAGCTAGTAATTGGATCGGATCCCCATAAAGAAAACCCATAGAAGAGAGATCTTTCCTTATTTTCCATAATAGAATCGAGATTGGGAATAATTTGATGCTCGACTTTAGAGAGGCCTTTGAAGTAAGTCTCTTCTACCTGTTCAATGATCTTTTCAACCATCTTATTTTCATTAGTAAAAATTACTCGTGCTTTAAATGTCAACGCCAATCGGAAAAAATCTGCAACTTCTTGAATAGTAAATGGAGAATATAAAATCAACGTGGGAGAAGTTATTTTCTTATTACGAATAGGAGTCGATCCGATTTTTTCCCCTAAACGTACTTTAATGACGGGTTGTTTTTCTTTGGTCTGTTTATCTCGTTTTACTTCAATATATAGGTTATGTTTCGCGTCACCTGTGTGGAAAATGTGTTTTCGTTTTAACCTATCTAGAATAGCCTTTTTATGGAAAGGAATACGGCCAAAAGCTTGGTAAGTAATGAAAACAGTGTTACTTCTAATTTTGTTAACAATATAATCTTCTAAATGTGCTAACAGATCAGTTAATGAGGTGGTTTCAAATTCAAAGTCGCTTTGTGAAAACAAAATCAAACTATTCACTCCAGGGGTTTGCAGGATGAGCTTTTGTATGTTCGGAGAATAGCGAGATTTATCCTTTAGTTGAATAAGTAATCGACGGCGACTACCCCATGAATCATTGATAATAGTAACTGGTATAGAATGTCCACGAAGAGTTTTCAATAAATCGTTGGCAATAAGCTCCTGTTCTTTAGGGGTAACAAATCGTGCAAGTTTTACAAGAATAAAAATCATTAAAGAATCATCCAAAATATTTCTAGTCAAATTACCTTTATGCAGGTGGATTTATGGTTTTATGAAATAAATCTTCGTTACCAATCCTCCTCTCTATAAATGTTACTACGGAGTTCAATTTAACATGAAATTAATCGTTAACGGAGAAGAAGCTGATTTACCAGCAGTCTGGTGGAATTCTGAGCAGAAAATAGTTCAACTCATTGATCAAACGAAATTACCATTTCTCACTTCAGTTCATTCTTGCTTTTCTTATCTCGATGTTGTAAAAGCCATCAAAACCATGAAAATTCGTGGAGCTCCCTCTATTGGGGCTGCTGCGGCATACGGGTTAGCACTAGCAATTAATGAATTTTGGGGTGAATCTGATTACTCAAAGAAAATCCAAGGTGCGTATGAACGATTATTGGCATCACGACCCACAGCTGTTGATTTAAAAACTGGTCTTGATTATGTAAAGGAAATTTGGTCAGTTTCAAAAGAGGAAGCAATTGTATATGCTGAAAAGTTTGCTGAGAACATATCAATGCAAGGAAAAAAGATTGGAGAAGTAGGAAAAAGTCTTGTCAGAGAAAACATGAATGTACTTACTCATTGTCATACAGGAGCATTAGCCTTAGTCGATCATGGATCTGCAATTGCACCACTAATCGCTTCTTGGAAGGATGGCGTCCGGTTTCATGTTTATGTCGATGAAACTCGTCCACGAATGCAGGGAAGGCTTACTTCGTGGGAGTTAAGCCAGTATGGAGTTGACCATACGGTTATTTGTGATTCAGCAAGTGGGTATTTAATGGCTACAGGTAAAGTAGATCTAATTATATTAGGCGCAGATCGTGTAACTCGGAATGGGGACGTAGCAAATAAAATAGGAACACATAATCTTGCAGTGATTGCTAATCATTACTCTATTCCATTTTATTCGGCCTTTCCAGATACCACATTTGATAACGATACTCCCACTGGAGCAGAAATTGAAATTGAGGAGAGAAGTCAACAGGAAATTTTTGAAGTCAGAGGATACTCTAAAACATTGGGAGAACAGACTTCAATTTCGGTTTATCAAAGAAATACTCATTGTTTCAATCCTGCGTTTGATGTTACACCCGCAGAATTGTTAAGTGGTTATATTACTCCCCATGGGATATTATCCAAGGAAGATCTTGTTCGGATTTACTCAAATTAGAAGATTCCAGTATCCTCTATATAGAACCTTTTTAAAAGATGATTTTCTAATTCAACATAATTGCATTGAACTCCAGCATTCAACACAGTGAGGTAGCGTAAATATGAAGCAAATTATCAATCAAATTCGATCAACTGTTTCTTTCTGTGGTTTTGAACTCGAGGCAATTTCTTCACATCAGAAATACGTATCAATAGAATTACGCTCAAAAAAGAGATTTCGTAAGAAGAATTATACTCTAGGTGTCAGTAAAACCCTCACAGGACTATTAGCCGCGGAAAGAGAGTTATCTCGTATTACTAAAAATCAAATATTATTACTAGACCCAATTAACAACTTATTGGAACCTACGTTGTCAGATAGAATCAAACTATTCCATGATTTCGATCAACTTCAAGAATTTTTGAACCAGTAGCCTAATGACAGATGAAGGAAACCATTCAGTGAATTTTAGGAAAATTTGAGAGTAAAAAGATGGCTACATTCAAAAATATTTTACCAGATGAGTTTTCTAATTTTACTATTACAGATAAAAGCTATTCTTTACTAATTAAAGGACTCCCTGGGACTGGTAAGTCAAGTTTAGCTCTCGAACTAGTAGCTAGATCCCCTAACTCTTTTTACATAAGCACACGTATTGATCCTGAGGCGATTGTGGAAGATTCTTTATGGTTGGAAGATATTATCCCGAAAAATCGAAAATATCCGTTTTTCATTGATGCGACGCGTTCTGGGAAGGCAACAAAGAATAAATCCATCCAAAGATTGGATTTTGAGACAATTCCTGAATTTGTGCAACACCTATTTACTTTAGGTTCTGATCTAACGAATCGAATATTTGTTATAGATAGTTGGAATGCGGTTATTGGAAATTTATCAGAAACACAAATTCACCATTGGGAATCAGCAATAGTTCAAAGAGTTCAAGGAAAAAATGACAAAATAATTTTTGTTGAAGAGGGCATTAAAGACTCTACGCTAGATTGGATGGTTGATGGCCATGCAATATTGAGTAAAAGAAAGATCGTATCTCCACATGGAATTTCAAGACGTATTCGAGAGCTTACTTTTCCCAAGATGAGAGGCATTGAAATTACTAACGAGACCTATCTAACTACATTATCAAAAGGAAGGATGAAAACTTTTCCTCCATTCAAATATCGGTTTCCAGCGATTTTACTAAAGTCAAAAACAACTCCTGACTCAGATGAACATCATATCTCTTCAGGTTCCGCTGATTTTGACACTCTCTTAGGTGGTGGATTTCGAAAAGGATCTTACAATTTATTTGAGGTTTCTACCATTGTAGGCGATGGATTAGATATAATTCTTTTTCCTCTCATAACTAATCATTTGAATAATAAACGTGCGGTTATTAGTATATTGCGTGAGGGAATTACATTCGATACTAAAAAGCCCTATTTTGATGTTTTCACAGGAAATAAAAATTGGGTAAACCAAACGGTAAATTTCGAGAGATTTGTGCCTGGTGAAGAAAAACATAGAATTACACTACCAAAAACAATCGAAGAATTACTCTCCAAAATTGAACAGATTAAACAGAAGTTTCGAGAAGAAAATGGAGAGACAATTCTGATCAATATAGGACTTGATGTACTCGAAAATATGTATGGAATACCAGCGCTAAATGAATTCATTGCGATTCTTGTTTCTAAAGCAAGATTAGAGGGCGATGTTGTTGTCAGCTGGTTAAAAGAAAACCAAGAATATCGTGGTGGAACAACAGCAGCTACATCACATTGGAAAATCGATTTAATTAATCGAGCTCTTGTTCTTGAAGGATTAATTCCAGCTACGGAATTTTTTGCTGTTGAATCAGTACTTGTAAAAGGCTATATCGATTATACAATTACTCCAGTATTATAACTTTATTTATTAGACAATTCACAGGTGAGGATTCTGGATATACCATCTGCTAGAGTTAAGAAACTGAGCGAAACATTGCACGAAAATCTAGGACAACCTACTGAACCAAAGCTAGAAACTGTCATTTTCGACCTACCTCGAACCGAAAAGTATCAGTTATTCTGGTTAGGATCTCAAACACAAATTAGTGATCTGGAGTGCTTTAAGAATGAGAAAATCTATTATAACTCTATTAGAAGTATTTTCAAAAGTGAGTATGAAAAAACAGATCATATACTTGAGCAACAGAAACAAGTGTTGACGTTTACACTCAGTGGAGTTTTTCTTGCCTATTTAGACTTAGAGGATTTTAGAAGTGTTGTTAAATTCCTTTACACGCATAGTACTGAACCAGATGTGACAATAAGAGAAATCAATAAATCGGTTGTTGATATTGTCAAATTCTTTATCTCCAGTAAAGAAGAACCTATCGAAAAATTGATCTCAATGATTCGATTCATAGGAATTCCTCCAGAAGGATTTGAGGAGCTCGCTAAATACTTTATAAACAAATTTCCAAATCAAAAGGGAGCAATAACGAAAATATCGGAATTACCAATAAGTACATGTCAAAACTACCCCGATTATATACCTGAAATGGTTGAAAAGCTAGACTATGACCAAATTATCCCTATTTTGAAGAATTGGATTGATCATTCGACATTAAATATGGTAACTAAACATGTCATCAAGAAGTTCGTACATGAATGGGAGTCAACAAAATATAATTCCAATGAGGAGTTTTTTCAAGCTCAACGAACCAAACGGAAAAGATACCGAATAAATACAATTCCCATAAGCCACGAACCATTTGTAAAACCATATATAACACAGTTAAAAGCGTGTACAGTTCACGCGTCAGGATTACCAGGTAACATTCCCACAGAACTTCTTCCTGGATATCTTGAAAGGTTAGCTTATCCAGTATTAAGTAAGGAAGATGATTTAGAAGTAAAATTCTTAGGGGGGAGCCAAATTGGTACAATGGGAATTTTGATATCAACATCTAAGTCTAATATTCTTTTAGATTTTGGATTATCGGTAGCAAATTATCAAATACCGTATTGGGACGAAGCATTACCTAATCTTGATGCAATATTCCTCACTCATGCCCATTTAGATCACTCAGGAGCTATACCATACCTGTTCAGTCAAGGTTATTCAGGATACGTCTTTGGGAGTGCAATGACAAAAGAATTGACAAGCTTCCTCTTGTTAGATAGTCAGAAGTTAATGCATCAAAATTTCTCACAGTCAGTTCAAAACAGCGATTTTCGGTTTAAAGCTCTTTCCCAGGAATCATATGTTTATCAGATGATGGAACGGTTTATTCCAATTAAATCAGGTAAGGAATACCAAATTACACCCGATATTCTAATTAAACCATTCAATGCCCACCATATCCAAGGATCACTTGCTTATCAACTTGAAAGTAATGGGAAAAAGGTATTATTTACTGGTGATATCAATTTTGATCCATGTGCGTTATTTCGAGAGAAAATTCCTGATATTCCCATGAATTCTGATTTGACAATAGTTGATAGTACGTATTTTAATCAACCAGAGGTTGACTCCACTGCACGAGACAAATTATTATTTCAAACAATAAATGAATCTAATAGAGTAGTAATTCCTGCTTTTAGCGTGGGAAGAGCACAAGAAATTTTGTTGAAACTCGAAAATGAAGGAATTACTAAAAATCATAAAGTAAGTTTATTAGGTATGGCTTCTAAGGTAGCACGGATTTCAGGAATCAAAACAAAAGCACATTTAAGTGATCGATTTAACCAACCATTTGATAATGAAGTAGTAATTGCCGGAGGAGGAATGTTAAATGGTGGGTTTGCCCGTAAGCTAGTCGAGGAAACAAAAACTGATCCAGAAACAGCCGTCATTCTTTGCGGATATCTTGCGAAAAACACGCTAGCCTATCGATTATTGCATAAAATGGAGCCCTCCTATAAACAAAAAGTCGTATATGCAAGGTTTAGTGCCCATTCAAGTAGTGCTACATTAGACAAGTTTTATTCTTCGCTAAAAGGTAAGAAAGCATTAGTGCATCTTGGTGAGCTTACCAAAGACCCATTTACAAGATCTCGCGAGAAAAAAATTGAAGAATTTGATCTAGGTTCAATGAAAATTCCCCATCTTGGATCAAAAATAATAATCTAACATTTATATTTCAATATTGGCTTGGTCGTCGTAAATCCAATGTGGGGATAAAGGATTTAGCTTCAGAAAGACGATCAGGATCAAGCGAGGTAAATAATATTTGTTCTTGATCGTTTCCTTCTAAAATTAGGTTTCCAAATGGATCAATAACCATTGATTTACCAAAGAATGATGCCTCATTATTACCACCAACACGATTAACTCCTGCAATAAAAATTTGATTTTCCATTGCCCTTGCCTGGAGTAAAACACTCCACACATCATCTCGAGGACGTGGAAATTCAGCGATATAGATCAAGAGATTTACGCCTTCTAAGGTTAAACGTCGACTAAGCTCTGGGTAACGAATGTCGAAGCATATCAAAACTCCAACATTCATTCCACCGATCTCAACAAATGTTTGTCTATTTGAAACACCTAAATGATCACCACTGTCAAAAAAATCGGCTTCTTCCATTGGTTTCAGAGGAAATAGATGTACTTTCCGATATTTTGTCATTATCTCCCCCGATGAATTAATAATTAACGCACAGTTGAAGTAGGATTCATTAAATTGTTCAATAACACTTGTAATCAAGTGAACAGAGTGTTCTTTGGCTAATTTTTGAAAAAAACGAGTAGTGTCTCCTCCTGGTATTTTCTCTGCGAGTTTTTTGTAATTGTGTAAATCAAAACCGGTGGTGCTTAATTCTGGAAGACATATGATGTGAGGAAATTTCTTAGATTCTGGTGTGACACTTCTGGAAACGAGAGATTTTATTTTAGCGAGGTTTGAAGTTACATTGCCAACCTCGATATTCATCTGAAGTAAGGAGATATTGAGTTTTTTACTCATGCGGGTAATTCTTCTGTGTTTTGATTAGGTAGTTTTTGATAATTTTCAGCATAGTAACGTACTAAGAGGAAGATCACTACTGCTCCGACTGTAGAAGCGGAAATTTCCAATATAACCTTTAACCATGTATCATATTTGAAAACAACTTGAAAAATAAATAGAAAAAAGTCCCAGAATCCATGTATTGCAACAGGAAAGATCAAATTGTAGCCAGTAATCTTAAATGTATAGGAGAAAGTTAATCCAATCACTGTAGCACTAAAGAGAATCGCGGTCATGTATAAAATGCCCCCCCTACTCGCTGCTACTAACCAGAAATGCAACATTCCGAAAAGAAAAGCTGACACTAGAGCTGAAGTCTCAAAAGAGTACCGTGATTCCAAAATCCTTTGTAGATACCCGCGAAAGAGTATTTCTTCGCCAATTCCAATAAAAAAAATCGTCACTATCAATGTTAGAAGTATCCCAGGTATATCAAGAAGGTTGTTGATGTCAATAGGCTCAACAATATCGAAAATAGCTTCTATAAAAACGGTAGGTACTAAACCTGCTAGAGTGATGGGAATACTCCAAAGAATCCATTCATACCCTCTAGATTTATCCCATTCAAATCCTGTAACTGCCATTTTTAACCGGTCAAAGCGTAAGAACACATATACAAGTCCAATACCTACGATTCCGTTCATAGCTCGTTGAATATTTATTGTAATAATTAGAGGATAATCCTCTCCATTGTTAAAAACTGTAGTTACTAGTGGAAGCACGAAACTCTGAAAGCTAAATATTAAAATAACACATATTGTAAAGAAAAGAATTACGCGAAGCCATAAGTCAATAAGTGAGTATTTCTTCATTGTAGATACCTCTAAACGACGAAAGATATTCAAATTACCTTCATGATGGGTTTTCTTTCTCATTGATCCCGCTGAATCAAAAATTTTTACCTTGTCGTCCTCTGTAAGTAGTATGTTGAGTTATATTTTAAAGAGCTTGGGAATTAATAGTTAATAGTGAATAAATGTGGTTGCCCCTTTTATAGGCTTTGCAGGATTAACTGTCGCAGCGCTCATTAAAGCAGTCGTAGCGGAGTATACAGCAAATATTTCACGTAAAAAAATTGCACAGTCCTATTTGGTGGAGAGAATTGATGGAAAGCTTGAGTCAAAATTTGGGAAAGACTTTTTGAAAACGAAATTAACACCTGATAGATTAAAACAAATACGAGAAGTAGTCCATGAAGAACTCGGGGCCTACTCATCACGTCGAGATCTTGATCAGCTTATCACGAACTCTCTCTCACAATTGACTGACGAACACCAACAGATCTTAGGCAAGCTTGAACGTGTGGAATCTTTACTTGAAAAAATTTCTATTCCATTATCTTATAGTATAGCAAAGGAAACAAACGAAGAAATTCCCCAAGAATTATTGCAAGGCCTACTAGAGGGCCGTTTACAAGGAAAGAAGCAGTCTGAGAAAGTCTTGAATGAATTAGCTGAGGAGTTTCGGGTTCCTGATGATACAATAACACAGTTAGAAAATTACTCTTTCGTCAAACAAATTACTTCAGAAGGGGAGAAGGAAATGAATCGAATAGTCCAACGGTTTTCTAACTCTCCACAGGAGATTAATAATCTTAGCACATTAATGGACATTTCATCGTTGATTATCGGACCAAAAGAACATTTGAATGACATTGTATCAGAATTTGTATTTCGATTGATAGAGCAGGGACTAGAAACCTCACTTGTGGAAGATTCTATAGTAGGATTCACATTTTTAATACATCGATTAGGAAAACTTGACGATCTTACCGAAAGTGATCGACTTTTACTCTCTTCATTTCTTAAGAAACGATTAACGGATATAGAAAATCCTACGCGTATTCTAGAATCGTATTTTTTACTGACCGAATTGGGTTACCCGACAGAAATTGAACCTCAATTTGTACTTGAAATTATGGAGCGACATTACAAACAAGGTTTAAGCACAACAAAAGAGATGTCAAATCAACTCAAGCTTAGTGGAAGGTTAGCGCGCTTTTTAAGACGGTTAGGTACAAAAACATACAAACCTGAAGCCTCTATGAGAACTTTACGACTTTTAATAAAACGATTAGATAAAAGAAAGTTCGTACGTAGCACTCAATTACTATCATACCAGCTAGATAGATTAAACACCGAAATCAATTTACTTGTAGCTTATTTTGAGAAGAAAGATCCCGCAGAGGAGGATCTTAACGAGTTAGTAGAGATTTTACAATTATTATTAGAGATTTTAAATCGACCCAATGTTATGAACCTTGATTTAAAAACTCGTAAGCAGATAGTTGAATGTATGGACTCAGCTTATTATTTATATGATCTTCTATCAATCAGGAATTCTTGGAATTTACTCAATAATTACAATTTAGACATAAAATCACTCTATACACCTACACTGGGAAGTTATAAACGAATATCGACTAATCAAGCCGCATTGACAAATTCTATTGCAGAATACTCAAGAAGAAGGGTGGAAATGACCGAGCGGGAGTTACCCAGTCCTCCTAGAAAACAGGGGAAAAAGAAAATCACAGAATAATATGAATTTATTGCGGGTACTATCAGAAACAAATCAGAAGGTAGGTGGATTTACCAAAGTTTATAAAAAATCAAAAGACAATGGTTTAAATCGGTAGGAATATAAAATATAACATAGGTAAAAATACCAATATCCGTGCAAAACAAGGAAGGAAAAACCTCTAATTTCAAAAAGAACAAGAAAAATGCCCTTGATAAACGTAAGAGCGAAATAAACAAGTGATTCTCATATGTTATTTGAAGGCGTACTTTTATCGGTTATGGCTGATACTGGACCAATCACAGAGATAAATCTCTCCAAGCTAGATGAAACTAGCTCGATGAAACTGAGTATCAGTCTTATGACTGCGCTTGGATTAGGTGAAAGTCAAGATCAGTTAAACCAATTGCACGGTTCTTTCCCAGTTCCAGGTCGAAAGGAGCTCGCAATTGCATTTCCCTTCACGGTAAAATCTTCAAATTCTGCAGACCCAAGGATTCAAGAGTACGGTCGTTACTGCACATTATTTCTTTTATTCCTTCGAGACTCAAAAAGTAGGGTTTTATCAAATTATAATATGATTGAAAGGATTTTAATTAGGGATATTAATGCTGTAGCTTCTCAAGATGATCTAACCTTAGATTTCATTAAACTTATTTACAAAAACATTGAAAGTTCAATTTCCTCTGTTGAGGGACAAAGTACTCCCGCGGCGATTAAGCAATCTACTTCAGACTTAGAACGTATACAGATGGATCATGAACGTCACCAGATCCTCTCAAGCATTATTCGGGATGTTACTCAGATCCAAGCATCGCTAACAAACCTATTAGATGAATCAATGGTGTTTACTGATACCCCAATTCTGGAGGGAGCATTTTACATGCGTCCCACCATCAAACCCGAAGATTTTGTAAAAATTATTCCCCAAATATCTCGTTACGAGAAGATCTTGGCTCGTTTGGATGGAGAAGACAAAGAGACCGTGAAGGAAATCGTTGAAGTTTCTGTACTAGTACGAATAGGCAATCTTTTCTACTGGAAGGCAATCAAATCTCAACAGGTACTTGAATATGAAAAAGCTGTGGAGTTTTATATCAGGGCTAATCAACTAAAAGATGATTCAGTATTATATCTTACAATCGGCTCTATATACCGAAAGCTAGGTCGAGATCAAGAAGCAAAGAACTGGGTCGAAGGAGGATTCTCAAGGATGAGGGAACGAAAAGAATCTATTCGGATATCACGAAATATGCTTTTCGGAGATCTTTAGAAAAAAAAACCATTAGAAATGATAATCCTAATGATTTGTTGACTAGCTAGATGTACGCTTTCTGATCTGCTTTTTTTCCTTGTCATCAGATGGTTTTCCATTCGTAGCCAAACCTAATTCTTTAGCAACTTCCAGGAATGGAATTACCATTTGTGCAATGGATTTATAGGCATCTTGTCCTTCCCCAAGTAATATCATTTTGTCTACTGCGACATTTTTGAAAATATCAGGGAGCATCTCAATTGCTTTCATTTGAATATATTTCTCATCTGCTTTACTCAACGCTTTTGCCTGTTCTAAGATACCTTGAGCGTAAGCAATCTGTGTTTGACTAATTTTCGCAGCCTCACCTTCAGCTTCTGCAAGTAGTTGATCTTTGTGAGCTAGGGCTTGTTGACGAATTCGTTCGACCTCGACTCCTACATCTTGAGTAACTCTGAGATATTTCTCTGCCTCTGAATCGATTTGCTTTTGTTTTCGTACTGTTTCTGCTGCAATAATCGCTCGTTGTTGTTCAAGCTGTACAATTTGAATCTCTCGTTCTTTGGCTTTCCTCTCAATAGTCAACTTTACTGTCTGATCTTGTTCACCTGTCCGCTGACGAACATCTAAATTCCTTAGCTGGACACTTTCCTCCATTTCTGCTTGTCTTAATTGAGCTGTTTGAGCTTCTTCGATCTTCTTTACAGCCTCAAGATTATCTTTAAGGCGTTGATCTAAAACTTCAACGTCTCTAATTTCAACGGATTCGACTGTTATTCCCCAATCTCCAGCAAGGTGATGTAGTTCACTGGTGACGTTCTTGATGATCTCAACCCTATTTCGAATAATCTGTTCAATTTTCATGTTCGCACAAGTTGTTCGTATGATAGCTTCAGTTGCATTTTTAATTGCTTTTTCAACGTAATCTGATCGCGCAGGATTCCAGCTTACTTTCGAATAGGATACCTCCGGATTGGTAACACGCCAATAAACAAATGCAGTTAGAGCCACATCCTGGTATTCATAACTTACTACCTTTTCTCTTGCTTCTAGTAAAGTTTGTTGAACAGTGGTAGGAATCACAATAACTTCATCAAATACTGGCCATAAGACTACTGTACCACCTGTTCCCGCCCTTTTGATTTTTCCACGACGGAAATGTATAACATACTCATTTGTTTTATATTTTCGATAACGTGATACAAAGAATATGATAAATAAGAAGAAAATTACAAATGCTAAGACAATTACTAACCAGAGATTGTCCAGTAACGCGTTTCCTGTACTCCCTTGTAAGAAGAATAATTTCACCATTTTGTTTTTATCACCCATATTTTACTTTTCTTTTAGATTATTCCCAAGCAATCGATCCCTTGGGAGATTCTTTTTTCGATTTTTCTGTTGAAGGCCATTCATCAATGATTAAGGAATTTTTTTCAACTTTCATAACGTAAGCAACCATGCCTTTCGCGATGGCCCCAGTTTCTGTCTTTGCAGACATTTTAACAGGTCCATGGATTGAACTTGTTTGGATCAGCACTAACCCTCCATAAGTATCCACAGTAGTGAGAGTTTTTACCTCATCGTCAACTTTTATTGTTTCTAAAGGTGTTTCATAGATCTCAGATACAGCAATTCTTGCCCATACTTTGGAGATAAGGTATGTTGTTCCAACAGGAATTAATATGAGCACTGCTAATAAAACAATAATGTGAATGGAGTCGTCAATTAAGATAACTCCAGTTCCTCCAAAAGAAATCATAAAAGTGCCTAGTAGAAGCATTAAGGGGGCCGGGGTATCAGCATCAAATCCGTGATCAGTCAAATCCACATCTTTATCAATACCCACATGAATATCTTTATCTATACCGACTGTTATATCTGAATCAATATCTACATCGGTATCAAGTTCAATATCACCAATACCGTGGTCAATTCCCACACCATGGTCGAAATCGTGGTCAATATCATGATCTAAGTCTGTATCATGGTCAAAAAGATGACTTCCTTGAAGAATCAAAGTTAAAAAGAAGATCAATAAACCTGAAATCAAACTTCCAAAGCAGATCTGTTTTAAAATGAGGAGAAGTAAGGGGACATCTATTACAGACATGATACTCGATTACTTTAGATTTATCGGTCCTTTTATAATTTTAGTACCCAGAACAAGGGGTGAGATAAATCAGAGATTTCATCTCAGTCTTTTTAAAGGATGATCGAAACTTAATAATTACTTCACTATAGTGGTGTGTATAACTAATAGCATTTATTTCCTCTCTTGGATAGGAGATAGATAGAATTTATACTGTCAAGAAGTCCTTTCAAACCCCATTCTCTACTTCTACACAGTGAATAAGTGATTAGGATGTTTAACCGAATTCTTATCGCGAATCGTGGAGAGATCGCGAGTCGTATCATAGCAGGTGCTCAAGAGATGGGGATTGAAACAGTGGCAATCTACTCTGAAGTCGATGAGGAATCCGTACATGTTCATGCTGCTGATTATTCTTATCCACTAGGGAATCCTATTCCTTCTGAAAGTTATCTAAATATGGATAAAATCATTGCAATTGCTTTAGAGAGTAAATCTGAGGCCATTCATCCTGGATATGGATTTTTGTCTGAGAACGCTGAGTTTGCAAAACGTGTTCAGGAAGCAGGATTAATTTGGATTGGACCTAATCCAAAAGCCATTCATGCGGTAGGAGACAAAATTCAAGCTAAAAAGAGTATGAAAGCTGCCAAAATTCCAGTAATTCCTGGTTACCATGGTGGATCCAAGAATAAAAAATTCTTAAAACAAAAAGCGAAAGAAATTGGATATCCCCTTCTCATAAAAGCCACAGCCGGAGGAGGTGGACGTGGAATGAGAATTGTTAACTCTGAACATGAATTCTCTGCAGCATATGAAAGCGCACGACGTGAAGCCAAAAATGCTTTTGGGAAAGGAGATGTGTTCTTAGAGAAATACTTTACACATATTCGACATATCGAATTTCAAATTTTAGGGGATCATTTTGGGAATATTATTCATTTAAATGAAAGAGAGTGTTCTATTCAACGCCGTCATCAAAAAATCATTGAGGAAACCCCCTCAACCGCCTTAGACGATGATTTGAGAAATAAAATGGGGGAAGTGGCTATTGCTGCAGCAAAGGCTGTTAATTATACTAACGCTGGTTCAGTTGAGTTTGTTCTCGATGATACAAACAATAAGTTCTATTTCTTGGAGATTAATGCGCGTCTACAGGTAGAACATGCGATTACGGAAGCCGTTACAGGAATCGATCTAGTGCGGTGGCAAATCAAAATTGCGGCAGGACAAGAGCTGCAGGTACAGCAAGAAGATATTGTTAGTCGTGGTCATTCACTGGAATTTAGAATTTATGCTGAAAATCCAGAGAAACAATTTCTCCCCACTTCAGGAAAGATTAGAACCGTACAAGTGCCAGTAGGAGTGAATATCAGAAATGATCTGGGGATTTCTACTACTGGAGGAGAAATTTCAACTTTTTACGATCCAATGATTGCAAAATTAATTGTTCACGCAGAAACACGAGATGATGCAATCCAAAAAATGAAATGGGCTTTAAGAAATTACGCAGCTTTGGGGATTCCAACAAACATCACCTTCCTAAGAGAAGTTTTGAATCATCCAGATTTTGTTTCTGGCAATACTCATACCGATTTTGTAACTGAACATTACCACAAATGGAAAAATGGAAAAACAGAAACTCCATTTCAAGTGTTATTAGCCGCAGCGCTGTTTGAAGTCATGGAACCATTCATGAGTAGCAACACAAACGGTGAAACAGCTTCCATATTAAATACAATCGATCCTCATTCCCCCTGGCAGAAAATAGGCACTTGGGGACGTGAGAGTCTCGATGTTCTAAGCGATCGTGTTTCCGGTACAATTGGAAAAGGGAAAGCGGCGATCAAGAAGATTATTCCTGTACGAAGCGATGATATAAAATCATCATTTATTAGGGATTTAGATCCTCATTCTCCATGGAAAAAAATAGGCGCATGGGAGCACAATAAGAAGAGTAGTAGGAAATATTGAATCTTTACAGGGACTTCTTATGAGTGAAATTTTTAATTTTGATGACGGGAGTAATCGGTTTGAAGTCCGTCTCCGGCGTGATGAACAAAATGGGTATTTTGTGATTATTAAAGATCACGAAGATAATGAGAGAGAAATCACAGTTACCGCTAAAGTCTTAGGATCCGGCCAATTTCAATTTACACTTGATAACGTCATCTACAAATGCTCTGTTGCAAAAGATGGAGATTTGAGGTTTATACATCTAGATGGGGCGGATTATGAAATCCGAAGAGTTACTGAATTGGAGGAAGAGGATTTCGAGGAGACAGAGGATGAAGGGAGTTTATCAAGTCCTATGCCTGGACGAATTGTAAAAATTCTAGTAAAAGAAGGGGACGAGGTGAAAAAAGGTGAAGATTTATTGGTAGTAGAAGCCATGAAAATGGAGAATAAAATCGTTTCACCATTCGAGGGAAGTATAACAGAAATATTCTACTCAGAGGGGGATCAGATCGAAGCTAATGTTCCATTAATGGAAATTCAACCTTCTGAAATTAGTGAAGAAAGTTAGATTGATTCTCGTCCACAAATGATTGACTTCATTCTTCCAAGAAACTCTTTAAGTAATAATCATAGAACATATCTCCTCCCTAGAGATGTTTTTTGAGAGGTACAATCAATGGCAATATTAAAATCGAAGGTAGATGTAAAATCATCAGATTTTCAAGAAAATTACGAGCACTTTCAAACCGTTCTCAAAGAATATAGAGATATTTTAGAATCGGTGAGATCAGGTAATCCCAAGGCGATGGAAAAGCATCTTGAAAGGGGGAAAATACCTGCACGTCAGCGAATAAAGATGATTCTTGATCCTGACACACCTTTTATGGAATTAAGCTCATTAGCAGCCTTTAATTTGTATGATAACGCTGCTCCTTATGCTGGTATAGTAACTGGTATTGGATTGGTAGCAGGGAGAGAGATTATGTTTATTGCTAATGATGCTACAATTAAAGGGGGAACTTATTTTCCGATGACCGTGAAAAAACATCTTCGTGCTCAGGAAATAGCAGAACAGAATAATCTTCCTTGTGTTTACTTGGTTGATTCGGGAGGTGCGTTTTTACCCTTACAAGCTGAAGTATTTCCTGATAAGGATCATTTTGGCAGAATTTTTTATAACCAAGCCCAAATGTCTTCAAAAGCCATCCCCCAAATTAGCGTAGTAATGGGATCCTGTACAGCAGGAGGAGCATATGTTCCTGCAATGTCGGATGAAACAGTTATTGTTAAGGGTACCGGTACTATATTTTTAGGCGGTCCTCCTCTTGTGAAAGCGGCTACTGGTGAAGAAGTCTCTGCAGAGGATTTAGGCGGAGCTGATGTCCATTGTCGTACCTCTGGAGTTGCTGATCATTACGCAACAAATGATGAACATGCATTGCGAATCACTCGTAATATTATTGAGCATCTAAATTTACCTCCCAAAACAACATTAGATTTTAAGAATCCAGAACCTCCTCTCTATGAAATAGATGAAATTTACGGAATTCTACCCAAAGATGCCAGACAAGCTTATGATGTTCACGAGATTATTGCGAGATTAGTAGATGGATCCCGTTTTCATGAGTTCAAAGCTTTGTATGGATCGACTCTTGTATGTGGTTTTGCCCGAATAATGGGTTATCCAGTTGGGATTCTGGCAAATAATGGTGTTTTATTCTCTGAAAGTGCATTGAAGGGTGCTCATTTCATTAATCTTTGTACACAAAGAAATCTACCTTTGATATTCCTACAGAATATTACTGGCTTTATAGTTGGTAGTGAAGCAGAATCTGGAGGAATTGCTAAGGATGGAGCAAAGCTTGTGATGGCCGTGAGTAATGCTCAAGTTCCAAAGTTTACAATAGTCATTGGTGGATCCTATGGAGCCGGAAATTATGGAATGGCGGGTCGTGCCTATTCCCCCCGATTCTTATTTATGTGGCCGAACGCGAGAATTTCGGTAATGGGTGGAGAACAAGCTGCTAATGTACTGGCAACCGTAAAGGAAACACAACTTGCATCTCAAGGAAAAAAACTTTCTCCTGAGCAACGGGAAGAAATAATGAAACCTATTAGGGCTAAATATGACGTCGAATCAAGTGCTTATTATAGCACAGGACGCTTATGGGATGATGGAATTATTGATCCCGCAGATACAAGGATTATCTTAGCCCTTTGCATATCAGCATCTTTGAATGCAGAAATACCTGACACCAATTATGGTGTTTTCCGGATGTAGTTAGTGCCATAGAAGGTATTTTTATGTCAGAATATGAAACAATAACATCTGAAGAAGTAGATCGTGTTTGTATCATTACTCTAAATCGTGCACAGGTTCATAATGCATTTAATCCTCGAATGATATCCGAACTGACGGAAGAATTCACTAAGCAGGATAAAAATCCAAAAATTAAGGTTATCATTCTTACAGGGGATGGAAAATCATTTTCTGCTGGTGCTGACCTTCAATATATGGAGGCAAGTAAAGATTTCACGTTAACTGAAAACAAACAGGATGCAGTGAAGCTAGAGAAACTTTTTAACACCATTTATAAATCTTCTAAGCCTGTTGTTGGACGAGTTAATGGTGCAGCATTTGGTGGAGGAGTAGGTCTAGTATCACTTTGTGATGTTGCTGTAGCGATAGAAAGGGCAATATTTGCGTTTTCAGAGGTAAATCTTGGAATTATGCCAGCAGTTATTAGTCCATATGTAATACCAAAAATTGGATTTTCTCAAGCAACCAGGTTCTTCTTAACTGGTGAACGAATTGATGCTATCACAGCTTTAAGAATAGGCCTTATTCATGAAATTGCCTCAGGTATAGAAGAACTGGATCAAAAAGTCACAACTGTTGTAAACCATTTACTTGCAAGTGGACCCATCGCTATATCTCGCATAAAGCAGATGATTGAAAAAAATCGAATAAGTAGTTTTGAAGATGTAAGATCATTTCTTATTAATGAGATTGCGGAAGTTAGAACTTCACCTGAAGGAAAAGAAGGATTAAAAGCGTTCTTAGAGAAACGAGCACCAGAGTGGAAAAAAGACAAATGGGAAGGCTTTCAATCATAATCCTTCTGGGGGTTAGTACCCAATGAATATGGAAGTAGTCGATAGACTCGATTACGATCAGGTACAACCTAAAAATTCATCTTTTCCGTACTTAGTATTCTTACATGGAGCAGGGGGGGATAAAAGGCAATGGGAATCTCAAATTGACTTTTTTTCTAAAAATGGTTATGGAGTATTAGCGATAAGTCTACAAAATCATGGAGAAAGCCACTCTGATCATAACCTTAAACTTAACCAAGAATCTGAGAGCCAAGAATTAATCAAGATCTACACAAATGATATTGCGGTTCTAATATCTTCTTTGAAAATCAAGAATTACTGTTTAGCAGGGCATTCAATGGGAGGAGCAATAGTACTAAGTTTAGTTATTTCAATAAATAACGGAGTATTTCAAGATCCACCTCCTTTACCTAAATTAATTTTTCTCATTGGGACTGGAGCAAAATTGAATGTTGCGGCAGTATTTTTTGATCTCCTTAAGGATGATTTTAGTGAAGCCTTAAAGTTGATGGGGAAATTTAGTTATGGTGATAACGCAGATCTTGCCATTAAACAGAAAAATCAAGATATACTTACAAAAAACGGATATGAAGTTTTGTATAATGATCTTGATGCCTGTCGGTATTTTGATGTAAGACAGAGTCTGACCCTAGTTAATATCCCAACTGTAATTATATGTGGAGCGCGGGACCAGATGACTCCGCCGAAATTCTCCCTCTATCTCCATGAAAATATCAGAACCTCTCGAATATTTATAATTCCAGATGTAGGACATTTTGTCTTTCAAGAAGCTCCTGAACAGGTTAACGAAATTATATACATATCACTCCAGTAGGGACAATAATTATGAAATCTGAATCTTTAATCCAAAAATTAGGCTTTTCTAAAAATGATAGAGTGGTAATACTCCATATAGATGATATGGGATTCTCTCATGCTGCAAATGAAGCATCTTTTGAGTGTTTGGATTTTGGAATCGCGTCTTGTGGCTCTGTTATTGTTACAGCACCGTGGTTCTTAGAAGTAGCTTCAATTGCCCAAAAGAATCCAAAGTATGATATCGGAGTTCACCTAACTTTAACCTGTGAATATGATACCTATAGATGGAGAGCCTTAAGTAGTGTAAATCCTAGTAGTGGCTTACTAGCTGATGATAGATGTCTTTGGAAAACAACTGAGGAAGTAGTTCGTAATGTCTCTGCTGAAGCAGCTGAATTGGAAATGCGAACACAGATTGAATATGCCATTCAATCAGGTATTGATATTACCCATATTGATACGCACATGGGAACTGTGATGGATCCAAAGTTTATCCAATCATACCTTACACTTTCTTCTGAATTTAATATCCCTGCTTTTCTTCCCAAAGTTTCGAAAGAACAGTTATTTTTAATGGGATTAGGTGAGTATGCAGATATATATCAGGATCTATTGAATTCTCTTGAGTCCAGTGGATTTCCCTTAGTTGATCATATGGTAATAGATACTGGAGGAGTATATCCAAATAAAAATCAGTATTTCTTGGAGCAAATAGAATGTATAGAACCTGGCTTAACTCACTTACTCTTCCATCCTGCAAAAATGGGTTCAGAGTTAAAATCGATTACTCCTGATTCAGCAGAATGGCGTAATCAGGATTATGAGGTATTTACTGATGCATCTTTTCGTGATTCGATTGATAAACTGGATATAACCATCATTGGATATCGTGAAATTCGAAATATTATGCGAAAACAAATATAGCTTAGGTTTAATAGAGCGGATTTCTCGGATAAACTTAAGGTTTTAATGATGTTCAATGTCCTAGAAATCCGTTTTGTTGACATACATGGCAAACTCAAAGCAATGAATGTGCCAGTAAATATCCATGATCTTCAAACGGCTCAATCTGATCCAATATTTTCTGAAGGAGCAAATATCGATGGGAGTTCTGTTGCTGGATTCACTCCTCTTGAAAATTCAGACTTACATTTAATTCCTGAAGCAGATAGCATTATTGAGCTTTCTTATACAGAGGAACCAAAGATTGCAGTGATGTGTGAGGTTCGTCAGCATGATAAAGTCTTTGAAGGGGATACACGGTCTCGATTAAAGGCAGTAATCCAAGAACTTCTTGCTTCTCGTGGTTGGACGCTAAAAGTAGGTCCAGAGCCTGAATTTTTTCTATTACAAGATAATAAACCCGTGGATTCAGGGGCGTATGCAGATACGTTTCCTAATGCTATCGCAGAAGGAGTTATAAAACGTTTTCCATCTCATTTAGAAAAAGCAGGGATTACATGTAAAGTCCATCATCACGAAGTCGGTGAAGGACAATATGAAATTGAAATTAAGCACTCAGAGGCTTTACACACTGCTGATTCTATTGTGACATACAAAGCAGTTGTACGGGCTTTAGCAGCGAAAATCGGTTATTCTGCGACTTTTATGCCCAAACCATTTGGGGGTATGAGTGGAAATGGAATGCATTTTCATCTATCCCTATGGGAAGGAGATACAAATCTGTTTGCAATAGATAAACCAAGTGAAATTTCAACACTCGGACAGCAGTTTATGGCTGGATTACTAGATCATGCTGAAGCATTAACCGTTATAGTCGCACCCACTGTAAATTCGTTCAAACGATTAGTACCAGGATTCGAAGCACCTGTCTATATTGCATGGGCACCTTTAAATAGATCAGCACTATGTCGTATTCCGATGTTTCAAGATCCTAAAACTGCACGATTTGAATATCGATGTCCTGATCCAAGTACAAATCCATACCTTGCATTGACCGCTTTAATTGCTGCGGGTATTGATGGTATTGAAAGAAAGCTTGAACTTCCACC
Source organism: Candidatus Hodarchaeota archaeon (assembly GCA_016840035.1). Taxonomy (GTDB): domain Archaea; phylum Asgardarchaeota; class Heimdallarchaeia; order Hodarchaeales; family Hodarchaeaceae; genus Hodarchaeum. Next base: position 3,660 of record JAEOTC010000148.1, on the reverse strand, counting down.
ACCTGTTACATCAAATATCTTTAAAATGACTTTTGATGAATGTGAAAAAGCAGGGATAAAAATTCTACCGGGAAATCTGTTTGAAGCGTTAACGTATTTAGAAAAAGATCGTGTTATAAAAAAAGCACTGGGTTCCCATATTTTTGACCATTTCCTCAGGATAAAAAAGAAAGAATGGCTCCAGTATTCAACACAAGTGACTGATTGGGATTGGAAGCAGTATATCGATGTCTAATAGTGGAAGACGATAAACTTGAAGTTTCGTGTGGCGTTAGCTCAGATTCATTCTCGCCAGGCAGATCCTAGTTCAAATTTAGAAATCATTTCTAATATTTGCAATGAAAATGCGATCAATGATGATTTAGATACAATTTTTGTATTTCCTGAATTATCTGTAACTGGGTACTTGATGCATGATGATATATTCCAGCTTGCAGAACCAGTTCCTACTGGTCCTCTTACTCAGGAATTAATAAAAATCTCTAAAAAGAACAACTGTTACTTAGTTGCAGGATTACCAGAATCATCCGTTCCAGGGTTGCTTTACAATTCCGCAGTTATGGTTGGCCCAAAGGGATTTATTGGGAAAAGTCGTAAAATTTTCCTTCCCAACCATTCGGTATTTAATGAAAGAAGATATTTCAGAACATCTCCAGTAATTAATGTTTTAGATACTCCGATGGGTAAGATTGGAATGCAAATTTGTTATGACATTTTCAGTCCAGAGATAACACGAGCTCATGCTCTATTAGGGGCTCATACAAGTATATGTATCTCCGCTTCACCAGGTGTACGACGCCAATATTTCGAAACATTTATTCCAGCAAGAGCAATGGAGAATACCATTAATTTTGTTTATGTGAACCAATCAGGGATCCAAGATGACCTAATATTTTGGGGTGGATCAGAGGTACGATCTGCTACAGGAAAACAGATTGCTAAGTTAATATATAATGAACCTGATTTCGCACATTGCACATTAACAACAGAAAGTTCCCAAAAAGCGAAGAATTTTGTCCCAACTTTAAAGGATCTCCCTCCTTGGATATTTAAACAATTAGAAGAGAGTTATTATGACATCTAAACAAAAAACTGACAGCATTCCTCCCATTGATCTTGAAACTACAAGTAAGCTCATTCAAGATTTCATAAAAACCCGAGTTACAGAGGCTAGTGTGAATGGTGTAGTTATGGGATTGAGTGGAGGGATCGATTCCGCAGTCGTAGTAACTCTTGCTACTAAAGCCCTAGGAGCTAAAAAGGTTTTTCCCATATTTTTACGAAATAGTAACTCCTTAGAGACCGATATTAAAGATATCAAAATCCTTTGTAAGCAGTTAAACCTAAAGTTAAACCAATTTGACATTCAAAATGTCATCGATCAGCTGGCAGTCACTATCGATGAAAAAGAGGTTTCATCCGAATTGGCTTGGATGAATGTTAAACCTAGACTCTTACAGACTTATTTATATTTTTTTGCGAATAAAAAGGAATATTTAGTGTGTGGAGCAGGAAATAAAAGTGAATTAATGATTGGCTACTTCACAAAGTATGGAGATGGAGGAGTAGATATCTTACCCATTGGAGATGTATATAAAACTCATGTTTTTCAACTTGCGAAACATTTAAAGCTTCCCAAATCGTTTTTAAATAAACCTCCAAGTGCAGGATTGAGCGAAGGGCAGACAGACGAAGCGGAAATCGGAATGAGCTATGCGGAGCTGGATTCCATTCTGTATGGACTTGAACTATTCCAAACAGAGGAACAGATTCATGAACATACAAAGATTTCATTATCAGATATTAAGAAAATACGTAGGATGATTTATAGGAGCGAACACAAGCGGAGAGGGCCGATTATATTTAAGCTAGGAGTACGGACGCCTAATATTGATTGGCGCGTTCCTTTGACAAAACCAAAACATATATAACGCATTAATCCGAAATATGAGATAGAGATTTGGTATTATTATGTGCCGTCTTCTTGGGATATATGGGTTTGTTGATAATTGGCAGGAATTTCTTCTACAGTTTCAGCAATTAGCAGAAAAAGGGAAGATACCAGATATTCCAAATATTGAACCTGGGCATGTTGATGGATGGGGAATGGCAAGTGTAAAATCTGACAATTTAGGTATGGAGCTTATAGGAAAATATCTTGGAAACGCATTAGCAGCCCCTGAATACAAAGAAAAAGTCTTTGCTTTTAGCTCTCAACCCCAAGTGTTCCTCTGTCATCTTCGAAAAGCCAGTCCCACGATTCGAATCTCACTACCTAATAGCCAACCTTTTATTGCGTTAAATTGGGCGTTTATCCATAATGGGACAGTTTATGATGCAGAAACTCTGAATGAAATTACTTCTTACCCAATTACATCTGATCATTCCGATTCGGAGTATTACTTCCATTATTTACTCAAAGATATTGCAGAGGAAAGGAAACAAGAACGTCTGATCCAAAAATTAATCAACCATCTTACTCGGATTAAAGTCAACTATTCAGCCTTAAATTGTATATTGAGTAATGGATCAGAGATGTATATTATACGCAGTGCAGCAAAGCACCATGAATACTATTCCCTTTTTTACTATCAAACTAATTCAGGGGTCGTGGTTTGCTCAGAAAAACTTAGTTTAAACCATATTAACGAAAGTTACTGGAATGAAATCCCAAATCAGTCTGTATTATCAATCACCGACACCCCTCCAAGGATAAAATTGGTAAAGTACTGAAACTTATTAAGGATCGATTTTTGCTCGAATTCTCATCAAGCCTACTCCGATATTCTTCTGTTTTTGAATTGTAAATTTCCCAATCTCTTTTGTGTTCTTCACATGGGGACCTGTACAGATCTCTTTGGAAAAATTTCCAACTGAATAGACAGATACTTTGGTTTTGTACTTATCCTCAAAGAATCCAAGAGCACCACTCGTTTTTGCTTCCTGGGGTGTGAGAACTTCACTTTTAACAGAAAGGCCCTCGTTAATCTTTTCATTAACGATTTGTTCTACTTTCTTGATTTCTTCGGGTGTGAGCTTTTCAGGATGAGTAAAATCGAATCTTGTCCTTTCAGGCGTGATGTTACTGCCTTTTTGTTCTACATGATCACCTAAGACATCTCTTAATGCCTGTTGCAGTAGATGAGTAGCTGTGTGGAGTCGTGTGGTTTTTTCTGTATGATCGCCAAGACCACTTTTGAACGTTCCCGATGTAGCTTTTCTAGATAGATCTTTATGATGAGAGAACTCTTTTTGAAAAGCTTGTGTGTCAATTGTGATGTTCTTTTCCTTCGCGATCTCTAATGTCATTTCTAGAGGAAAACCGAAGGAAGTGAATAATAAAAATGCATCTTGACCTGTGAGTGTTCCAGTTTCAGTTAAAATTTTTCCTAAGCGTTTTAATCCTCTTCTAAGAGTTGTAGAAAATTTCTCTTCCTCTTGAGTTAAATTATCAATTATAAAGTCCTTGTTTCTTTCAAGTTCAGAATAGGTATCAGAGTAGGTTTTAATTACAATTTCCGCAAGTACTGGTAGAAATCGTTGCTTGATATTCAGTAAATTACCTTGACGAATTATCCCTCGAATGAATCTCCGAAGAACATATCCTTGGCCTAGGTTTGAAGGTGCTATGCTTTTATCATCACCAAGAATGAAGGTTGC
>JAEOTC010000147.1 GCA_016840035.1 Candidatus Hodarchaeota archaeon | reverse complement strand
TCTGCGGCTGCCGCTCCTGGTGCTACTATATACTCTGGTGAATCAACATGTGCTATTGTACTCACTACGAAAGGATTCACACCTTCAATATCAGTAGATATTGTGAGAGATCCACCCACTTGCCAGTTATTAAGTTCGGCTGTGAATTGGTCGGCCACTGATACATTTGGAGAAATAGACTCATATAGTGTTTCAATAGCACCTGAATGATAATATAACGTATCTATATCTAAAGGACGAGAACTATTCACTCCGTAAAGTCGAGTAGTAATCCAGGAATCTCCTGCATCTTGACTAACCTTTACATCAAGGAAAGATCGAACTTCGTAATCAGGATCCAAGTTTGAATTTGTTTTAGCTTGATTCACGAGCCGAGATAAATTCGCTGCATCCATAGGAGTAACAGTTACAAGAAGATGGTGATGCCGTTGGTTTCCCCACGAAGCATTGGTAGCTTCAAACCATGTGAGATAAACATTACTATACATGATTGAGGCTATTCCACCAATAATTATGACAATGAATATTGGAATAGAGCGAATTTTTTTTCGCCGTAAATCTCTCCAAGCTTTTAGAAAAAATAACTTCATGTGTATTCCTCCTGAAGTCATACTTTTTCAATAGCAGGAGCAGCTGTCAGTGTTTCCCAGAATTCTTCTTCTTTAGCAGGATCATATTGGGAGGTTCCGAATATTTTTCCATCCCGTAAATAAATGACTTGATCTGCAAGGTATGAAATGGCCACATTGTGCGTTATCAAGATCATTGTAACATTGTGATTCTTATTGATCTTCTTGAGTAATTTCAGTATTTTTCCTGTTGTTTCGCTATCTATGTTCCCTGTTGGTTCGTCAGCTAATAAGATCTTGGGATTTTTAGCTAAAGCCCTAGCTATGGCTACTCGTTGTTGTTCTCCACCGCTTAGCTGTGCTGGGAATTTGTGCATTTTATCTCCTAATTCAACTTCCATTAGTAATTCTTTCGTAATTTTTCGTGCTTCATCCGAGGAGTTGGTGAGTTTGGCTGCTAGTTCGACATTTTCAAATGCTGTAAGAGAAGCTACAAGATTGTAGAACTGAAAAATGAATCCCACATTCTGCCGTCGATATTGAGTCAACTTCTTTTCAGAGAGGGAAGATAGTTCCAAACCATCGAAGTTGATCATTCCATCTGTTGGACGATCAATAGCCCCGATGAGGTTCAGTAATGTAGTCTTCCCTGAACCTGATGGTCCCAAGACCGCGATAAATTGTCCCTGTTCGATAGAAATGGTGACTCCACTGAGAGCTGAAACTGTTAATTCTCCCATTTCATAGTCTTTTAATAAATTTTCTATTTGTAGTGACATGGTTTAACACCAACTACTGAATTCTAATAATAATATTTATAATTAGCAGGTAAATAAGAGTTTTCTACCCTACGAAGCATCTCCTTTAGATAGGTAAAGAATTATTTTCAAAATACCGCGAATATAGTATTAGAATCCTGTTTTTTGAATTTTTGTTAACAGATTGGGTAAACTCCATTTTACCCTCCAAACTCAAATTCCAAGGTTGTCTCATATTATAAGATATTTTTGTCATTTTAGGATGGAATTATACTAGATAATCTTTAATAAATGATATATCAAGATTTAACAACGATAGTTGTTTTCTTTTCAGATAGAAATATTCTAGCTATTGTTCCTGATCGAAATTCCAAAAAATCCTTTTCAATGCCATCACTAAAAATTATTCCCTGTTCAGGCATTTGAGATTCGACCTCTAAAGTATCATTTGAATTAATCCTTCCATAAATAACATTACTTCCTGAAATCTTGCTTGACCATGGTTCACGTACACAAAAATGTAGATAATTTGAATCCCAAGGTGATTTAAATTCATGTTCTAATAGCGGTTCCATATCTAAAGAACGAAAGCTATTAGCTATCCCTAACGCACCTGTTATTATCGATTTATACCATCCAGTCGATCCCAGACCAGTAGATACAATAATTCCGCTTGAACTATGTTGTTCTTCGAAATCTCTAAATCTTATCACATATCTAGCTGATTGATGTGACTGATGACCAATAAAAATATCATTAACTCCAATAATTGACTGTCCAGTATTCAAGCTCGCCTCTGCTAAAGTAATTTGATTGAATGAAGCGTCACCCCTTTTTATCATGTCAAGTTGCTGTTTGAACTCGGATGCTTCAAAGGGTAGTAAAATTCCTTCGATACGTGATTTATCTGGATTTAATGCAAGTATTGGTTGTTCCTCTAAGTATTTCGCTGTGTTGACTACCAACCCATCTCGTCCTAAAACTACAACCAAGTTATCTTTATTAAAAAGAAAATTTGGAAGAAAGGATTTATCAATAACCTGATATTTCTGATTTTTAGGAATAGAACGTTTGACATCTTTTAGGGAAGAATGGTAAACATCATGACTATTTTGATAGTCTGAAAAATTAATCCCTTGATGTTCCAAGTAGAATTTAGCTTGTTCTTTTGTATTGAAACGTTCAATTAACTGGTCTAGCCATGTTTTCTGCGTAACAATAATGATTTTTCCTATTTCTTCCAAATTCTCACCTTAGTTCTTAAGCAAGGATGATAATATTTCCGAAGTTATTGTGAGTGTTCCGATTTTTTGAGCGTTCCCTGATAATTCTTTCAAAGCTAATGCGAGAACGAGTCGGGGATCCAGATCCGCATAAACACTCAGTTCTAATGATTTTGCTTTTGCTAGAAACTCTGCTTCTTCTATTGAATTGTTGCCATGCAATTCAATCAATGTCTTTTTCTTTTCTTCCAAAGTAATTTGTGTATTAAGTTCATTTTCTCGTATCTTTCGTTCCTGTTCAACTGCAGCTGCTCTTCTATCATAGATGGCTTCATCTGATTTCCGGTGTAAACTTTCCCGATAATCTGCTTCCAGAGCTTTTGATATCTCTGGAGTAGGAGTTACCGAATTAAAGGTTATAGATAGAATTTCAATTCCCATCTCCTGTAAAAGATTTGACTTTGGAGTATTTTCAAACACTTTATCAGCTAAAACCGTATTAAGGGCAAGAACTTCTTCTAAATCTAACACCTTTAATTCTTTTCTTGTGATCATCTGAATAACATTTTTTATCCGTAATTCGAGCTTTTCAGGATCTTCTGATATGTATTCACCATCTTTCGGATATATTTCAAAGTTTAATAATGATGCCATCCTTAAAGGGTCCTTAATTCTGTATGTTAAGTGACCCTGGATGCAGATTGATTGAAAAT
>JAEOTC010000146.1 GCA_016840035.1 Candidatus Hodarchaeota archaeon | reverse complement strand
CTCCTAAAGCACTAGTATAAGGATGAACTTTTGATTTCTCCATGGTAAACATGGTTTTAGTGCCAATTTCCATAATTTTTCCCAGGTACATGACGAGGATGATATCGGCCATATGAGTTACAACCGAAAGATCATGACTGATAAACATATAAGTTAAGTTTCGTCGTGTCTGAATACGTTTTAAAAGATTTAAAACTCTAGCTTGGACAGATACGTCCACTGATGCGGTAGGTTCATCTAGCACGAGCAAATCGGGATTCAAGACGAGAGCTCTGGCAATACATACTCGTTGCCTTTGACCTCCACTGAATTCGTGAGGGAATCGGTTTAGATGTTCTTTGTCTAAACCAACTTCTCTGAGAATGGCTAAAACATAAGGATTAATTTTGTCTTTGGGTATGGTCTTATGAACTCGTAAAGGTTCTGTTAAGATATCTTTAACCATCATTCGGGGGTTCAAGCTAGCATAGGGATCTTGAAAAACGATCTGCATTCGCTTACGATATTTTCTAAATCGTCGTTGGGGGATTTTAGTAAGATCTTTATCATCAAAAATAATTGACCCTGAAGTAGGTTCAACTAATCTCAAAACTGCTCTTCCTAAAGTAGTCTTTCCACATCCAGATTCTCCAACAACACCAATCGTTTTACCTTTGGGTACTATGAAAGAAACATGATCAACTGCATGTACCCAACCAATAACTTTACTGAGAACTCCACCTGTGATAGGAAAAAATTTGACAAGATCCTTTATCTCAAGAAGATTTCCGCTTCCAGTTTCTTCTGGAGGAGATGATTTAGGTGATTCTTCTATATTCTGTGTTTGACTCATTGGTTTCATCTCTATTATTTGTTCTGCTCCTTTGCTCGGACGTGACATGCTACAAGGTGATTGGATCCATATTCCAAAAGATCGGGTTTCGTAACTATGCAATGACTTTCTTTGATCTCAGGATTTTTTTCCGCTAGATAACAGCGTGGGTTAAATCTACATCCTCCAGGAGGATTCACAAGATTGGGTACCACACCAGGAATTGAATCTAACGTCTCTTTTGGTGCGTGTAAAAGAGGAATGGCTTTTAGTAGTCCTTTGGTATATGGATGGATTGGCTCTTTAAAAATTACTTTAGTGGGCGCTACTTCCACTACTTGTCCACCATAGAAAATTGCGACACGATCACACATTTCTGCGATAATACCAAGATTGTGTGTGACAAAAATCAATGTTGTATTTAAGTCGTCCTTGAGGTTTTGGAGTAATTTTAATATCTGCGCCTGAATTGTAACATCCAGTGCTGTTGTGGCTTCATCAGCAATCATTACATCTGGGTTACTTGCGATAGCCATTGCTATCATGACACGCTGACGCATACCTCCTGAAAGCTCGTGAGGATATCTTGTATAGAGACTTGCGGCATCAGGAAGGCGAACCAATTCGAAAACTTTTACTACTTCTTCTTTTAGGATTTCTTGCATTTTATCCTTCTTAACCTTCTCCTGTTCGGCTTCAGTTAAGCCGGGTAATCCTTGATGTAGTAAAATTACTTCTGCGACTTGTTCTCCAACGGTAATTAATGGATTTAAGAAAGTCATCGGATCTTGGAATATCATGGCGATTTTTTTACCACGAAGTTTCCTAACGTCTTCTTCATCCATTTGTAGAATATCTTTGTCTCTGTACATAATTGTACCATTTACAATTTTCCCTGGATCTTCAATCAATCGCATAATTGACCTAACAGTGACAGATTTTCCACAACCAGTTTCACCAACTAGTCCTAGGCTTTCTCCTTTGAATACATCAAAAGTGATTCCATCAAGAGCTTTCACAACACCATCATAGGTGAAAAAGTGAACTCTGATATCTCGGAGTTCTAATACTGTATCTTGTGATTCAATCATTGTTTTCCTTCCTGACTATCGTCGGATCTTTGGATCCATAACATCTCTTAGTCCGTCGCCTATGAGGTTGAATGCTAGTACGATTAGGAAAATTACTAGTCCTGGGAAAAATACTAGCCACGGTGCTTGTATAAAGTATTCTCTTCCGTCAGCTATCATCCTTCCAAGTTCTGCATCACCTGGATTAGCACCAAAACCAATGAAGCTTAATCCCGCTGCAGTAAGAACCACTCCACCTAAATCTAGTGTGGCTGCTACAAGTAAGGGATATAAACTGTTGGGAAGGACATGTCTGAATATGATACGGGTGTTACTCAATCCAACAGCCCGAGCAGCTTCAACATAGAGTTTATTCTTCTCTGATAAAACCTGCCCACGGGAAATTCGTGCGTAACCAGCCCACCAAACAGCAATTAATGCAATAGATAGATTAAACATGTTTTTTCCAAGAGCTGCAGCAATAGCCATTGCTAAGATTAAACCTGGAAAAGCGAAGAACACATCGGTAATTCGCATCATCAAGTTATCTATCCAGCCTCCATAATAACCTGCAATCGAACCAACTATTGTCCCAACAACTAGTGCCCATAAAACGACCCATATCGCGAGAATCAGGTCTAATTGAAGAGCCCATATACATCGGCTAAAAATATCTCCTCCCAATGCATCTGTTCCAAAGATAAGAGGCCGACCGTCCCTTTCTTTGTACTGCTCTGCAAATCTGACATTTCCTTCAGAGTAAAATACAAAAAGATCGCTAATATTATCATGATTGAAATCATACCACTGGAAATCCATGCCTGGGACTTCTTCCAATGTTGGAAAAGTGAAGGTTACATATAAGTTATCTTTATCCATTTCTAGAAAGCTGGGAGAACTTTTCAGTCCGATAGAGGTGTAATAGTAGTAATGACCAGAATCAAAAATAACTATCATATCCCAACTCTCTGTCGGATTAATATGCAAGAAATCAGCTTTAATCGAACCTGTTCCTAGACCCTCAAAATCTAAAGGATCATCATAGATATCTAGTGGGGCTTCTTCTAAAAGTACAAGTTCCCATTTTTCGTGACGGATAATTGATGCCTCGTTAATATATACATAGAGCTTGTTATCAGTTGAGCCAACAACTAAATCTGTCTTATTATTTCCATCACGGTCGAAGTTCACTAATGTTGGATGTGCTTGACCTGGAAATTCTAAAACAGCTCCCGTTTCATTCCTTACAAGAGAAAAATCAGTCCAATTTGCATTGGAGGGGGTTCCTCGATTAATCGTTCGATAAAGGAATCCGTCATTCCCACCAATCATAATATCAGTAACATTATCACGGTTCATATCTCCTGTTGTAGGACTCACATGTGTAACATTTTCTGGAATCTCTGGGAATGTAAAAGATGTATTTAATTCCCACTCAGTAGCTTCAGCACCTGTACCGACATTTTGATAGAAAAGTAACCGACTATCACTCGTACCGATAAGAAAATCTACTTTTGTGTCGTTATTAAGATCCACAAGCCAGGTCCTAACAAGAAGACCGTCTGCAAGGCCAAATTGAGCTGAAACATCAGAGAAATCGGTCCAGAGAAGGTATTCACGTGTATCAATTGCCCCTGGAGGTTCTTGTTTTAAAATCTCTCCTGCTAATGGATCTATTAAAAATTCTCTTGGGCCATAGGGAGTAATATATGGGGCGAGTAGAGCAATTATGACTAATGCCAAAATGGTACCAAACCCGAAAAGAAACAAAGGACTCTTTCGTAATAAGGAAATACTGTGACGTAATTCTTTTCCTCGTGTCTTCAATGACTCTCTGAAACTAAATATTTCAGAGGGAACATCATCTTCAAGCATGTCTAATTCATAACCAGTTGTCATTTCATGTCCTCCTTTAATCGTACCTAATCCTTGGGTCAACATAAGCATAGAGGATATCTACCAGTAGATTGCTGAGTACATAGATTAGCGCGGTAATCATTACGAAACCTTGAATGGCAGATATATCTAGATTTGATACTGCATTCACCGCCCATCTTCCAATTCCGGGCCAATCAAATACAGTTTCAGTTAACACTGTTCCGGTTAATAAACCAGCTAATGAAAGTCCGGCGATTGTGAGAGTCGGAATTATGGCATTCTTAAGTGCATGCCGGTAAATTATGACCCTCTCAGTCAATCCTTTGGATTTCGCTAGCAGAATAAAATCTTGCCGCATTGTTTCAATCATGGCCATTCGCGTCATCCGTGTAATAAGGGCCATCTGTACCCAGGCAAGACAAAATGCAGGTGGGAATATGTGAACTAATGCATCAACAAATAGTTCTAAGCTTAACACAATTGATTCTAGGGGTGGTACACCTGCTGGTAAGTACAAAAGATTATCTATTAAATAAAACCCTGTAGTTGGGATCGGACCAAGATCTAAAAACGGTAACAGATTGAGTAGCCCGACCACTGCCCCCAAAATATTATCTTCTTTTTGATAAAATTTGTTAATATTATATCGTTCGTGATAAGGCATTTTAAATCCAAGGCCTAAATCCTCGAATATTTGATTAGAATTGAAAATTAAAACTTGTAACATTAACCCAAGCCAGAAAATAGGCATGGAGACACCTGATAAAGCTGTTATTCTAGACACTTGATCTGGGAGCTGATCCTTTCGAATTGCTGATACTATTCCAAGAGGAATACCTATGACTACTGCAAATATCATTGAGAAAATGGCTAACTCCGCAGTTGCTGGGAATCGGTCTACAATTACATCTATGACAGGCGCGGGAGGCCGAAACGATGATGAAACCCCTAAATCGGGTGCCCGTAAATACCACGTACCTATATTAGTGAGTTCAGGTGTCTCAAGAGGCCAAAGCCTTTGTAGGTACCTAAAATATTGAATATGTAGTGGTTGATCAAGTCCTAATTGTTCTGTGAGAATCCTTACTCGATCTTCTGTAAGTCGATCTTGATCTTCTCCAATGTACGAAGCGATCGGATCTCCAATACTATTGGAGAGAATAAAACTCATAATGCTAACTCCGAACATGACAGGAATTAGCAGTAACAATCTTCTAATTGTATAATCTCTTAATTTCATACTTTACCCAGCCAAAAGTATTTCCTCTAAATTTAGTGATTAGGGTTCACATTTGTTATTATTTCTATCTTAGAATTTGCCTTCTTTCTAACTAGAATAATTTTAGAGCGGAAATAAATCTATTCAGTCAGTGCTTTGCTCATTATTTTAATATTTTCAAAGACAAAAATAATTTTCAGAGGAGAATTTAGTTCGCCTTGTTATATGATAAATTTCGCTCTTGATTATTTCTTTTAAAAACAAATTGCTTAATGCAAGAGGTTGAAATATCTTGAACTATCGTTAAGAAACACTTGAATGCTCTTTCAAATGAATATCGATTCTTTTTCGAGTTGTTCCAAGATATATGAAACCCATAATCAGGATTACTGGCCCTAATACAGAGAGAAGAAATCCTATTTGGAAAATTATTGGGTCTTCAAGGCCAATAGAGGCAGCCTCAGAGAAAGCATCGATTATATCTAGAATTAGGAGAATAAAACCAACTAGTGAGGCCATGAATGACAGGGCTAAGACAACCATAACATTTTCTAACTTCTTATCAATATCTACAACTGTTATATCACGTAAATAGAGGTATGCCATTACTGCGCCAGTAAAAACCATCAATGTACCGAAAGTTAGGGTCAATGACTGAGTAAAATATAAATTTCCTCCTGTTAATTGTAATATTATATTCTCGTCTAAACGGACTGAAATAAACGGAAGACTTAGACCCCCAAGCGAAAAGAGCCCACTTATTGAAAGGATGATCAGGAGAATTCTTTGTCTTTTCTTGACATCATTGCTTATATCCATTGTTTAACCTCGGCGAATTTCGTTTAAATGTCTTAATATTCTTCTTCCTTCAAATAATACATTATTATTCCGATAGTTAGTAGTATAAGGGCAATTACTATCAATAAAATGGAATTGAACATCAATTGCTCCGCTAAATCACGATAATAAATAGCTGCTCCTACATATCCACCTTCGAGATAAAATTTCAAATTGTCTCTGGAAACACCACTTGCGAGCCAAAAAGTCAGTGAGAGTAAAATTAAGGGAATTGCAAGATATAGGAAGTATTTTTCTCTTTCTTTTCTTGGTTTTTGAACCTCAATCTCTGGTATTTCCATGCTTTTTGTACACCTTCTATTATTTTATAACAAATATGCCTTCACCAAGAAGCATACCCCGTATTATGATTGCTATTAGTACAATGACTATAATATAATAAATAATCATGATAACTTTGGATATGTGCCGAAAATAGGCAGGAATAACAATATTCTCAAAGGAAATCAACCTTGGCAAGTCTAACTTCTTCAACATTTGTTCTGTAAGAGAACGAATTGGTCGGGCAGAAATCGTCGCTACGACTTCTTTTTGACTAGATTTATACGCTGGAATTATTGTACTTGCAATAGTAAATAGGAATGAAAAGAATAACCATGAAGCAACATGATCCAACGGAAAATTCATCGTAATAGGTATACTAAATGAAATATACCAAATAAGAAGTAAAGCACTAAATAGTCCGTCAAGAAAACCAAAAAATATGGCTGTTACACCTAATGTCATTGATTCAACAAGGAATATCGTTAATACTCCTTTCTTTGACAAACCCATACTCCGCATAATTCCCATCTCTCTTTCCATTTGAAGGGTGGACATTAGTACCCCAACGAATTGTGCTATACCTGCAAGAATGAATGTTTCGAAAAAGAGCACTTGAAACAAATTAGCTTGAAAAATCAGACTGTTTTCGATTATTCTACCATAATGTTCTATTCCGACTGCATCCCTCAGGAAAGGATATGAAAGAGTGATATTTCTTTCAGTTTCGGAAAGACTAAAGTCATCAATTACGTCACACACAAAGACCTTCGCAAGGGAGGAATTAAATATCTCCTGGAAATAAGAGGATCCAATATAAAGATACTGGCCATTTCCTAAAAAGATATTACTTTTAATGATGGCAGCTATCCTAATATTCACTGTAGTATTTGAAGTTGTTTTGATTGATACATTAGCGCCAAGAGGTTTATTTATTGCCCGATATAAATCTTCTGAGATCAATGAATTTATTGGTGTTTGAGAAGAGTTATCAGATTCAAGAAATTGATAACTTGGTTTGTTATCAACAAGTGATTCATATACTTGTTCTGCAAAAGTTGAATATTGAACTGGATTTACTCCGTACACATAACCATTTGAATCACTAATCTCTGTTCGTTGTTCTTGGACATAGGCAACCTTTTTTATTCGTTCATTTGAAAGTAAACTTTCAGAAAAGTTAATTGGTTGGCCAGGGTCATTTGTTTCAACAACCAAATCGATATTTCCCCATTGACCTTCATAATAATGTGGAACACTGGCTATAATGGTTGCTGAGACAACTCCAACTAGGATTATGAATGTTAACGCAATAGAAGAGGTCATTATAGTAAAAAAGGATCTTTGAAATTCACGTGCTATATTCCTCATTGAAATGAGTCCTAGGCGTATATTAAGGATTTTAAAGACTTTTTCTCCAGCTTTAGGAAGAAAATTGAGTAAGCCAGCCTCAACAAATAGTGTACCTCCAAAAATTAGAACAATGGCTATGAATTGAAATGAGAACAAAGAAAAATCGAGGAAACTTGAAGTCCGAGTAAAATTTGTAAGCATATATCCTGTAAACGCTAGTATTATTCCTACAACTATTGTGTATCTCCAATATTCAGGAAGTGAAGATTTCTTTTCTGCTTTTATTTTGGAATGAATATTGTGAATTACTGGTAGACGTATAATTAGATAGAGAGGGAAAATTCCTGAAAATAGAGCCACAAGTATCCCCGAAAGAAACACCGTTAAAACAGATGAGGGATTAATCAAAATTGCGTGAAAATCTAATGTAGGATAAAATTGATCGATAACACTCACCAGCAAATTGGAGAAACCGATCCCTACTAAGACTCCTATTAAACCACCAATAACAGAGTAAACAAGAATTTCATAGAATAACACTAAAAATAATTGTTTTAAGCTGATTCCAACTGTTCGAAGTACTCCATACTCCTTTTGTCTTTCTCGGACGGCAATGGTCAGAATATTTGTAGTAAATAGAAATTCGACAAGTAGTGAAGCAAGAATAACTATATTCATAGCGATAGAATATGCCTTTATCCCAAGGCCCTGTAAATCTGAAATTTCTTTTCCTACAAATACATCATATTCAGGGCCTAAGATGTCTTTGATATTCTCTGATATTTTCTTTAATTCAATAAAATCTTCCGCTGTAACATCTATCTTCATATTCAGAGAGTTAAAGGTACTTTCAAGCTCAAATAACTCGAGAATCGTTTCAATATCTATTAAAATTACAGCTTGCGTTTCTCTATTCCCAAAAAATGGTGGTGCAGAAAAAACTCCTCCAATAACCAGTTCAGCCCCTTTAAAACCAATATTCGGTAGTTCTGGTAGATTTAGGGTATCACCTAATGACAAACCCATAAGATCTCTTACCATCTGCGAAACGATGATTGTTTGTCCGATACCAAACCTAAATCCTTCAGATATGTTCATAATTGGAATATCAGGATGCGTGTTGAAGTTTACACCAAAGATAAGTGCATTCACAGGAAAGCCTGTTTGATTTTGGAGGACTTCCGCAGAAATGTAGTAGACTTCTGAAGCAGTTCTCACCCCAGGAATAGAGCCTACTTTTGAAGTTAGGTTTCGTAAAGAAGTCAGATTTTCCCAGGATTTGGGGTGGACAGATATATCTGTATAATTTTGATTCCTATTGTCAAAAAGAAAATCATCATAGATAGTGTCGACAGTTACAATCACTGCTGTTTCTAAAGCAAGTGTTATCGTTATTCCAAAAATTAACAGGAATGACCTTTGCTTTGATCGAAAAACATTTCGAAATGCTAGCTTAAGCATTGATTTCACTGTGACACGAATTATTTGATATAAATAAGCTTTAGAAATTATACATTTATGTAGAAATTGTTCAGTGCATCAGTAATTCCGAGTCTTTAAGTGCTTGTAGATGATAGATTCTCAACTCATATGGTAAGAACTTCTAACAACGCTAGTATGCAAAGCAAACACTCAAAGATAAAGGAGCTATAATTCAATACAAACAATTTACAATCGATATTCCATAAATGATTTACTATACTAACTTATCTAGCAATATAAGAGGCCTACTTGTGGACATCAATGCAGGTTTATTACTAACAGGCATATTTCTAGTTATACTGATCGTTATTGCATCTGAAAAAGTAGACAAGGTATCAATTACGTTAGTAGGAGTCGTTGTAACGATAGCTTTTGCTAGCTCTGTAAATTTAATTCATGAAGTCAATATTGTTTACCAATGGTTGGATATCGAACTTATTATGACCATAATAGGCGTTACTATTATTATGGAAATGTTAAAAACATCTGGCCTATTAGAAGTATTTATACTCTATATTCTCAGGAATATTAGGGGTTCCTTTTATGTTTTGACGATGATTCTATCTTTGTCCGTCTTAGTACTCAGTATGATGATTACTAATGTCTTAGCTCTTATTATTGTTTCATCCATTACAATTTTGATATCCCAAGTTGCCGAATTCGATCCTAAACCAATTTTATTCTTGGAACTGGTTTATAGTAATCTTGCAGGAATGCTTACACCAATTGCTTCTTATACAGCAGCATATGTCTCATTAGAACAAAACTGGTCTTACCTAGATTTCTTTATTCTGAGTTTTCCTTTTGTCTCATTAATGGTAATTGTGACAATCCCAGTAACATATCTGATGTTTAAAGACTCATTTTTGGCAATGAAAGAGAAAGAAATCTCTTTTGGGATTGAATTACAACGACTTCTTCATACGATCGATCCATGGAGTTTCGTTGATTCTCGCAAAAATTTCTACAAAGCATCAATAATATTTGTGATCGTTACTATATTCCTAGCCATTGGAACTTCCATAGGCATTAGTGTGGACATTATTTGTATCGGAGGTGGGGTAATTGTATTGATATTCTTTTCTGACCATGTAGAATCATTCATACGATCTGTTGATTGGCCTATGCTCTTTTTCCTAACTGGAATATTTATTATGTCAGGACTAATTCAATTAACAGAGCTTCCTCTACTCTTGGAAGAACCCACTCTCAATCTGATGCAATTTTCTCCAGAAATTGGCGTTGTTACATTCTCAGGTATTTTAGGTGCGCTCACGAGTATCATCGAGAACATCCCCCTGATTTTTCTGTTGCGCCCAATTATTGATCTTATGAGTAGTAATACGGATCCTAGAATTGTATGGTGGGCAATACTCGCGGTTGTAAATATTACAGATTCAGTTATTTTGATAAGTAGTGTAAAAGGGATCTACATTATGGAAATGAGTAATAGAGAAGGTGTATCCATCACATTTATGGGCTACATTCGTTATGGATTAACAATAACAGGAATCCACTTAGGTGCAATGGCACTCTATGTGTTTGTCTTAGCTCTTTTCTAGTGTTGAGCTACCTTTATCAAATCGGTACATCCTTGAGAAGGATTAGTGTTGGTTAAGTATGTCAGAAGTTCAAAAAGAATTAGAGAAAGCCCAGGCGTTTGAAAGTGCAGGAAATTTCGAAAAAGCTGCCAAGACTTATTTCCAAGTAGCCAAAAGCATTCCAGATGGTCAGCGAAGCCTCAAACTTTTTAATAAAGCGTTCTTTACCTCTCAAAAAACAGGAAAAAACTCAATGATGTTTGAATATGCTCAAGCATATTATCAGCACTTATTACAGGAAGAACAGCATAAAGCAATAAAAGAACTATTACCAACTTTTTTGGATTTATCTGGTAGGATGAGGGATACGCTTGAGGACCTCAAGCCAGAGGGAAAATTAAAAGTATTAACCTGGTCGTTAGAATTGTATCAATTAGCTGATAATCCCAATGTGGCCTATGAAATTAGTCAAGATATTGGAGATGTATACTTTGCTGATGGGAAGCATCTTCTTGCACCAGGTCATCTCTTGGGGAAGGAAGAAAAATACAATAAAGGTGTCGAATTATTTACTAAAGCAATAGATGCTTATCAATCTGTTTCACTTGATAAGACCGTAATGGAGAAGATACTAAACGTTAAACTTGAAAAAGTTAGTCGATTTATTGATATTAACCGACCAGCCGAAGCAATGGAGGATACATCGTATTTAATGCAATTTTTCAAAGCACAAGGACCTGATGTTCAACCTTATCCACAAAAAGAACTTTCTCTGAAAATTGCCCAACTATTAGCTCTAAAAGCTCTGAAAAAAGCTCAAAAACAAGTTGACATAGCACGTGTATTACAGAAAACTGCAAGTGCCGGTTTTATTGAGGCAGATGCTGTAACAAGAGTTGCTCCCTTTTTATGGTCATTAACACAGGTATTTGACAATGCTAATCATCAGGAAGATTTTGAAAATACTATAGTTGATGCTTTCGAGGCTGCTCTTAAGTATGAAAACAAAGAAATTACTGAAGAGATTCTAGAATATCTATTCAACCAAGGAAAAACACATTGTGAGAACATACTCAACTCTAGAATGCTATTAGTTAAGAAAGGATCAATAGAATTTCATAACAATAAAGGTGTGTTATATTTACTTCAACGAATTAACTTAGCCAAAAAGGCCGATGACAAGATTGTAGATCAGACTACAGAATATTTGTTTAATTACGGACAATTAATGTTTGAGAAAAAGCTTAGATTACGTTCTCTTCCATATTTCGAGTATTGTGCCCAAAGTTGGTGGGATTTGTATCAAGAGTCTGGAAGAGCAAGAGAGATTACTACATTTCTTCAGAGCAATTTTGGTGAGTTGTTAAGTGAAGGGAAAATTGATGCTGCGGCAACTCAATTAATTTCTATCGTCGATTTGTTTACTTATTTCGGTGACATTGCAATGGCTGGAGACACGGCCTTTTCATTCGCACAAACTCTTGGTCAAGAGGAAAAATTGACATATGAATTCGACTTCCTAGAACGAAGTTTCTCAAACTTCCAAAAAATCGATGCCAAAGATAAACTCCAAGCGTTAGTAGAATATCTCATCGAGCGTTCTGACCCATTATATTCTCAGTTTGAAAGTAAACATGAAAGTCTTAGGAAATTTCTTAAGCTTATGAATGAAACAGGCACAGCCATTTCAAGTGAAAAACAAGGTGAAGTGCTTGCAGCGATAACTTACAAGACAATTAATAGTAATTTAATTGAGTTAGCTACTGAATATGCAGAAAAAGCATTTGAAATCTTTCAATCTTTTAATAAAGAACTAGCTGCGGACTTTTATTTCAAAATCGGAACACAACTACTTGAAAGTAATCCACAACTAGCTGTGGAATTTATTTCAAAATCCACACAGGTGGCTGCAGATGAAAAAGAGCTTGACCAGATTGTCTTAAGAAATCTCCAGTATTTAATGGATCAAACCCTTGCTTCATCCGTTTTAGCAACAAAACTGTTTATAATCAACCAATTAGAACAGATTGCATCCTTAGTCCACAAAAGTGCAATATATAACGCATTTCTATTTCCATTCGTTCAGCACTTAGCAGAAAACGCAGTCGAACCAAAATATTATTCTGAGATCAATAATTTCCTTTTGAAAGATTTTACTATATATTACGAGCAAGATAAGTCTCATCCTCATTTACAGGAATTAGTGAAATGGACTAATGACTTCATATTAGGCTTAGAGCAAACTAGTGTCATTACAGAAATGATCCTCTTAACTTTAAAGTTTCATGAAAAATTGAATATGCCTGATCAATTCATCTCATTCATCTGGCCAGTTATGGAGAATTTATCTTCTAGAAAGGAAGATTATCACAACGCGATAACTATCTATGGACAAACTTTCTCTTTTCTGAAGCGTTTAGAGGCAGAAAATGAAGAATTTACAGAAAAGGTGGTTTCATTACTTGATCGAGATCAAAAATCAAGAATACATGACGAGCAATTTGATGAGGCATGGGCTATTTTACAAGCGCTTTATAAAATTCTTACTGAATCAGACATGAAAAAACAAGCGGTAAGACTGTACAAGGATAATGCCATTTTATTTGCTCCTCTTCGTTTAGACCTTGCTTTAACAATGTGGGCACAAGCTGGAGAAGAAGCAAGTTCTATCGAAAATTATAAGGAGATAGTTACTGAAATTTGTTCCGAAATCAAAGAACATGGATTGAAATTGTACAAAGAGCAACACCATCAACCTGCAGTCATCCAACTCTATAATCAACTCATTGATCTGAGTTTAAGTGTTTCAAACATGCAGAGTGTAGTAGAAAATAATGTCGATAGAGCTAAATTTCTTTTAATGCGCGGAGACTTCCCCTCCCTTCTCGAGTGGGGCGAAAAAAGCTTAGAATTGAGTATTGAGAAACGCTTGGAAGACCTCCTCGTTGAAATTTCCAATATGTTTTATTCTGCTGGTAGATCATTACTTGAGGAAGACCCAGAAACAGCAATTTCTTTGATTAATACAGCATCAGAGAAATTAAAAGCCTTCGGGGAGAAAGGAAAGAATATTTACTCCTCTAAAATTGCGGAAATCTATGAAGAATTGTATCGCTCTCCAGTGGGAAATCAACTAGCAATATCGGAGAGAGAAAACTTAGTTAGATACTTCAAAGAAAATAATCAGCAACAGGAAGAAGCAAATTTCCTTTTGACATCCGCTAAGATAGCTTTGACCGAAGGAAAAATTAATGATGCGATTGATCAAATATACAAGGCAACTTCTATGTTTAAAGAATTAGAAGACAATGAAGGTCTTTCAGAAATCGTTACATTCTGTCTAAGAACGGCTTCGAAATTTCCAGTTGGATCCCCAGAGTACAATTCCTTATCTCAACATGCAGCCATGATTCAGGATGAGGGAATTACCTTATCTGATGAACAAAGTCAAGAAGCCTTTGGAGATTTATTTGATGGGATGCTTGATGATATGACTTCACTATTCGATCCCAAAGAGAAAAGGAAAAGAATGAAACAGAAAAAAGGAAAAAAATGATTAAGATTGGGAAATTTTCTTTGAACCTATCCTGAGTTATAAGTCCCATTTAAAACAGAATAGGAATCTTCTCTCCACACGTAGAACATCTACCTTGTTCAATATCCATAGAATACGCACTTTGATATCCAGTACGCTTAATTAACAAGGAATGACACTGGTGGCAATATGTGTTTTCTAATGGATGTCCAGGAATGTTTCCGAGATATACATAATTGATCCCTCGTTCTTTTGCGGTAGTATGAGCATTTTCCAAACTATTAATTGGTGTTGGAGAGACATGAGTAAATCGATAATCTGGGAAAAACCGTGTAAAATGTAAGGGGATATTTTTATCAATGTCGATCAATCGGTTGGCAGTATCTAAATAAAAATCAAATGTATCATTTACAGATGGAATAATCAGACATATGATCTCCACATGTATGTTTCGACTGTTAGCATAGGTAATATTTTCCCATACCTTGGTTATATCGGCTTTACAATATTTTTGAACAATAGATTCGTCTCCTTTCACTGTAACACTCATCCCGGTTAATCCTGATTTTATCAAAACATCTAATGCCTGCTTTGTCATATATCCATTTGTTACAAACATTTTATAGTAATCAGAATCGAGTAGATTAAATATATCAAGAACATATTCTAAGGATATAGTGGGTTCATTAAAGGAAACCGATATCCCCTTTACCTGACCTTCTTTGAGTATTCTTTGTTTAATCTCATTCGGGGATAGAAAGATAGGATTACGTATCTTTTGGGGTGTGGTTTTACTGATACTCCAATTTTGGCACCAAGGACATTTAAAATTACATGAAAATCCACCTATGGTCAAAGCAGTGGTTCCTGGATAATAATGAAACAGAGGTTTCTTTTCAATCGGATTTATTGAATAAGAGGATACTAAACCGTAGTTATAAACGTTTAAAGTTCCCTTCTCATTTTTTCTAGTCTCACAGAATCCCCAATATCCATCACGAATTGTACAGTTATGCGAACATGTATTACATCTTACAATCTTATCGTCCAATTGGTAATATAGAAGAGATTCTTTTTTGAATACTTCTAGATTGTTTTCAGGTTTCATAACGAAGATGACTCATTTTTTTGTAATTCATATATTTCAAGTTGTTGTTCAGGTGTTTTAACAAAAACACCAAGGTTCCCAAGTCGTAAGTTCAGGATTCCTTCATTTTTCATTGCAATAAAACTCCTTGTCATTTCCTCGAATGTGGGAGGACGAGAGGATGCTAATTTGTAGGTGGGAAAGAATGCTAAGAGCGAGGTAGGAATTTCAGGATCGATTTCCGAAATAAGCCGTGCTATCTGAATATGTTGGTCCGTTTCTACTAATCCAGGAATAAAAAGTAGTAATAATTCCAAAGTAAAGTCTAAATCTACAATCAACTCTATAGATTTGAGAACCGTCTCATTAGAAGTACCACATAATTTTTTGTATACTTTCTTATCATATGCTTTAATATCCAACCAATAAGAGTCCACTTGTCCTGCTTTAAGCATTTCTAGATTCCGTTTGGTCAATGCATACCCATTTGTCTCTACTAGTACCCATAACTTTCCATTAGAAGCATCTTTAATTTTCGTAGCAGCATCTGCATAATAATTCGGATTGCAGGTTAAATCTCCCCCAGTAAATGCTACAATATTTCTTGCAGGGCCAAACCCTTGGGGTGAAAGAGTAACTTGAGATGTGCTTAGTTTTTTCGGGCAATGGGGAGCGCGGTTTCCATAAATTATGCACGACCCACAGTGCAGACATAAGTCATCAGCATGCCACATGGTGGCTCTAGAACGGGGTTCAGAGACAGTCACATAAGAAGAGTATTCAGCAGCTATTTGTGCCAGTCTATCATTACTATACCACTCACCGTTTACCGCTTTAGAAAATTCGGCTGAGTGACATTTGAGACAGTCGTGATTGCATCCACTTTGATAAATACTTAAATAGTCCTCTGGTCTAGATAGAAGAATCGACTTAATTATTCGTTGAAAGCTTCCTTTTTCTTTTTTTAGCGTTACTTCACATGCTGGTCTCATTTCATCATGTATTCTAGTTCCACATTTCCCTGGAGAAAGCCCTTGGTTATTAAGTGGACATTGCATTCCATTCAAAATTTATAGGAATTACTCAATAATAAAACTAGCTATCCTCGCAAATCCAAAAAACAATACTTTTCTTTTAGGAATCTGAAAAGAGGGGGAGTAGTTTTATAGGGAGAGTTTTTTATGTACATGTATTCACATATCAATTGCTGGGAATGAAAAATTATGCTTGATTCTATAATTAGAGCAAGGAGAGCATATCGAGCTCTTGAACCTGTGGACATCTCTTCTGAGGATATAAAAAAAGTCGCAGAACTTGTCTCACTTAGTCCTAGTTGTATGAATAATCAACCTTGGCGTTATATTTTCGTCCATGACGAGATTGTGCTTCAAGAACTGTTTACTTGTTTGAGTCGCGGCAACCAATGGGCAAGAAATGCTTCAATGATAGTTGCTGTTCATTCAGAAGCTAGCTTAGACTGTCAGATAGCCGAACGAGATCCATATTTTCTATTTGATACAGGTATGGCAACAGCATATTTAATCCTCTTACTAACTGAAATGGGACTGGTTGCACACCCAATTGCAGGTTTTAGTGTGGAAAAAACAAAAGAACTTCTAAATATTCCCGGAAAGAATTCAGTAATTACGTTAATAATTGTTGGAAAGCATACATCAGCATTTCCTGATGAAATGAGTGACAAACAAAAGGAAAAAGAACTAAAAAGACCCATTCGGAAGTCTGTAGAAGAATTTATTTCCTTTAACCGATATACTGAATGATTCTTGTTGCAAAAAATCTGGGACTTAAGCTGAGATCAACAGTTCTTGCTCATCCTCTTCTTCTTCACGAAGAGGGAAAACATAATGAATAGTCGAATGGTCCCATGATAAATCATGTTCTACAAATCCACACGCTCTAAAACCTTGTTTAAGTAAAAATGAATGTACACTTACCAATTGTTCATCAGCAGAGCCACGAAGGATGGTATATTGTGTATTCTTTTTACCAAATGTCTTAATATGTTCCATTAATCGCTTGCCATAACCCAGTCCACGATATTGTTTTCCGACAATCAAAGACAATATAAAAATACCACGACCAAAGAAATCGATTACCGCATATCCTACAACAGTTTCACGAACTTCTTCCTTTGGTTCATCATCGGAGTCGCTTTCACTTTCAACAGAAATTTTCTCTGTAATATACGCGGTAAATACTCTTCCTTTCTCAGGTACCTGTAAATAAAAATCTATACGACTTTTTTCACTTTTAAGAACAGTTGGACCATAAACAGAGTAAATATCCGATTCTAGTAAAGCTAGCTTCACTGAAGGCCAATCCTCTGTTTGATAATCTCTTATGGTGACCTTATCACTCATTTTTGTATCCCAGTTCTTCATCGAAATGATCAATATAAAACGATTTGCAGAGAATACTCTAGAATAGGAAAGGTTCTAGTCACAAAGAAAAAGTAAATGGGAAAAAATTACCATGTATTTGGTTATTCAACTAAATTTTATCCCATGCAGCATGTACCCGCTCACTAGTTTTCTTGATAACTGGAGCCATTCCATCTTTTGGGGCAATACCTAATTCAACAGACATTTTCATTATTGAAACATGAGCGACCTTAATTTCAGCGTTTTCTTCATAAACCACAAAGCTACAAGGGAACAGAGTTCCAACATCCTTCTGTACATCCAAAGCAGCTTTTGCTAAATCAGCACCACAGGCCATAATGCTTGTATATTTAGGATATCCTTTCACTCCAAGTTTCTTTTCAATTACTTGATCTATCGCCTTTGTTAGTAATACAGTAAAACCTTCGTCCGCTACAACCTTTTGAACATGTTCAACAGTTTCATCAAAAGAGAAAGAGGAAGGCATTGTTTTTCTTAAGATTTCTACCATAATTATTCGCCAAATATATCAATTTCTTGACACTTTTAATACTTATCTCTTCTAAAATCGTTTATCTTGGAATTACAATCCAGATTGCACATATATACTTGATGAAATATCTATAACAAGACTCTTCCTTTCAACTATTCGGAAATTTTGGTCCTGATTTGTTCATAGAAATCTAAGGATTCGGGATTAGATAGTGCATCTTTATTTGTTACAGCTTTTCCATGTAGGATATTTGTAATCGCCATCTCGACTTTTTTCATACTAAATGTGTATGGAATATCATGTGTTTCAAGTATAAGGGAAGGTACATGTCTAGGAGAAGCTTTTGATCGGAGCTCCTCTTTGATTTTTCTCTTTAATTCATCGTTTAAAACTGAATTAGAAGCAAGCTTTACAAATAAAATTATTCTCTGATCGTTTTTCCATTGTTGACCGCAAGCAAGGCTATCTGCAATTTCAGGAAGTGCTTCTACGATATTATAGATCTCTGAAGTCCCAATACGAACACCAGAGGGTTTCAAAACAGCGTCTGAACGTCCTAAAACGGTCATTCCCCCTGTATCGCTGTGAATAATGACATAATCTCCATGTCTCCAAACCATTCGATCGAGAAAATCATAGTGATTAAAATATGCGTTTTTGTAACGAAGATTATCTGGATCATCCCAGAAATACAGAGGCATACTAGGAGAGGGATTTTCACAGACAAGTTCTGCTTGCTGATCTCGCACTGGAAGGCCTTTTTCATTATAGGCCTCAATCCGCATTCCTAATGCACTAGCTTGGAGCTGACCAGCATAAACTGGAAGAATTGGTACTCCACCAGCAAAAATAGCATTCAAATCAGATCCTCCAGTGATAGAATTAAAATGGAAATCCTCCTTAATGGCAGTATACATCCACTCATTCACTTCTGCTGAAATTGACGATGCAGTCTGTGAAATTGCTCGTAAGGATGATAGATCAAATTTTTCGTGAGGGGTTGCCCCTATCCCATGTAGATAATGTAAGTAACTTGCAGAAGTACCAAAGATCGATATCTCTTCTTTATCGATTATATCCCACATTGCTTCCCAAGATGGATAAAGAGGATTACCATCATAAAGAAAAATTGTTGCACCCACTGCTAATGATGTGGTAAGCCAATTCCACATCATCCATGAGGGAGAGGTGATATAAGTAATACGATCACTCCGTTTTAAATCAGTATGGAGTATTAGATCCCTTAATTGAGTTAACAACACTCCACCTGCTCCTTGAACCATGGATTTCGGTTTTCCTGTAGTACCTGAGCTAAACATTACATAACCAGGATGATTAAAATCCACTTGTTCAAATTGGATGGATGGTTCAGAAGTAGAATTAGAAGCATCATTGAACGAGATAGCATTAGGAAAAATGGAAAAGTCGAAGTTTTCTCTTTGAGTATAGGGTGTAACAATCACTTTCTCAACTGATTTTAACCCCGCTACGACTTCCTTTACCTTAGGGATTAAATCTATTTTTGTACCCTTGTAAAAATAGCCATCAGCAGTAAACAATATTTTTGGCTTAATTTGACCCAGACGATCAAGAACAGCTTTCGATCCTAATTCTCCCCCACATGAAGCCCACGTAGCACCAATACTAGTAGATGCTAACATTGCAATAATGGTTTCTATTAAATTTGGTTGATACGCAGCAACAAAATCTCCCTTGGAAAGCCCTAGACCACGTAATGTTTGTGAGAGATGTGCTACTTTTCGATAAAGTTCCGAGTACGTCATTACTTCTCGATATTTTGTTTCTCCCCGAAAAATGAAAGCAATCTGCTCATCTTTAAATCGTAACAGGTTTTCAGCGAAGTTCAGCTTAGCACCTGGAAACCATTCAATATCGATGAATCGATCTAAATTGATACCAACATCAGTGAACTTCTGAGAAGAAATTATTTCGGAAAAATCCCAGAATGTTGCCCAAAAGTCCTTTACATTCTCTATCGACCATTTATGTAACTCTGGATAATCTGTAAGCTGAAGATTAAACTTATCATTGACGTATTCCATAAAATGGGTCAGATTCGCGTTTTTAATCTGTATCTCCGATGGTTTCCATAACATCTTGGCCAAATAAGATGCCTCCTTCAGATTCCTCCATTAATTGAGACTTATTAATTTTCGGATCTGATTATCTTTATATTAAATCTTATCTATCGTTCTAGTTAAACAGGTAAAAGAGACGTTAAGATCCACACGAAGATAATACCGTTAAAAACAGCTCCAGGTAAGATGGAATTAGTTTCGCGATACCAGAACCATGAAATCAATGATCCTGCAACAAAAAATAGCCCTATTACCCAGAAGAATTGGATTGAAAGTGCAATCAACCCACCTGGTAATAAATTAATTCCAAATAATACCCGTGGAAGGTAAATACTGGCAACCACAAGAATAAATGGCCATATTTTGGCTGAAAGTAAGCTAATCACATCAACAAATTCATTCCTCATAGTAGCTTTCGTTTCTCGCACTTCAGGATTTGCATGAAAGAGTAATCCATCAATAATAAAGTAAACTAAGAATAAAGGTAAAAGAATTAGAAAACTAATAAGTCGAGGAAGTACAAAGAGATTTGAAAATAGAGTGATGATGAATCCTAACAGAATTTGAAAGACGACTTCGAGGTGAAATATAATCACATATAAACCCCCAATAAATCCACAAGCTAGTCCAACGCCCTTTTTTACACCCCAAATTCGGGAGTCTTTCTGAAAAAGTTCTTTAAGGGAAAATTCGGTTCCAAACTTTGAAGAAAATCGGTAAACAAGTCCAAATGTAATAATATTGATTAGAAGGAACCATAAAGTGATTGAGGATGCATAAGTCATTGGGGGGATTGGAATAAATGTACCTAAAAGCATTACAGGGAAGTATAAGAAGATAACTAGACACCCCCATACTATGCTTGTCCGCTTAAGATCAGGTTTCATAAATCCGAGTCTAGAAGTTTCTACTTCCTGCTTAAATGACTTTAAAGTATATATATGTGGAAGTAACGCGAGGAATAAGCAAATAAGCGATACAAGAGTGACAACACTGGCGATATCTCGATAAGTATAGATATGATTTTGATGGGGAATGTAATATTCATCATGATACCCCTCAGTCTTGAGAGTAATTTGCATCCACTGAATTGTTTCCGTAATTATTAGGGGATCAATAGGTTCAAGGACATGAATAGTTTTAGATATAACTAATCTTCTAGCATCTTGTCTGTTGGGCAGAAAACTCCCATAAAACCTATGATTTGGTACAATCGGGTTAGTGGTCCCGAATAGACCCATTAATTCCGTATTTAAGTTTGAAACATCACCAAAAAATTCATCATATTCTCCTACAGCGACTAACACATTTTTTGGAAAAGTAGCATTGAATTTTCCATCATAAGGGCCCTCAGGACTGAGATCAGGTAATCCTCCTATCAATACTGATGCAGTAATATTACCATGAGAGAGCGCTGTAGACCATGTGGCTGCAGCACCCATGCTATGTCCTGCAACACCGATAGATTTGGTGTTAGCGTAGGGTAAGGAGTTAAGAAAATCAATTGCAGATAATATACCCCTAGTAGAATCATTACTAGCTGGATCTGAACTTCCATGACCTTCTAAATCTAACGCAAGAGCGATAAATCCTCGACGGCCTAGTTCAAGAGCCAAACCGCTCATCGCTTGTTTGGTATTTGAAAATCCATGGGCACAAATGACAGTAGGGAGGGGAGTTTCTCCTGAAACACCCTTAGGTTTATAAAGTAAGCCTGTTAGGTAACCACCTTTATTAGGAATTCTAATTATAGAAACATCAACTGATCCGTAGTTTGTGTTGAGTAAAAATATTGAAACGATCCCTGTACCACTGGCAAGTATTAATATGATCAATATGAGATAGGAAGTGTTGGATTTTTGTTGTTCAGACATAGTTATTCCTTCTAAAGAACCTATCAGAAAATTGATAGATAACAAGTCAGATTGAAGGAGGGGTTTTTGAATTTTGCTTGGAACTTCAATAAAAATGGAGAATTCGGTAGATTATACGTTTTTGACGTAACTTAACATGTGTTAATCCATACTCTCTTAGAAAGAAATGATCTGGAAAAAAACTTAAAACTTACTGCACAACGATGCGATTACAGAATCGTTGATTCGTCAAAAATATCGGAGATAAAATGAATGGCAAAAACAAGGTTTGAAGAAGGGGATCTTTGGGTAGAAATTGACTTGGATCTATGTACTGGCTCAGGAGAATGCGTAGATGTATGCCCCGAAGAGTGCTATGAAGTAGTCGATGGTAAAGTTAATGCCAATAAAATAGGCGCATGTATAGAATGTGCTGCTTGCGATGGCGTCTGTCCCAACGATGCAATTCTCGATCAGAACTCTTGGTAAGAATACCCCATTTTTCCTTTAATTTCGGGGGAATTATCGTTTCCCCAAGTTCATTTTTTTATTACTTACCACTCTAACACCTTTTATCCCGCTTATAGAGCTTTTTATACCAGCAACTAGAAAATGTTGTTGACTGTTTATAATCTGTGAAAGGTCTGTGCGGTAAAATAAATGTCAATAATAAGAGTAATTTATGAAATCGAAACTTCCCATGGC
Source organism: Candidatus Hodarchaeota archaeon (assembly GCA_016840035.1). Classification (GTDB taxonomy): domain Archaea; phylum Asgardarchaeota; class Heimdallarchaeia; order Hodarchaeales; family Hodarchaeaceae; genus Hodarchaeum. The sequence goes on along the minus strand of JAEOTC010000146.1, from coordinate 27,594 downwards.
ACTGCGGAATTATATCATGTGACACGTAAATCGAAAGGTTCTCCCGTGCTTTTCGTCCATGGGTTCGGATCAAATGCAGATATCTGGTTTGCTTACAACGATTCACTAGGAAATTATTTCCAAAAACGAGGGATGGATTGCTGGTCTTTACATTTAAGCAATGCCACAACAGGAAATATACTATCTCTTGCTAATGAAGATCTGTATGCTGCAATAGATTTCATTCATGATGAGAAAAAACAGAAGATACTAGTAATTGCACATTCGATGGGAGGAATTATCGCACGGGTTCTGACAAGTCCACAGTTTGAACATCAATTTCCCTTAGCAACATTGGAATCTAAAATTAAAGGGATCGCTCTTCTAACAGTTCCGAATCACGGTGCAGAAATTGGTGACATTCAGAAACTAGAAGAATCTGCTGATCAACTCCGGAATTATCTTAAGTGGGAAAAATCTATTACACCAGATTTCGATCTTGGATTTATCCAACTCACATCAAAGAGTAAGTTGATCAGAACTTTGAATACAAACCCCTACCTCAATCCTAATATTACTTGGTTAAACGCAGTGGGGAAATATGACCATATTGTACCAGTAAAAAGTGCTTCGTTTTCCCCTAAAGAAGTAGATATTCCCTCATTTGAACAACGAGGATTTAAGAGTGATCATATGGTCTATCCGTTTGCTCATACATTACAGAAAATCGCGGATAAAATTGGAGAACTAGCAACGATTTTTGGATCTTCCTTCAAACTTTATCCTGCAATTCATCGAACCACTGAAGTAGGTGATTGGATCTATGAAATCTTTAGGGAAAAATAATACTCATCAGGAGTACCTGCCTGGAGCAGAACCTTTGTTCATTGAAGGTTCTAATTTAGGTTGTTTACTCCTTCATGGAGCAGGAGGAGGTACAGCATGGGATTTAAAAGAAATCGCCGAATATTTACATGAACAGTTCGGTGCAACAGTATGGCTTCCTTCTCTTTCTGGATTTGGTACGAAACCAGAAGATTTAATGGCCGTCAGCTTCGACCAATGGATGAATGATGCACAATCAGGTCTTGAACGCCTCAAATCTACATGTGAACAAGTAGTTATTCTGGGCCATTCATATGGTGGATTGCTAGGGTTATTATTAGCTGCAAACAATGAAAATATTTCGGCATTAATTACTTGGGCTGCGGTATATAAAATTAAGGATCGTAGACTTGGCCTTTTACCCATTCTCTACAAAATCCCTCTAGTTCGGAGATTAATTCCACAGAAATTTCCTTTTAATCCCCCTGAATCGTTAATTGATCAGGGTTGGGTAGGATATTCTTGGATGCCTGTATCGATTGTTCATAGTATAACTGAGGGGCTATCACGCCTCAAAAGGTCTATTTCCAAGGTCAAATGTCCTACTTTCATTATCCAAGGCTCTCTTGATGAAAGAGTTACTGATGATAGTCCTCATATAATCTATCGTTCAATTAGCTCATCTAAAAAGGATATATGGATTGTAGAAGGTGGCTATCACCCTCTTATGCAAGATAGGGATCTTAAAAGCGAACTCTTTAAAAGAACAGGTCAATTTATTGAAAAAGTATTGAAATTCTAATCAAACCAATTATCCTTATCGAAGACAATCGAGGGTATCTTCGGTAGTATAGTTCGGAGAGAACCCTTCTTTGGATAATTTGTTGTTTGATGCCACGTAAGGATAAGCAACAAAATCTAAATAAGAAGGAGGAACTTCAGATATGCGGAGATTCCACTGGAACCATAAAAGAAGTTTCAAGACTTTTAACGGAATATGAATACCTCTTCCTTTAAGTAAACGTGGAATTTCCCCTACTCTTATTGTTTCGTTTGGAGTGGCATTGTAAGCTCCTTCTAGTCGCTTGGATACCATAAGATAAAACGCTTGAATTGCATCTTCGACATGCATGAATTGGATCGGAGTATCGGGATCTGGATGTGGCATTAAAAAGAATGTACGCCACCCACCTTTTAGGATGGTTGTTACAAAATTGTCTAAATCTGCAGAAAGGATTGGCGATGGTCTAATTCGCCCAATTTTGATTTTTTTTCCAAAATCCTTTTCAAAATTGTCCAATGCCTTTTCGGCTAACATTTTATGGTTTGAATAATGGAAAGATTGATTTCCCCGAAGAGGATTAGATTCACTTAAGAATTCTGGGTTGTCATTATATGCACCATAAGCAAGTGTAGATGAGGTATGCAGGAAGTATTTGACTTTAGCATCCAGAGCTTGTTCTAAAACATGCTTAGTCCCCTGTATGTCAATTTTATATGCTCGAGTATGATCATGAGTTGGAGTAACGGTCCAAGCCATATGTATTAGATCAGTAATCCCATATTCTTCGAGAAAACTCGATTTAAGATTCAGAATGTCAGCACAATAATGATTATAAGGAAAATCTACCTTAAGATTGCTTTTTTTAATATCTACACCTAATATTGATTCACAATCTGGTAAATTGTCTCCTAAATACTGTATCAAGTGTTGAGCTATGTAACCAGCCGCACCAGTGATCGCTATAACTCTCGCCAATTATTTTCCCACAACAAGAAGGCCCAGTTTGTTTCCTTTAATACATAACTTGCGAGTTAAGACTTCTCCTTTTTTTGACGGATTATTTTTTTGTAGATTATTGGAATTAAAGGAGAGGAATTAGACTCTATTGATCTTTATGGGGATTTGGGAAATTAATGAATTAAATTTAGCCATTATTATAGCATTTCCGACAAAACTATGTTGGGTATTATCCAAAGTATAAAACTCAATGTTGCGGAAATTCATTACGCTGTCATTAATAAAGGGCCGTTCCTAAAAACTGGCTTGTACTTTAATTTAAAAATAACTCTAGCGAAGTTATTCGGGAATTGAAAAAATAAATCTCCTCTTATCAATCCCAATTTAATTAGCCCTGGATGGTTTAGCAGAAATGTACGAAGTGGATGTTGTTCGTGACTATTTTAAAACTAATAAAATTACCCCAAAACGAGTGATGAAAGTCGCTCTGGGAGTAGCTTTTATTCTGATTATGCTTAGTAGTACTGTTTCCAGTATTGCTTATAGAGTGGATACTTCAAAGGCAGTAGACGCTCAAGCAAAGAAAATGATCTATAGCTATGAGCTAGATGAACGAATTGCGGTATTTTATACCGGAAGTGATCCTGTCATTGCAGGCACAGCTGTTTCTCTTTATAATTCGCTCCGTTTAGTCTATAGATCCATAGACCTTATACCTGTAGGAAATTTGCAGGATATTCGATCCTTTAACGGACCAAGATATAATATTGCAATCTATGTGTTCGGAACGTCATTGGAAGGAGTAAGGATAGGTGACTTGGTTACTTGGAAGGAATTTGCCTCATATCTTAAGGCTTATCCACAACAAGAGCACGTATTAGGGATGGGAAATGCAAACCAATTGTATAGATATTTACCCCAAAAATATATACATAACGTTTGGATAGAAGGAAAAGATATTTTAGATGCTCAAATGGTCTTTCTTTGGTGTGTGTGGTCTGTTGCGGATATTTTAGAAACACATTATGAAGAATACTCTGATTATTATAACGCAGGGCTCAACATCCGAAAATTAAGTATCAAGTATTTTTCTGAAAACATAAACAGTTTGGTGGAGCGGAATTTTGAGGCACAAGACCCAATGGGAGAAGAGGACCTGGTACTAAAACAACAACGCTATGAGGAGATGAAAGAGCGTTTTCCAGCAGAATTAAAACCAAAATATTCCTTAGAACAGTTACGAGAGCTACCTGATGAAAATAAACCAGCCTTATATATAAAATCATCCACAGAAGAATCAGTTAGCATTGGTGACATGATAATCGGGTTTTTACCAATTGACTCTGGATTACAAGGTCCTATTGGAGGGATTATTGATTTATTACTTGATATATTCATTGGTATGGTAGGAGACGAGATTAATCTTGGCGAAGATGCCATGGAGCAAATCGAACTAGCATTTCGAGCTATAGAAGCCATTTTTGGGTTCTTCAGTGGAGATGATATTTCCGTTGAATCCGCACTCTATGATCTATTCGTCCTGTTAGAAGACCTTATTCCCTTCGCAGAAGAGTTGAAACCTTTTGTAGGGCTTCTATTAAAATCCATTCCTCTCTTACGCGGTGATTTTTCGGCCATCAGTGATATAATAGGCCAATTGTTGGATTTAATTATTCCAGAAGACTGGGGATGGTTCAAAACCATATTGACTGAAATTCTGGACTTATCAGTTGCATTGATTGATGAGATGAAAGAGGAAGGAGGAAATTTCCTTGATGCTTTGCTATCAGTCATAAGCGAACGGTATTTAGATACCCTTATTTCTCATTTCTTGGGTTTACTCGGTTTAGACGTAGGCGAAGTATCTGACTATATTTCTGGTATTAGTTCTGTACTAAAATCAATAATGGACTTCTTATCCCGTGGAAATTTAAAGAATACTATTAAAGAGTATTTACCTCAATTCATTGATTTCCTGTTCAACATTATTGGAGGAGGTTCTGGTGCATCAGTTATGAGTACACAGGATACACAAACTTGGGGTAAATTAATTGGAATTGTTGTGAATTTACTTATGTCTGCTATCGGTCTCACCGAGGGATCTGTATCTGACGCTTTAGACAAGACACAGGATCTTCCAACAGAGGATAATCTTGCTAGTGTATTTGGTTATCTTCTTGAGTTAATCGATGAACAGATTAGTGAAATAACTTATGCAGCCAACCAAATACAAGACCTGATTAAGAAAGTAAACATGGCAATTTCTGAAGCAAAAGAAACAGCAATGACAGATGTTAATACTTTTGTCACAAACCTTGATGGCACATTAGATACGTTTAAAACCGAGACAGGATTCCAATTCCATAGTGATGGGGCTAAAGATACACAAATTCAAGATATGATCGTAAAAGGTGCCACAATGATCGCTGGGGCAATTAATGGAGACTTTACAAATAAAGATCAACTGCCAAATCTCAATGCAACAATGGATCTAGTAATAACCGTTGCAGAATACATGATGGGAGACATACCAGCCGAACAAGAAACAAAAATCAAGAAAGCTGTCAATAACATTGTTGCAATAATCGCAGTAATAAGTGACAGGGACGAAATTAAACAATATATTAGTAGTACTATTGATCAATTCAAACAACAATTTGCAGATCCAGCTGCAGTCATAGATAACACAATTAACTTCTTATTATCAACAGCAAGCAGCTTGAGCATCGATACCTCTATTCTCGAAAAAATACGTACTTTCGCAGAAATGGGATCAGCTCTCTTTCAAATAATTATGTCTGCAAAAGATAACAGTATTCAAGGTATACTTCAAGGGTTAATTCAGAATATCGGAATGAGTCTGATTAAAGAATTTGCGGGTATAGATATTTCATTTGTGAAAGATATCTTGGAATTTATCTTCCCTAAGTTCTTTGGTGTAGAATCATCTGAACTTCCCACAGCACGAGAGATGATTCAAGATCTTATAGGACAATTAGACCAGGTTCCAGGATTAGATGGTGTTATTAGTGGATTAGGGATACCTGGAATTAGTGGATTAAGTGATCTAAAAGACGCTGTGGAAGGAATCCTTGGTATAGTCTTTAACGCAAAAGATATCTTCACAGATGGACTAAGATGGCTTTTTGGTATGCTTATGGACTGGGTGGGTGGACAAATTGAAATTTTGATTAATGAATTAATGAATGCAATAACAAGTGCTCTAGATAGTTCAGATCTAATCCCTCCTGAATGGTCAGGAAGCTTACCTGTAGGATTAGGAGGATTCAGTCTCTTTGAGATCGGTATTGAATTAGGATTATATCCCCACTTTGGGTTTGATACGGATGCATTCACCGATTGGATACTTGAAATTGTTTTTGGAGGATTAAATCCATTTAGTGGTGGAATAGGTGACTTTTTCGCAGAAATTTTCTCATTCTTCGAACTTATCCCGACATTCAAGGCAGGGTTCATATTAGGAGGGTTTGGAACCGAAGAAAACCCGCTAATGGCGTTTTTACTAGAATCTCTAGGGCTAGAATTAGAGTTCTCAGGGAAAGGGTGGTTTGAACTCGAGCTGTTTACGCTGAAAGGCGGAACGTTCGATACTGATAATTTCTTTAAAGTTATAGAGTGGGGATTTAGTTTTACTATAACTGTCTCCCGGACTTTCACATTACTCGATTTCTTAACAGGAGGAACCGCTGGTGCATTGAATGCTGTAGGCGAATATCTAGGTTTAGATGCAATCACTGTCACAGTCTCCTTTGGAATATTTGTTGAGGTTGTAAAACGTGCAGCATCCGCTACAGGGCCAGAAGAAGGCTCATTCACCTTAAAAATTACGTTAGGTCTAGCGGTACACTTTGGAATTGACCTGTTCATCGTCGGGATATCGTTTGATTTCAGTATGGAGATTATTCTGACGTTTTTCCAGGATTTGGTGAACCCGGTGCCGCTTAAGATTTTCTTGGAAATCATACTGCGGTTCAGTGTGACGCTCACATTCCTATTTGCCGATTGGGAAATAGAATTTGAGTGGAAACCACTAGACCCCTCTCCCTTGGAGCTGACTCCGAGTGATCCGGAGGATCAGAAAGACAGTGGAGCCATGGGTCTTGACGCTGATTCTGATGGTATTTCTGATCAGGATGAATTGAATACTCCTGGTCTTAATCCCAATTCTCCAGACACAGATGGGGATGGACTGACAGATAAGTTCGAGACGCAGACTTCAAAGACAGATCCCATCTTACCGGATTCAGATTCTGATGGTCTAGATGATTTTGTCGAATATCATAATACAAAAACCAATCCATTGCAACCAGATACAGATTGGGATGGATTAACTGACTATGAAGAAGCGATTATCATAGGAACGGATCCATTGGATTCAGACTCTGACGAAGACGGTATTGATGACTTCTATGAAGTGAATCATGCCTATGATATCCAGCGCGTCACTCCCTCGGTAGAATCAGTTTTGATTGGTGGTGTAATCTATCATGACCGCACGGATCCATTAAATCCTGATACCGATGGTGATGGACTCCTTGACGGTGAAGAAGGTGAATTTGGACCTTATTATGGATTGGATGAGTTGTATAATGAATCGGTACAAGCTGGAACAGATACACCACCCATTATCTTTAATGGTGGATATACTCATCCATTAGATTCTGACACTGATGATGATACTTGGGAACAATTAATGGACGGAAGTATTGCCCCAAGTCATGCCAGTGCTTATGTCAAGATCGCTGATGGTTCCTGGATCCTAACGACTGATTATTGGGAGGTAAAAGGTATGCCAATCATTTACATGATTGAAGGTGAACCTGTACTAAATGTAACCTATACAAATCCAGTTAACCCTGATACTGACGGAGATACAGGTATTATGAGTTACAATCGAACAGGTGCACCCGATCAACCACATGATGATCCCCCAATCTCAGAAATTCTGAATTCTGATGGGTATGAATTATCTCTCGATCCTCCAAGTGATCCTTGTGACGCTGATACTGATAATGATGGATTAATTGATGGACTAGAAGGTACACGTGGTTCTCAGTCAAATCACACTCACTATGCCAATCCAGATACGGATGGGGACGGCTTAGGTGATATGCAAGAGATTCTACTAGGATCAAATCCGCTACACCCTGATGGAGATCATGATATGGTCATTGATGGGGATGAGTATTTCAAATACGGAACGCATCCAGCCAACCCCGATACTGATTTTGATGGACTCTCTGATGGAGAAGAACTTTATTGGTATCATACCAATCCATTTTCAGTGGATAGTGATGGAGATCGAATTGGTGATTGGGCAGAATTAATGGTTTACTTTACCGATCCAATGGACGAGGACACTGATAACGATCGGTTAGATGACTATGAAGAGATTTTCATTTACCGAACCAAACCTCATGATCATGATACTGATTCGGAAGAATGGAATGATCTTAACCAGAATGGTCGATATGATGGTTTAGAAGAATGGGATGAAGCTCTGGATGAAAATGGTAATGGTGTATGGGATGGCGACTATCTCCGAGATGGAGATGAGGTATATGGTACCTATAATGGAATCAAGACTGACCCCCTCAAATGGGATACCGATCTTGACTCCATAACATACTTTGTGGTCTACGCTGGTGGAAGAATCGACTATACTTTCCGTCTTTCCGATGGTGATGAACTATACTATTATGGTACCAATCCAACTTACGGTGATACTGATTTAGATGGTATCACTGATGGTTGGGAATTGTATCTAGGTTCAGGTCAAGTTCCTGAAGTTGTCTTTGACTTCTATCAAATTCCATTCCCAATTCTTTTAGATCCCCTCTCTAATGACACCGATGGTGATACCATCATCGATGGTGTTGAATTAATGATTGGTAATCAATCGAGTCTTATCTATCCTTATGTTGGATTCTACTTTGTACGAATATACAATACCTCACCAGTTCTAGCTGACTCAGATTTCGACTTCTTAAGTGACTCAGAGGAATTAGACACTTACTTTACCCGCCCCGATGTCGTAGATACCGACAATGATACATTAAGTGACTATGACGAAATATTTTTCCATCTTACTAATCCCTTACAAAACGACACTGATGCTGATGGTTTACTTGACTGTAATGAAACCACTGCAGTCGTTCCGATAGGTATTGAAACAGGACGTATCAAATTCAAAATTAATCTAATGGGGCCGTACAACCCAACGTATCCGACAAATGCAACGGATCCAGATACAGATGATGACCTGTTACCCGATGGAGCGGAACTCGATCCTGGGTTACCGTATCATAGTAACCCGATGCAGGCCGATAGTCTCATTAACGGCACGCTAGACGGGTTGATCTTTGATAGCGATCATGATGGTATTCCTGATGGGTATGAATTTTTCGGGGATAGCTCTATCAATGGTACCATGACTCCGACGGTAATGATAGCCGGCGGTGGTCCATTTAATCCAGATTCGGATTATGATGGCTTATTAGATGGACTTGAATGGCAGATCCTTGGAACAGATCCCGCTAATTGGGATACTGACAACGATACTTGGGGAGATGGGCTTGAACATCTTGTCGGTACAAATCCATTAGAATTTACTAATTTAACAGAGATGTATGATGCATTGGATATCTATCGAGACGATCTAATGATCACCTCACCAATAGAAGCGGTCTACGAGACAGATCTGGTAACTGTCACTGGTACTAACTTTACCAGTTTTACCTCTGTAGGATATCGTTTCAGTTCAGGTCCTGTTTCACATGAATTCACAAAGATGGAGTATAACCCTCGGCATTATCAGTTTGAGAGTCAACTTCTAACTCTTCCAAAAGGCACATATCGTCTTGAGATGATTGCTACACGACCTGATAATACTGAAGTTGTGAAGAGTGTTAGATTCTATATCTTAGTTAAACCAGTTGATTTTACTCCCCTCGTTTGGGGTGGTATTCTTGGTTTTGGATTCACAGGAGTACTTTTATTCCTGATAAACAGCATAGATCTGAGGAAACTGCTTTCACTTCCTGAACGAAAGGAGGGGGATATCTAAATGCAAGGAGGAATACCCATGAAGAAAATAATCTATCGTATGCTCGCTATTGGTGTACTAAGTCTTTTTGTCTTCAGTCCTGCCGTATCCGTTGGACTTTTCCAGCTTGAACCCACCTGGGAAGATTTCTTCTTGGATTTGGATCAACCTATCTCTCCACTCCGAGCCTCAATTGAAAGTACTGAGGATGGGTTTTACTCTAACAGTGACCCAGGTGTTGGGAATAAGTTCCTACCAGGAAATATGGACATTACAAAACATCTCATGAATACTGAAATGTCGTATCAAAAAGTTTGGGAACCATGGTTAACGAAAGCAGCTGTTAGATGCATAACCACTGATCCTAACAACGAGTTTCTTGCTGTAGGTGGTGGATATCTCTACGATAATGAAATTCACATTTATCGTTGGAATGCTTTCACCCGTGAATATGATAAAGTCTGGGATAGTGGTGATGAGATAATCACTGGAGACGTACTATCAATTGCCTTTGGAGATACTGATAACAATGATTTTATGGAAATTGCTGCTGGTAGTGCTGATGGTCATGTCTATGTGTTTGAACAAGAACATATTTACGATCCTTATGATAACATGGAGAACCAATTTGTCCATGTTTGGACCAGTCCTAAACTACAACAGGTTTGGGGTGTAGCTATCGCTGATGTCGATAAAGACTACCTACCTGATGTTATTGCAGGCTCTTGGGATGAGAAAATCCATATTTACGAATATACGAATCATTCTGGTTATCCATTTAATGATGAACATTGGATAGAATATACTGAGAAGGCAACTATTCCAGTTGGTGAAAAGATTTTCTCTCTTTCCACTGGTGATACGAATTATAACGCTCTTCCCGAGATTGTAGTAGGCACAGAACTGGGTCGTGTATATATCTACGAAAATAACGGAACAATTTTACAGATTAATGGAAAACCTTGGCCTCTTACTCAGGATAACTCATATCGTTATCATTGGGACAGTGGTAATACTACTTGGAAACCGGTTATTCGAGTTATCGTCGATAATTTAGATGACGACGATCCAGATGAAATTGCATACATCGCGGTTGGTCAGGATACTGTCGTAGTAAATTATGAAGATTTACCTATCGTGGGTGAACGCTATCTTACCCATAGACTATGGGCACCACTTGAATCCTGGCAACTCGGAGGGTTTGAAGGTTTAGGTCACTATTTGAACCATTATATTGATTTCATGACCTGGTCAAATAATGAAATTCCTCCTACAGACACTTTCAACGCCTATACTTATTCCTCGCTCAATGACAGTATGCTTGCAGGTGCACATGTATATTATGTGAGTGTTGTTGATGATGTCTTAGTTCCTGAACCCCATGCATATGGTTGGGAACCCCAATGGCCCAAAAATACATCTATGGCAATTCATCGCAAGCTTGATCCTTGGGGTGAAGATGGTGTATATATTGATATGAATGGAGATAATATTGTCGATGACACTGAAATTGGTGGCATTAGAGACATTAATCACGACCCTGCAGAGAATTATACTGTATTCAATGCCCGTGATACTCTTGCTAGCGCCATTGTCGATTGGGGTAAGGATCAAGAAGTGATGGGTGATGGATTAGTTGCTATTCCCGAGGAAGGACTCGGATATGATGTCGTTCTCCGCTTTAATGAATGGACATTACCACAATTGAACAAAATTTCGTTTGAAGTCTCTCGTGGAGATGGTGAATGGGCTCTAGTGGAAAATAAGGATATTTCACTTGCTTTAGTATCCTCTGCACCTGGGGACGATGATCTTCAGATAGATATTGATCCTCTTCTTTCCGAGAAGAAATGGTCACATTTCCGCTATATGAGAATTAATGTCACTAATCATGGTTATTTCATGATTAAAGGTGGATATGCCCCTGTTCTTTACCGTCCTATGGATGCTGCAACCTCACTTACCATTGGAAGTCTTGATCTAGATTATTATAAAGCCTATACCTCTGGTGAATCAGAAGGTAAGAAAATCGTCCTTGGTACTAGTGATGGTAAAATCATTATGTTTGAGTATGATTCTAATGCTCATGCATACAATTTATTGTGGAATTCATACACGAACGATAGCTATACCCAAGGTACCAACATCTGGGACATTGTAGAAGTTAAAAGCCCTGGAAAAATCCCTACTTGGTTATTTAACGAAACAAAAAGTCAAATTTTACGTGATGAGTGGGAAGTTCCAGTTTCTCTTGATGAGAAGATTGCCCTCTTAGAGACAGAGCAATTTGGTGCTCCTAATGGATTTTATGGAGAATTTGCCTCAGTTACTCAGCTTTCGCTTTTTAGCTCTTTTTTCAACGCGATCTTTGAAAGTGTTCCTGCTTTTGAGCCATATCAGGATATATTTGAATTAAACATTCCTGAGAACGATATGATCATTGGAACCACAAATGGTAAACTTATAGTGGTACCAGAGTTAACCCATGAGTTATCTGAGCTTGCTCAATACTTCTTCCTTCCAGTGAATGCCAATCCATTCTACGAACAAAAATCTATATCCCCCAGATTTGTTGATTTCAATCATGACTTGAATTATTTCCCTGAAATCATGTTGTTGGGTTGGGCTAGTAATATTCCTGGTGAAATGTATGATCCAGCAGTCGGGACTTATGCCACAGCTGGGCTAGATGTCTATACCTATGATCCTACTACTCCCCCACTGGGAATGTATACTGGAAAATTTGAGCTAAAAGATCTTGAAATTACTGGCTTATTGAAGCGTGCCCTCCAAAAATCCCAACGGATGCCTGAAACTGCTGTTGGTGATGTAGACGGCGATGGTGATCAGGATATTGTATTAACTAATGGACGTGTTTACTTTATTGAAAATGTTAATAATCTTGTGTTTATTCTCGATCCCGATTACTTTGAGGATTTAAACACTAAAGCTACTAACAAATTATTTGATTCTCCTGAGTTGTACGACTATGATGGTGATGGTGACCTTGATTTAACAGTAGGATGGTCTAATCGTCAAAAAACAATTGTCGCTACTACATATTTCGAAAACGTTGGCTATAAGTGGGCTCCTCAATGGGAGGAAAACAAATGGTTATATACCAACTCATGGGGTGGCCTTAGGTTTAATAATTTAACCCATGCTTCATTTGCGTATGATAAAACTGGGAAAGTAAGTCATATTACAACCTATAATACCCATACACATCAATTAATCCAATTGTATGCAGAATACGAGAACCACAATGCGTATGTGATTGGAACAAATCCCATCATCTCTCGTCTTGAAATTAACTTGAAGTCTGGAACAGATAGTCATCTCACTCCTATAGCTAATTATGGGTACCATATTTTCGAAACCTGGACCAGTGAGGCTGAACTTGAGCGTTGGACTCTTACCATTGAAACAGGTGATCTAGATCAAGATGGACGTGGTGAAGTTATTATTGGTGATTTTGATAATAATTTATATGTATTTGAGCACCTCACCAATAACACGTATAAACGAGCGTATAGATCTCAAGATATCACGCATACAGAACTATCTACTCAATCTCCTTATGCATGGGATCAATTAGAGGGCGTAAGTGGCACATTTTATCGAACTATCTGGGATCATATTGAGGAGCTCGTCGTAGGCCTTGATATGGACAACGATGGCTTCCTAGAAATGGTAGCTACTGCCGGATTATCTATATTTGTTTGGGAACAAAGAAATAATGGTTTTGTTTCCGTGGATGATGAATATACTTTGATCTGGCAGGCTGATTTGCGACAATCTGCTTGGGCTCCACTTTTCCAAGATTTAGGAATTACCCAGTTCACAGCTGCAGCCTTTGGTGGTGATTTAGACTACAATGGTTATGGAGAGTTTGTCTTAGCAGCTGGTAGTTTCCTCTTTGTTTTTGAGTCAAATGGTGCAGATCAATTCTATGAGAATTTCCTCGTTGATCCTTATCCCGTAAGAGGTAGGTACTTTATACCTGGCAATCCTCTATCTTCCGATACCGTAAAAACTCTTTCTATTGAATCTATTGCTGTTGCTGATACTGATAATGATACTTTTAATGAAATCATTCTTGGAGGAGTCAATAAAACTTGGTGGGGTCAATATAATGGGTTCGTGGCCGTCCTTGAAAATCAAGTGGGTACCTATGCCTATTCATGGTGGGCACCTATGCATCTCATGGAAGATAATCCTGTTTATGATATCGAAATCGACAATCAGGATTATGATGAATATAAAGAGATCATTGTAGGGACTTTCAAAGGGATTGTCATTTATGAGAATTCTGATAAAGGACCAAACGACAGGGATAATTTCTATCTGGAACGTTCTATTCTCACAAGTTATGTCAATTTCCCCTATATGAAATTGAAAGCTATGTTTGATGTAGAGACGAAAGTTGCACTTGCTCTACGCAATACTGATTTCATCGAACTTCAGTATGATATGACAACTGGATTCCAGAGTGGTCAATGGCTTCAAATCTTTAAAGGTGGATCTCATCTGTATTATGCCACTAGCAATGATTTTGGTGATACTTGGTCTCAACATGGTCCTGTTCTAGAAAGTGAAAATATCTTTGCTCGTATTCAATTGGTTATGGGTGGATATGGTAGTATCGCTTACTCCTCCTCTTCACTTGAAATGCAGCCTTCTCTCTTCCAAACAAGAGAAGGTCGTGTGTTCTTGGCATTTTCAGGGATATTAACTTTCTCTACATACACACGCGCAGGGATCTGGTTACTTGAGCTCAAGGAAAATGGCGGCGTTTTAAACTGGGAAAACGCAATATTTAGTACTATTAATGAGGAACGATCTACAGCTATTAGTGGTGGATCCCACTTCCTGTATAATCCTAGTGTATGGGCACATGGAGACAATCAGGATCAAGGAGTGGCAATCTCCTATATGAACATGTCAACAGGAGGAATCTATTGGCAACATCAATTCCCTGCAGATAGTATCACTCCTCCTCAAGCCCGTATTCCCAACATTGGCTATTCCGCAGTGCAGAATAATCTTACATGGGGTCGATCGGGTTATCGTGCTGTCTCCCATGATGCAATAAGATCCACAAGTGGAGACGTGGTCATTGTTTTTACAGGAATGATGTTTTCTGAGGCTAAAATTGACTATGATCTCTGGATTGCCAAATCTAATTCTTCTACTATGTGGGATGAAGTCTTCCCCTACTCCAGAGCTACCAGCGATGCCATAGATGAATTACATCCCTCAATTACCCAAACTGTTACTTCCGATAGAACACTGATGGTAATATTCGAAGCAGATGGAAATCTCCCTTCAGGAGCTCTCCAGGTTACTTATTCTAAAGATGATGGAAATACCTGGCGTGAACCTGAATCTGTTACAACTACGCCTCCGTTTGCCACTTACAGAGTTTTTCCAATCCTTGGGTTTAGTTTAATGGTCTTAAAACAAAATCCCAATATCATTGTTAAATCATTAATCTCTGTCGGACCTGCAATTACTCCACATTATACTGGAGGCTTTGCTTACTCCTTTATGTCACAGTATGATTTCTTCAGCTTAGCTAGCATTTCCCCACAAAAATATGCCACAAGTGCATTGACTTCTAATCTTGGTTACTCATCTAGTGTAAGTGGAACATCTACACAGATTTCTACAGGGGATATTTCCGCACATTCAGGACTAGTCGAAGTTGTTGGCGGTAGTTTGACAACTGGTGGTGGAGAGTTAAGTTATCAAGGTGAAACTGTAGGAAGTATCTATAACCTCACCGTGGGAGGTGGTAGTGCTCTATCTTATGTAAGTAGAACTCCACCCACGCCTATAGTTCATTATGATACGCCAATCGTATCTGAAGATGAAGGAATTGTCGCTTATGGAGGAAACCTTGTTGCTTATGGAGATGATGCCACTGGTACTGATAATCCAGGTTCCGACGGTAATACTGGCTATGCTACAGCTGGTTATCTTGCTGGCAGACAATTTGGTGCAGATTTCCATACTCCAGAGACAGATCGTGGTTTCTATAACAATATCTTCTTCGGAATGAATCCCTCCTCAGACTTCACTAAATTCGACTTCTTCGAAGCTCGTGCTATTGACGTTGGTGATAGTGATAAAGATTATCGTCGGGAGATCGCAGTTGCTTCTGGTAGTAAGGCGTTCCTTGTAGAAGTCTCTCAAACTGGTGGTAACTGGGATGAGGTAAACCAGGTATTAGAATACTATCAATCCTGGCAAACTGACTCGTTTGTTACCCAAACCACCGATATTGCCATGTATGATGCGAATGGTAATGGAATGGATGAAGTTATCGTCTCGTGTCTCCAAGGTAATGTATATTCCTTTGAAGGCATGGTTACCGATCCTCCTGCCACCGATCTTCTTTACATCGATTATGATCTCCTCTGGGAAAACGACAGCTATGAAGGAGGATATTGGACGAGAGATCCAAGTCCTGAAGTGTTACTCGTAGAAGCAGATGTAGACAATGATGGGAATGATGATGTTTTACTTGGACTAATGGATCCTGACGCTAATTACTATGGAGGCTATCCAGTAATTCAAGCTCTCCACGGAACCACAGGGAAAGAATTTTGGGCATATGATCTTTCTAACATTGATTTTTCAATTTCAAGGAATTCTGCAATCTTATGGATGAAAACTGTTGATTTAAATGTTAATGGTCGTGATGATCTAGTCTTTTTAGTAATCGATTATGATATGCAAGCTGCTGGTGAACGGGGAGCATTAAGACTATATGGATTAATCATCGATGAGAATAATCCTACAGAAAGCTGGCAATCACCAACTCCCTTTGACTATCAATCTACATACGAGCTCAACGAGTTTATTTTAGCGGATATGGATGGTGATCCTACACTTGATATGGTTATTGGTCTCAATAACCGTGTATACGTCATAAGTGGTCATGATGGTAATATCCTGAGTGGATCTCCCACACTTTTCTACAATGCCGATAATAGTTGGAAGGTCGAGCATATTTCAGATGGTAATCAGACATTGCTAATCTCAAGTCGTGATACGATTTCACAAAAAGGAGCGGTTGCATACATTGATGTGAATGGGTCTATCATCCATGAGTATCAATTTAATGATACTGATTTCGGGTTAACCGCTGTTCAAATGTCTTTAACAGATGATGCTCATGAAGATATCCTAATCCTTAACAATGGGACTCTTTTTGCCTATGATGGCTTAATCAACAGATCTCAACAATTATGGAATATGACAATCGAGAACTCTGTAGGAAATTATGAAGATACTCTTCGATATGACTTCAATGATGATTCTTATGTAGATGTCATGTTCCAGATTATGGGTTCAAGCGGTTCTTTCACATACACAGGGGAAGATTTCTTTGAAGGCGAACGTGTCGCACATAAAATCGAAGGGCTTACCTTTTCCAACTTGAATAATTCTGCTCTTCAGGGTTGGACGGTTGTCGACCTTTCAGCTACTGTGGTCACTCCTCATTCTGGAGTAATGGGGTTTTATACTCTTGAAACAGATAATTATGTGGACATCGATTCTGGAGCTTATATTGTTTCAGCTTGGATAGGAACGGGTACTGGGTATCCATACGATTATGTATGGACTGCTTATGATAGTGATGGAAATTTTGTGACTAATGCCACGTTTGCTCATTCTACTCCAACCCAATACGTTGAATTAACTGATCCATTAGGCCGAATCTATACAGTAAAAGTTTCAGGAATAGGTCCAGCTGGATGGGAGGGCCACTGGGCTATGGATGATTTCAGTTATGTAGCTTTTGGTCCTACTAAACTAATGACATTCTCTGGGTTAGACCTGCAAGAATCCCTCTGGGAATATTATCTCTGGAATTCGTATGCTTCCCATATTTTCATGGGTGATCTAGATGATGACGGTGAGCATGACGACCTTCTTTTCTCCACTATTTACCAAGGAAATGATTATCCTCACACAGGGGAATTGAAAGTTATTGATGGAAGTCAAGGTACTCCTCTCTTCTTCTACGAATTTAGTGGTTTCATTCCTTACCATTCTATTGGTAACTTTGGTAAATTTGCAGATATAGCAATACTAACTCCTGCAGGGTTTTCAGCTATGTTTTCCTATGTCCGTCATGAACCAACTCAGTATCGGAATATTGCTGTTCAAATGGATGATTCTATCTCGTTTGAAACACGGGGTATGGTCACCAGATTAGCTATAGGCGACTTCAATGCGGATGGAGATGAAGATATAATCTTTGGTGATCGCGCTCGCTATTTAATTGCAGTAGATGGCACTACAGGTGATATGATCTGGAAATATCGCGTAAGCTCTCCTATTAGTCGAATTGCAGTTGAAGATTTCCATCTCCATGATGGTTATAGTGATGTAGCTATTGCGCTCAAGAGCGGATTACTAGTTATTGTTAATGGTGAAACTGGACGACCTATATGGGAAGATTATCTAGGCCCTGTTATCATAAACAGAATGAAATTTATTGATGTAAATCAAGATGGTGTGGTCGAAGAACTTGGTCTTAGTCTAGGTTTCCGATTTACCCATCTTTGGGGTCGATTTGACTTATACAATGTAACCATGGACACTTCAACTGGCCGTGGATCGATCTTATGGCAAACCTATCAACCCTTTGCCCCATTCACCCGATTCGAGGCTGCTGACTTCAGTAACAGTGGTACTCTTGATATTGTAGTAGCAGTTTATGAACATTCTATCTGGATATTGAATGGACTAGATGGATCGTACATCCGAGCATTCCCAGTCACGGTACAAGATTTTGCGGTTGGTACATTTGATCAGGATCAAGGTTTACCTATGATAGCTGTTATAGTACGCAATGGTACTGTAGCTACTTATAGAAGCAACGATTGGTCAAGTTCTGTTGTTCTTGCTGCGAAAACACATCTTCACATTCCCTTCCGTCTTTCTCATATGACAATTGGTGATTTTGATGAAGATAATGAGGATGAGATTGTAGTCCATTCATTTGGGGATGGAACCTACCTACTCGAGGGGAAACCAACGTCTGGACTCCTTCTTGATATTGTCTGGTTCTTTGAAGATCGCTCAACGTTCTATCTACCTAAATATCTTGTTGCAGATATGAATGATGATGGTATTAAGGATATTCTTACCTTGAATCATGATAATATATTTGCTCTTGATGGTACAACTGGAGAAGTTGTCTGGGCATCCTTTGTTCCTTCCTATCTCATCACTGCTATGGCATTAGCTGATTTCAACGATGATGGTATTCAGGATGTTGCAGTTGGAACTGCTGATAAATGGATATATGTTCTTCATGGGAAAACAGACATAATTATTCCTCAGGAAGATCCATTGTCTGGAAAGCAGTTAGGACCTGGAACTGATGGAAATACAGTGTCTATTGATCCAGGTTCACCTCCAGTTTCTATCAAGAAAACTAATTTCTCCTTAGAACCAATATTTCTATCCATTGCAGCTTTAATCGGAGTATTAATCATTCCCGCTACACCCTTTTTAGATCGGAGGTCTCGAAAATGAAATCTAAAAATGTGTCCAAGATAACAAAACTGTTGATACTTGTCTTCTTTCTTCAGTTTTTACTCGTCTTTGCGCCATTGACCCCTAATGTGGTTTCTGCTTCTCCCTATACCTATCCAGATAGCGTCTGGGAAGGTCCAGATTACGATTTTGGAACTGCACTTAACTTAGGTACTAGCTCAGTAAAAAATGATCCCAATACACCTCTCAATGTAAGCACTTTGGATCAAGACTTATACCGATTTGATGTTTATACTGGTTTCTACTTCTCTATTTTCTTAGAATTTAATCAAACAAATGTCTATGATACTAATGGACAATTGTTTACCTATTCAGATCCAGAATTGGTAGCTGATATAGATATCAAAGTTACAGCGAATAATGGGACTACAGTAGGTGTAAGTAATGGAAATGGAAATGAGGAAGGTATTGGACCAGTATATATCACTCAGAATGACATATTTTTCATTGAAGTCACTGCAGAGAAACCATTTATTGGATACCAAGATGATTATTCAACTACTTATAACATGTCAGTCGTTCAAGAAGATCAATGGGAGGTTACTAGCCCAAATGATAAAATTGATGAGATTGATGATCCTCGTGATGGTGCAAGTGATGATGAGATCCTCCCTGGTTCATATTCTAATCTACGATTTTCATTAACAACAGGGTTCTCTGACTTTAACAAGCAAGATTGGTATTGTATCTGGTTCTATAAACAATCAGAAGTCACACTTACGGTTGCTTCCTTTGTAGATCCAGGGAATCCCGAACCTGACGGTCCTTGGGTCTATGTTTATGATGAACAGGCGATTGATGGTAATTTGAATGATATTGCCAAGTTCGAAGATATGGGTGCGAATGATATCGATACACTTTCCTTTCAGACTCCCTATGACGGATGGTACTATCTTCTTTTTGATAACAGCTATCTAAATACTGTAAATTACTACCAATTGAACATTACCATTGAAGATTCGCTTGAAGTTGAAGCAGGAGGCAATGATGTCAATGCAAGTGCTATTGGCATGATTGAAGGCCATCATTCGGGACTGGTTATCTCTTCAAGCTCTGATGATTGGTATAAAGTATCCGCATCGGCCACAGAACGGATTTTGATCGATCTTAAGTGGTTCTCTTTCATCGGAGATCTTCAGATGACATTGTACGAGAATGAAACTGCAGCGGGTTTAATTGGCGCTGGTGTCCCGATTTTTGGTGGATTAAGAATAGGGCCCCATAGAGCAAATAAGGATCTTACTTATCTCATTCACATTACAGGAGATAATACTGATCCTCGCTATTACAACCTCACTATAGCTATGGATGAGATTGATGATTGGGCAGAAGACAACGACGATATTTTCCATCCTTATCTATTACCCAGTATATCGCAAGAGATACGGCCTACTCCCGCCGATCCTTTTGGTGGGCTTTTCTCCCAAGAAGGTGATTTGGACTTTTATGTGATATCTCTTCTTTCTGGAGATCATCTCACGATCATTATTGAGTTTAATAATACTTTAGGAGATTTAGATCTAGCATTAGCCACCGCGGACGGTACCATCATCGATAGCTCTGCGTTATCTCTTTCTAATACTGAAACAGTTTCATTCATGGCTTGGAGAACCGATGTTTATTATATTGGAGTAGC
Source organism: Candidatus Hodarchaeota archaeon (assembly GCA_016840035.1). GTDB lineage: Archaea > Asgardarchaeota > Heimdallarchaeia > Hodarchaeales > Hodarchaeaceae > Hodarchaeum. The sequence continues at coordinate 6,768 of JAEOTC010000146.1, read as the reverse complement.
AGGAAAAGCTGGTTCTTACGCAACTATTGGTGTAGAATATAACATGTCCATTGTTCTCGCCGAATTTGATGACGCGTTCGAATCTAATGACAATGCCCAAACGGCTGCTCCTATTGCTGAAGGCGATTATTCTGAAATGATCCTTCGTGATAAAGACGACGATTGGTACTACGTTTATCTGGTTTCATCAGACATAATTGAGATCAATCTTACATATGTCGCAGGTACATGGGGTGTTGAAGAATATCTAAATGATATTGATCTTGATCTTCTATTTGATGATCAATCCTTGGCTGCACAGAGTAGAACACTGTTCAATGAAACATTATCTTTTACTGCAACCCGAACAGGCAAGTATTACATTGTCTGTGTTATTGACGGTTTAACCAATCAGTATAATCTATCTATCGATATCCTAGAGACGGACGATGTTTATGAAGACAATGATTATCTAGCTCAAGCCACACAAGTTAGTTTCATCGATACAAACAATATTCCTGATGAACCTGTGACACATCCTATGTCAAATTTGCAGATGCGTGTTAAGGATGATGATTTTTATGTAACAAATCTTCCTGCCGGTCTTGCAATAATTGTTGAGGTTACTTTTGGTCAGGGTCAAAACTTAGATCTTGAACTTTTATATCCAAATGGAAGTGTAATAGATTCTAGTTACCTAACAGCCAGCACAGCTGAAACGGTTGGTCCTTTCCCCATGAATCAGACTTATACGGATGTGTTTAATTCCACAGATATCTATTTCCGTGTTCTGATGAATGAAGGTGAGGCTACTAGCTACGAGCTAAGGATCACTATTGGACCAGAAGAAATACTTATCACTCGGGAAACGGTTCCCACCTTTGTTCCTTATACCCCAACCGTTTACAAGCCAAGCTTTTTGGATACTATCATTCCCATGGCTGCTGGTGGAGCAATCATTGGTGGTGGTGGGGCAGCTGTAATTTACGCAGGCAAAAAGACTGGTGCTATTGACAAGGGCGTTGGAGCTATCAGAGATAGACTTGGTGGCAAAGGTGATAGCGGAGGCACGGGGGATACGCCTAAAAGTTCAAAAAGGTCTAGGAGAAAGCCACCGCCCTAATTTTCTCCTCCTTTTTCTTTTTTTCGACTTATTCCCTCTAGAAAAAATCCATTATTGACATATCATAACTTATCTCTCTTGTACATCATACTATAGACGATTTTGACTTTGCCTATGTCAGAATCCTTAAAAAATCACCTTCTTAGCAATTTTCATTGACTAATCTCGGATTAGAGATTTCAGAGGAATTCTACTATGGACTACGAAGGATATACCATCAGAAAGCTAGCAGCAGAAGAACTCGATGACTTTCAACTAATTGCTATGAAAGCATATCCAGCTATGCTTCCCGACAATTTTCCTGCCGAGGCTCAACAGGCATGGCTTGAGCGAATGAAAGCATCTAACGAGGAGAACCCACTTATCACTTATATGGGATGTTTTAAGGACCACACGCTGGCAGGAGGAATGGTTTATTTTGATTTTAGAATGACTCTATTTGATCATCAGGTTGATGTTGGTGGTATTGGTTTAGTTTGTGTAGATTTATTGCATAAAAAAGAGCATGCTGCAAAAAATATTGTGAAAGCGTTCCACGACCATTATTATGAAAAAGGAGTTACAATTACTGCTCTTTATCCATTTAGACCAGATTTTTATGCTGCTATGGGTTATGGCCTTGGTAAAAAGATGAATAGATACCAGTTTAAGCCAAGCTCCTTACCTAAAGGGAGTAAAAATCACATTGTAAAACTTGGAATTTCAGACCTTTCTGCAATTGTGGAATGTTTCAATCGCTATGCTCAGAAAACCCATGGGATGATCCAGACAAATGAAAAAGGTATGGAACGATCCATACCGAAGCTAAATGTTATTGGGTATAAAAAGGATAACACCCTTCAGGGGTTTCTTGCTTTTAGTTTTAAACGTGTTACTCCAGATAATTTTATATTACATGATCTAATTATTGAAGAATTGATTTATGAGAATAGCGATGCTCTCCATGGATTGCTTGCCTATCTTCATACTCAAGCAGATCAAGTTAGAAACATGTATTTCCATACTCAGGATGATTTTTTCCATTATCTTCTTTTTGACCCACGAAATGGTGGGCAAAGGATATTTTTAACCTCACAGGAAAGTAATATCCAAGGATTAGGAATAATGTATCGGATTATTAACGTAAAGAAACTCTTTACTGATTTATCCTCGTTTAATTTCCGTAATCAAACCGTGAAACTCCTTTTATCGTTAAAAGACAATTTTGTAGAACTAAACAATGGAAAATTACTTCTTCACTTTGAAAACGGAGTATGCTCAGTCAAAGATGATCTTAAAGAATTTGAAGTAGAAATTCAAATGAATATTAAGGAATTCTCTTCAATGTTTATGGGTGTGGTACCTTTTCGGAAATTGTACTCACTGGGCCTTGCTCAAATCTCTGATTTAGACTATTTAGGTATTGTTAATCAGCTATTTGCTACAGAATTTCCCCCAATAACAACTCAACAATTCTAGCAAAATTTTCTGGAATACTCAAACCCTTATAATTGAGCTTTGTTACTCATTTTTCAATGGCAGAGAACAGTATTTCTTTTGCCTATACTAGTAGAATTTAGCTTTAGAGAGTTTTTCATCAGATGTTAGGACTTAGTATCATCAATAAAACAGGGATATTAGTTTTCAATCACGAGTTTACTAGTACATTTGAATCCGAGATCGATGAGGACTTAAGTGCTGGATTGATGTCCGCCATCTTTAGTGCACTTCGCGTAACTCAACAAGAAACCATTAAATCCATTCGTTTAAGAGATGATTACGTATTCCTTCTTTATGAGGGTGTTCTGACGTATGGAGTGCTTATTACAACAGAAGAAGATGATTCTCGCCAGCATGATTTCATCCGAGAAGTAGTGTTAAAGTTTGAGTTAATGTATACCAAGGTTTTACATCAAGAGACAATTATCGAACGATTCTTCTTTGATGGATTCCATGAAGTTGTCAAAACAATGTATAGCGATATGGTTGAAATCGACTTAAAGTCTTTGAATAACCTTATCAAGATTATGAATGAGTCTAAATTTCGAAATTACGTTATTTATGAGACAAAATACTTTCATCCTGTATTCAAATCAATTATTGATCCTAATATTAACGAACATACTGACCAAACGACTCAAATCTTTAGACGTATATTGGATTTTAGTGTTCATGCAAATCAACAATTTAATGCCGGAGAATTTACTTTTGAATCTTTAAGGATATTTTCAATAAACATTGAATCTCATTGTATAGCAATATTCGAAATTATTAATGGAAAGGGACGGCGAATTACAAAAAAAGAGCTGAATCAACTCCTCAAGAAACTTGTCTAACCTTCGATTCTTATTCCATTTCTTGGATTAACACCCACTCAGTCTGCCGCAACCGACTCCCTTTTAAAAAAAACTCCAGTTCCTGATCTAACTATCAAATAAAGGAGCTACTATATGTTTGATGTCTTACAAAAGATAATTACTAAGGGTGAATCCTTAGGGGCAGATTATATTGATGCCCGTTACGATGAACTCTTATTACGTACAATTATCAAAGAAAATGGACGGATTACTCAGTTAAAGACAATGAACCGAACAGGGGTCGGATTCAATGTCTATTATAAAGGTGCCTCAGCATATGCGTTCTCTGCTGATATTACTAATACTAAAGCATTAGAACAAGCCGCTTTGGATGCTTTGGGAATTGCTAAAGCCACTTCCAATAAAGTTATTGTAAAATCCGAGATTGAACCTAAATCTCCAATTAAAAAAATGTTAGAACCAAAACTCAAGGAACCTGCATGGCTAGCTGAATCCGAGGTTAAATTGGACTTAATAAATCGGATGGAGTCTACTGCTAAGGAATATGGAAAAGATATCAATAGTCTCATCTTAATGTATGGTGAATTATCAGGTAAAAAGATGTTTACAAATTCAGATGGGACTGAAATTCAATGGTCACCTTATATCTCTGATCTTCGAACGACGGTTGTAAGTAAAACACCAGAAGGGGATTTAGTACGCGCAGGTGATGGACGAGGTGGATCGTTTGGTTTAGAATTCTATAAACAAGGTGAGAATACACCCGAGGATCTAGGGAAAAATGCAGCACTCTGGGCAAAAGAGCAACTAAAAGCGAAATCAGCCCCAGCAGGAGAATTCCGAGCATTGTGCGAAAATACTCTCGTCGGCGTCTTAGCACATGAATCTTTTGGTCATTTAACTGAAGCAGACTTTATTGTAACCAAGGGAAGTCCGATTCACGACAAGATTGGAGAGAAATTGGGTGCTGATATCGTTTCAATCATTGACGAAGGAGTCTCTGAATTCAATGGGAAATCAACACCATTATACCTGCCTTACGATGATGAAGGAGTAAAAACAACTCGTACAGTACTGATGGAGGATGGAGTTCTCAAGAACTTCCTTACATCAAGAAGTACAGCGAATTTGTTAAACACTGAATATTCTGGAAATGCACGAGCTATTAACTTCGCACACCCCCCTATTCCTAGAATGAAGAATACTTATTTCACACCTGGAGATATGACGGAAGAAGAAGCGCTTGAGCAACTTGGTACTGGGATTTATGCCATTCGCACTAGTGGTGGCCAAGTTGAAGGATCCGGTGACTTTCTATTCAAAGCTGTCCGTGGTTACTGGGTAGAAAATGGAGAGAAAAAGTACCCCCTCAAAGATGTAAGCCTGACAGGGAATATTCTTGATTTATTAAAACTTGTAGAAGGAGCAACAAAAGATTTTGAACTTTCTTCGGGCTATTTCGGAGGATGTGGAAAAGCAGGTCAATTTCCTTTACCTGTTGGTGATGGCGGTCCTAAATTACTCTTTTCCAAGGTACGTTTTGGAGGCGAATCAAAATGAGCGAATTTACTGACATGAAAGACGATCTTCTGAGCCGTGTTGAACGCGGAATAAAACATGGGAATGCAATAGGAGTTAAATCCCTAGACCTATTTCTAGTTAAGTCCAATGAGCTGGCAATAAATATGGATGCTGGAATTATCACTGCTCAACGAGGAGGACACATTGGAGTAGGTTGTCGATGTGTTCTGGATAAAAAAATTGGATTTGCTTCCTCATCGGGTATCACTGATACCGCAGTTAACTTTGCAATAGAATCTGCAATCACTGGTGCAAAAATGAATCAACCTGATGATAGATGGGAATCATTTATTCATAATCCCAATAGTGGAAAAGAAGGAATTATTGATGCTTCTGTTCTAGATGTTACTTCGGAGGAAGCCGTTCGTGGAGCAGATCAAATATTCCAGGAAGCAAAAGCTTTTGATTCACGTATCACATCTGTTTCAGGAGGAGTATATGTTGAATATGGTGCTTTTGCAGTTGGTAATTCTGATGGTATTTTAAAAGCCTCTGCATCAACCGGCACTTTTGGTCAATCGTATATCACCGCTGTAGAAAATGGAAAAACGAAGACTGGTTTTGATTATATCATGGATAGAGGTGTTCCATCATTTGATGGTATCGGCACTAAAGGGGCTAAAAAAGCTGTTAAATTGCTTGATTCTTCTCCATTAGGAAAATCAGAACAAACTAAATTTGTTTTTGATCCTATCGCTGCTGGTCAGTTTATTAGAACTGCACTTAGTAATTCTGTAAATGGTAAGAGTGTTGTAGAAGGACGAAGTGCTTTTGCAGATAGAATAGGTGATCAAGTGGGTGTTAAGAATCTGAACATCTATGATGATGGACAAATCTTTGAAGACCCTAATGTCCATGCTATTGATGGAGAAGGTTATCCTAGAACGAAGACTCCTATCATAGAGAATGGGGTCCTGAAAACCTTCATTTTTGATAATTACTATGCCAAAGCGTATGGTACCGAAAGCACTGGGAATGCTAATAGAGCTGGTCCCCAACCATATGAAGCACTCCCTACTGTCGCTCCCACCACGATTTCTGTATCTCCAGGATCAAAAGATTTGAATGGGTTAATTGCTGAAATTGAGAATGGGATTCTTGTTACAGATTTCATGATGGGAATGATGCATTCCAATCTCATTTCAGGTGACTTCTCCGTTGTTTCTCCCTCTAGTTTTGTAATCGAAAATGGGGCAATTAAACATCCTCTAGATGCGGTAACTATAGCTGGAAATCTATATAATGCCTTTCAACAAATTATCGCTTTTGGTAGCGATAACAAATTAACCTTCATGGGGAAAGTACCTTCAGTTGCTTTTGATGGTTTTACTGTCTCAGGGTAGAGAGAATTCTCTCACTCCATCTTCTTTTTTACCTAAGACTTTGAAAAGTCTAATAGAAGCTCCAGACATCCATCCTTAGTTTACAAGTTCCCATTTCTTGTACAGAGTCTTATCTCTCCGTTAGATGAATAGCTCGAAAAAAAAAGGGAAAGGAAAGATTTATTCAATACCTATCCTAGCGGTGAACTTAACTAGAAGGAATATTACAAACGCCACGACGATAAAAGTGACAAGCTCACCTGTAAAATGTCCTATGAGAAAGATTCCATCAGGACTAGCATCGGTTGGTAATAACGCAATCTGCTCCCAAGGAACATTTGGTAAAATTAGATTAATGAACGGCATAATTAGGTCGTTCACAAGTGCTTGAACTAAAGCCCCCAGATACATACCAAGAATAAAGGCAACTGCAAGACCCATAACTTTATATTTCATTAAGAACTCT
>JAEOTC010000145.1 GCA_016840035.1 Candidatus Hodarchaeota archaeon | reverse complement strand
GTTTTCTTCTGGATAGCACATATTTAGTCAAGGTTCTTGCGTATTGTGAATATGGTTTCTTCCTAGAATCGAATATAGAGATATTCACGAATGAACAACCAACATTAATCGATCTAAATGTTGGTTTCGGAATCCTTGTTCTTCTCGTAATTGCGAGTTACTTCATTTTACGAAGTCGATTCCATAAAACCTGATCTAAGATAATAAATTTTCTGATTCGTTGAGATTTATTCGTAGCTGAATATTCCTAGAGTCTCAGTTCCTAATTTTATAATGGAACCTTTAATAATCTGCAAATAGAAGAAGTAAGTACTTTCTAGGTTAAGAAACATTTTGGTTCATTGAAAATGATAACAGACGAAACTTATATCTTCATATTAATGGTTTTATCACTAATAAGATTTATAGGTGGAATTATATTTCTGGATTTCTATTTTAACCATCGAAATCGACGATTTATCCTGATTACTACTGCATTCATCCTATTTTCACTCACCCCGTTAATTCAAGTATTTTTACCCTCGCAAAATGATTTGGAACAAAATATTCGTGGAGATTTTTCTCCTGATCTATTTTTGTTTTCTGAACTTCTTACTTTGATTGGAGTTTATCTTTTTGCGGTTGTTGCTTACAATTATGTGTATAAAATTAATGAGAGATTAGTAATTGTATTAAGTGTCCCTATCGTGGCAATCCCTGTTATCTTAAATTTCTTCTTTTCTTTTGCAGAAATGTTCCTCATTATTCAGGCAATAATGTCGTTCATTACTTTATGTATCGTACCGCTAGTAATAAAAAAATGGGAAGTATTCAAACGTATTGCAAATAATGCTCCCGTCTTTATTGCCATAACCCTTGTTATAGCTGTATCAAATAATACACTTACATTTTTTGATTCAGATATCACTATTCTATTAGAGCTCTTAACTCGAATCAGTCTTTCTTTTGTCTTACCGTTTGTTTTTGTAAATTTAGAGTACAATATAATCGCTATTCAAAAATTTCAATTGAAAGATAAATACTCTCATGATTTAGGACAATTATTACAGTTGATCTCAGGATTTGCCTATCTCATTGAATCAGGTCAGGATATTTCTAAAAATAGCGAAAAGATGAATCAGATAATGAAAGAAATCAACGAACTTTTAGAACTAATTAGAGAGCTGTAGCTATAACCTACAAATCGTATAAAGAAAAATAATGGGAGGTTGAAAAATCAACCTCATTTTTCTCTGTTATTACTTCCCTTCGAAATTAGGATCCCGTTTTTCGATAACTCGAGCCATGAAACCTTCTCTACTATCTTCAGAAACGAAGACAACTCCTGCTGCGAGACTTTCAGCGTTATAGCCAGAATCTAGATCACCCTCGGCTGTTTCGTTGATTAAACGTTTCACAACAGCTACACTTAGTGGTGCAGAGCCTTTTGCCAGTTTCTTGGCATACTTATAGAGATACTCATCAAATTCGTCATCATCAACTTCTTTGGTAATGAGTCCCATTTCTTCCGCTTCTTCAGCCTCAATCCGTCTAGCAGATAGAATAAGGTCCATTGCCCTACCTAAACCGACATGTCTTCGAAGCATTTGAGTACCACCCCATGAAGGGAATATGCCGAGGCCTACTTCACTCAATTGTACCTTTGCGCTTTCTTTCGCAATTCTAAGGTCACAATGCATTGCTAATTCTAATCCACCACCAATTGCGTAACGTTCGATTCCTGCGATGACGATCTTCGGAATTTGACGTAATTTCTTGAAGGTTTCCTGACCTTTTTTGACATATTCATGAAGCGTAAATGGAACCGCATCCAACATTAACGAAGGGTCTATTTGCGCACCAGCAGAGAAACAGTTTGCACTTCCACGGATTATAATGACTCTAAATCTTTTATCATCCCAAAGAAGGTCAAGTGCATCAGATAGGTCAGAAAGAAGGTCACCAGAAAGAAGGTTCAGAGGAGGAACATTTAACATAACCGTGGCAATATAATTCTCTTCGTCAAAAGTGACCTCTACGTGCTCGAATTCAAAGGGTGAAGCTTCTTCAGCAGCAGCTTCAACTGCTTTGGTATGTTCCATCAGTGTTCCATCACGAACCCATTTATGAGCACGGAACACTTCTAAGCCATATTTTTCGGCAAGGCCGTCCATATAGGTAGTTAATTCTTCTAAATCAGCATTTTCTGCTAATTCAAACGGACCAAAAGGATTATTCATTCCTTTCTTCATTGCAGTGTCAATATCCTTGGCTCCACGAATCGCAATGCCTTCTTCTAAAACTTTAGCTGCTTCATTGATCTGAACTCGCATAAGGTCCATTACATCGAAATCACATTCTGCATCTCGGTCAATATCTGGACGTCCAGTCTCAGGCCATTTGTAAATACCCTCACCAGTTTTCTTTCCTAGTTTGCCATCATCTATCAATTTTTGCATCGTAGCTGTTGGTGCATAGTCTTTATCAAGACGATCTTTGAGATAATTCATAGAATGATAGGCGATATCCAAACCGACAAAGTCCATAAGTTCATATGGACCCATTCGCATTCCCATCATCATTGCTGCGGCATCTACTTCTTCAGCTTTGTATTCTTTTCGGTCTAGCATTGTATGAATCAAAAGCATGGTAATAGCATTGATTCGATTAACAATGAATCCTGGATTATCTTTTGAGACAACAGGATTTTTTGTTGATTTCTTTGCTAAATCAATTAGAACATTAATAGTCTCGTCAGACGTTTTTTCTCCTTTAACGATTTCAATCAATTGCATCATTACAGGAGGATTGAAGTAATGAAGTCCAGCAACTTTGTCGGGTCGTTTAGTAGATTCACCAATTTCAGTAATACTCATATTAGAAGTATTAGAAGCAAGTATGGCGTGTTTTGGAGCAAATTTATCCAAATCACCGAAAATCTTTTTTTTCAGGTCAAGATTTTCAGGAGCTGCTTCCACACAAAGATCTGCTTTCTTAACCGTTTCTTCCAAGTTGGTAGAAATTTTTAAGTTCTTTAGATAGGAATCACGATCTTTTTCAGAGATCCGAGCTTTCTCGGCGAGCTTGTTTAAGCTCCACTCAATACGTGATTTGCCTTTCTCAACAAATTCATCTTTTATATCATACATGCTAACTTTGTAACCAGTCATGAGACATACTTGAGCAATTCCATGACCCATATCCCCTGCACCGATTACGGCTACATGTTTAATATCATCAATTTTCATTTTCGTTTACACCTTTCTTTGAAGTTTAGAAGGGAGTTTACCCTCCCTTTTCGATAACAGTGGCTATTCCTTGTCCACCACCTATACACGCATTAGCTAGACCAATCTGACCATCTTCCCAATGAAGAATCCGAGCTAATGTACCAACTAGACGAGTTCCAGTTGCACCTAGTGGATGACCAAGAGCAATTGCCCCACCTTTAACATTTACTTTATTTCTATCAATACCTAGTTCCTTGATAGCATTCAAAGCCACAACTGCAAAGGCTTCATTTATTTCCCAGAAATCAATATCTTTAGCTTCCAATCCAGCATTTTTCAATGCCTTTTTACTAGCGGGAACGGGGCCTAATCCCATAATGCCGGGATTTACTGCAGCCCATCCCATGGATTTAATAGTGGCTATCGGATCAAGCCCATATTCTTTAGCTTTCTCCTTTGACATTAGGACCATAGCTGTGGCTCCCGCATTCAGGGGGGATGAGTTTCCTGGAGTAATAACTCCATCAAAATCGAAAGCTGGCATCAAAGCAGCCATTCTTTCCATAGTGGATCCGCGTCGGACTGAAGCATCAAGATCAAACATCTCACCATTCGCGAGCTCTATAGGTAATAGTTCATCTTTGAAGAATCCTTCATCTTGAGCTTTCGCAGCAAATTCATGGGATTCTAAACTATATTGATCCAAATCCTCTCTAGTAACACCAAATTTTTCAGCTGCGCGCTTAAATAACTTTTCTGCTGTCAAGCCCATAACAAATCCTGTACCAAAGTCATATTTATCGTATTTCTCCTCTGAAGCGAGGAATGTCGGAGGATCGATATGAGGATTTCCAGCCATAGGGATATGAGTCATATGTTCAATACCTGCGGACACAACAATATCGCTATTGCCAGTCATTATTTGCATGGCACCTGTATGAATGGTGTTCATCGATGACCCGCACTGGCGGTCAATAGCTTGTGCAGAAACTGTTTCTGGCAGTTCAGCAAGAGCTACAATTCCTCGTCCACCGTAAAGCCATTGTTCCATGACGTGAAATGCGGCACCTACTAATACGTCACCAATTTCAGTGGGATTAATTCCTTTCCGATCTATCATGGTTTTGATAAGTCGACCTGCCAATACGTCCATACGAAAGTCATTTAACAAGTCTTTTTCAGGAGCATTAGGGCGTGATCGTGAAAATGGTGTACGTAGATAATCTACAATTACAACTTCTCTCATGATTTCATTCACCAATAGATTTTATCATTCTATAGGGACTATGTCAATTAAAATGCGGAATGATATCTTTTAACTGAAATAAAATGTGATTATTTCTGCTAGCGCATATTAATCGAATTGACATAGTGGGGATTTCTTCTATTATATGACTTTCGTTCTCACTTACATTATAGTTATTTCAGTCTTACTTTGTAGTTATTCTAGGAATCGGAGAGATTTTATGAAAGGATCCTTATTTAATGTGTTTGAGCAGAAATTCTCCTTAAATCATGAAATCTACGAGAAATTGTTGTTTATTTTATAGGATTGTAAAGGGAACGTTATATTGCGATTATTCAAAAGGAATGTTTTATTTATGGTTTTATACTTTTATTTCTAATCGGTGATATAATGAGAAAACGGATTATTCTACTTTCCCCTATTGTCTTGTTAATTACTTTGATTCTTTTATCATCAACCGTTTCTATCAGCGCAGTTACTTATCCATACAGTGTTGAAATAGGTGATAAAATTACTTATAATGTCGTAGAGCTGAAAAATGGAACCAACGCCGATTGGTTGATTGTGAAAGGGTTAAATCTTAGTAAAGGAGATAATTTTCACATCGAAATCTTCGATAGACCTGCTAATCCTACAATACCATTTGGAACTGAGTTTGAAATTAGGTTTGTTAAAGGAGAAGAAAATGGAGATCCTTTCCCTGGTAATAGTATGATCTTTTCAAACAACAAAACTTATTGGCAACATTCAAGTACAAACTCATCCTTCGATGTTGGAGGTACGATATACTCTTACACATATGAAGGTGATGTCGCAACATGGTCATGGACAACAGATGCAGACAATTTTGTTACAGTTAAATTCGACATAAATGATGGACTCCTTAAATCCTTTGAGAGAAAAACAGATAATTTTGGTTTTTATGGATTTACTCATTTCAAATTTGTGAAAGGAAGTAAATCACCGATTCCAGGATTTGAATTATCAGTAACTGCCATTAGTATTCTTATTGTAGCAAATGTACTAAGACGAAAGAGAAAAGATTAAACTTAACGAAAGAAGTATTTTCCTCTTTCAATCTCTACTATTTAATTCTCTAGATATATTGACACGGAGTAATTCCCTGACTTTATTCTCTAGGTTGTTTTTGCTTAAACTATCCTTTTCTTCTTCGTCTATCGTGGAAATAGGTAAGTAAAATCCAACTTATAACCATTCCAGGTGTTAAAAAGACCCAATCGGATGAAGAACTCGTAGTTGTAGATATTGATGGAGTGGAAGCATTTACTATTATTCCATCGTAGGCATAAACACCTCTATCATCTCCCCCAATATTACCATAACTGTCTCGTAGTTCGGCATATACGAACTGTGGTCCACTTCTAGCTAATACAAACTGAATTTGTGACTGGACAGGAACCCAAGAGACTCCTTCAAACGATGGGTCTTGAGATATTCTCATTTCTTGAACGAGAGGATCAATTCCGACAAATTTTATTATTACAGAAGTAGAGGACGTATATTTGTCCCCATTATTAATAAATATAAATCCTGTTGGACGAATTGCAACAACATTGGGTATAGCAGACATCACTGGGCTAAAATCACTTTCTGCGCCGCGACCAGTTACTGCGATCATTTTATAATAATATTCTACTCCATTCGTTAACCCAGTGTCATTGTATGATGTATCTGATGCAGTAAGAGTATCAGATATTAAAGTAAAAATTGGTTGATTCTGACTTGCTCGATAGAGTTTGAACGTTTCATCATCTGAACGAGCTTGATACTTTACTGTAATATTTCGATTTCCCGCTAATAAATGGAAACTTGGAGAATAGAGTTCATCATCAAAAGTAAAGTATGGATCCCGCAAAAAGGTCACTTCTGAAAAATCATTTTCCCCACCATTATCAGTATCAGGTTTAATTGGGTTTGTTCCATATTTTAGTTCATCGATATTGAGTAAATTGTCTAAGTCATTATCCCCATTGGGTCCATCGTTCCCAGAAGTTATCGTAGTATTCAATCCGTATCTCTGTTCCCAACCGTCTGGTAAACCGTCTTTATCTTGATCTATATCAGGAATGAGATGAAATGCTTCACTGGTTTTTCGAGTAAAATGCCCTCCTAACAATGGAGAGATTCCCTGTGCCTCGACTGTTACGACGTATGATCCTGGTTTCATTGTTCTTGTGAACCAATTTCCATACACCCCATCATTGATTAATCCATCACCGTGTTCTCCATCGTCATACAACCATAGATCCCAGCTTTCTGTGTCAGTATAGCTAGTTCCTGTCATAACTTCAGCTTTTACAGTAGCTCCTGTAATCGGACTATCGTCTGAGAGAGAAACCAAAATTGGAAACTCGCACCCAGTCACTCGTAGACTAGGATGTTTGATTGAACGTCTATCTGGAAGAGGAAAATGCATATTGATTGTCAGGGGATTTGAAACTGCTGCTTCTGCAAAATATTCTATAAATCCAGAAGATTCTCCTACAAGAATGTGGTACAACCCGCTCATTGGATTGTCAAGGTTCCAAACATAATGTCCATAGTAGAAATTTGAACCTTGTTTACCACTAGAAAAGGTAGCTGTCATATCTTTACCTTCAGGTGTTCTTAAAACTACTGGCTGACCAAATAGTTGTGAATCCGCTCGATAATTGAATATTATCGAGGCCGTATCTGCAGAATCCAAATGAAAAGCGTCATCTATTGTCCAGAGTGTTGAATTAATCACTTCTTTCTTTGAAAAGACACGCTGTTCTTGAGTTGTCTGTTCTGCTATCAGTCTATAGATATCTGCTAGATCTGAAGACAATGTTCCCGAAGCTGGATCAAAAGCAAAATAAACTCCCCCTCCAGTTTGGTACGCAAGTTCTTGTAAGGCTGAAGCCTCAGAATCGATTCCTAATAAGATTGCAAATACTCTAGTAAAATTTCCTTGGATTAAATGCTTTATATCCTCTATGAATCGTGGATAATTTTCTTTACCATCAGTTAAAATGATGATATTTCGATCATAAAATGAACAATTACCATAAGTAAATAAATCATTTTGGGCTGTAAAAAGACCATCTCCAACTGAAGTAAATCCACCGGCAGTAATTCCATCTATTTTTGCAAGAAGGGTATCTCTATGCGTTTCAACTGGTTTAAGATGTTCTAGCAATGTTGCATCTTCATTAAAGGATACCAAACCCACCTGTGTGATGTTATAATAAGAGTTAACAAATAATCGAGCCGCAGCTTGAGCAGCATCCATTTTTT
>JAEOTC010000144.1 GCA_016840035.1 Candidatus Hodarchaeota archaeon | reverse complement strand
CTATGGGGGCTTTTGATCTTGAAAGTATCGGAGCAATCGCTTCTGCTGTGTTTTGCGGTGCTGCAGAACAGGGAAGTGCATTAACGCTTGGGGAGCTAGGCATCATGTTAGCTGAATTCACTGATGGAAAAATCTTAACCGCTCAAAGTGGAGAAAGGGGAGTTTTAGTAGTAGTCGCTGAATCAGATGCCCAATTAGGATTAATCCGAATGCGGATGAAAGAATCATCAGAGTCGTTAGCATCATTAATGGACAGATTAACGGAACCATCTGCCGTTAAAATGAAAAAACCTGAATCTCAGTCCATAATGGCTGCACTGAAAGAACTCGAAAACTTTTAACCATAGGGCATTCTTATTTCTTCTCAGCTAAAAACATATTATTATAATATGTAAACAATATTCATCTTTTGTAACTGGTAGTAGAAGGTTTAATGGTGTCTTATTCCCAACTAGATGACGTTATTTTAAAGTTAACTGACGAGGTCACGGTTAAAGTCTTAAATATTTTGTTAGATCAAAGAGAAATTTTTGACGAGGATATTGTTAATATTCTGAATGAGGGGATAACCGAAGAGAATATTGACCCTGACTCGTCTGAAGAGGAAAATGTTATCCGGATTGCTCTCAAAGAGGTTAGAAAGTCATTATACAAACTAAATGAAAGATCTCTTGCAAGATATCGGCGAGTTCGTGATAAAGAAACAGGTTATTTCGTATATTACTGGTCTCCAATTTGGGAACGGATTCGTGACCTTATAGTAAGCCGTCGGAAGCAGACAATTAAAAAATTAAAACAGCGTTTGGATTACGAACAGCGGAACCTTCTTTATGTCTGTGAAGAGGGACATACACCTGTCACTTTTTCTGATGCATTTGAATTTGGATTTTTGTGTACTGTTTGTGGGCAAGAACTTGCTCAGAAAGAAAATGCGGAAACTATTTCTGTACTACAAAACAAAATATCAGAGTTGGAGAAAATTCTCAAGACAGGGCTAGAAGAAATTGAGGGGATTGAGGAGAGAATGGAAAAAACAACAAATAGTTAATATCCGTTTCAAAATGCTCTTTTGACAGAGAAATCAGCAACTTTAGCCAATAAATCTCGCATTGAATCATCACGAATACTGAGTGATGAAATGTGTTCTTTTGCCTCATCAGCCCATCTTTGTGCTTCCTTCATTACGAATTCCTTCACATTTGACTTCTCAATGAGGGGATAACATTTGTTTATCCGCGCTTCATCAGTAATATCTTGATCAGTTAGGAACCTTTTTAGTGCATTAGAATCATCGGTATCGAGTAGTCTCAGTGCATGTACGATTACAAAGTTCCCCAATTTTTGTTCAATAATATCCTTATATATAACCTTACCAAATGTATCTGCAGTAGAAAATATATCCAAATAGTCATCCGCAATCTGAAAAGCGATGCCTGCGGATCGTCCATATTCTTCTGCGCGAATTTGTTCGTCTGGGGAAGCGCCAGCTACCATAGCACCTAGTTTACAAGCAGCAGCTAATAAAGCAGCAGTTTTCCCTGAGATCATTTCGAGATAATCTGAAAGACTCACGTCTGTAAATTGATGATTTTGAAAATACTCGTTCTCTCTATCCTCTTTTTGTTCAAAAAGGATATCTAAACGCTCACCTTCAGTTAATTGCCGGATTGCTGTTGAGTAAATCTCTAGTGTGTCCGTGAAGTACTTTTCAGTTGATTTAGCGGCTTCATATATCGCTTCTCGATAAATAATTGCCGCTAGAATAGCAAACTCGTCACCATACTTTGCCCTAGTTGTTTTCTTCCCTCGTCTCAGATCTCCACGATCAATTATATCATCTAAGATTAATGAATAGGTATGGATCAATTCAATTCCTGCAGCTGCAGATCTAGAAATGAGATTATCTTCCGAAAGGCCAAATGCACGAGCAAATAGAAGTGTCAATGCTGGCCGCAGTCTTTTTCCACCAGTAGCTGTTTGCCACTTCACCAAATCTTTAAAATTGTCATGTGTATCTCTTAAGAGGAAATCATACATTTTTTCTTCAACTGATTTACCTAGGACACTAAGTTCAGAAAATACTTCTTTAAAATCAGAACCACTCATATTTCATCAACCATTTGCTTTGATAAAGATGCTTACTATTACTTTCGTTCAAAAACGACGATATAGTAAGTTTTAGACTTATTCAAGCTTTTGAACCATGCTTAAAATAAATTTCTCCTTATTCTAGATTAAGACACAAACTGAAAAGACTAAATCGAATGGGATTGAGTGAGATCTCCTCACAAGAAAATCTATTTAGAATTTGTAGAAGAGATAATCCAAGATGTGGCCTGTTCCAGTGAGTCTAAAACAATTGAAGGATTGCTGTACCTATATAACACTGATTTACTAACCAATCCTGTAGTCAATCCAATCGTTTCCACTCCAATGCCATTACCTGCAAGAATATCAACTGGCATATCTCCTAAAAAATACGTATATTGAGGATCAGAAGAGCATGCGTTTATTGCAAGAAGTAGGCCCTCTGGATCTGGTTTAATCTTGACTACGTCATCCCTTGAAATGAGTGCATTTGGGTGAAAATACTTTTCTATTCCATGTTTCGTGAGAGTTTCTTCTAATTGTTTACGAGAAGCATTGGTACATACACCGAGTATAAATCCATGCCTTGCTAGAGTTGAAAGACTTTGTTCAGTATCTGGGAATATTGGTGCATTTCTATATACAGATTTTACCTTGTTAATACAACCCAAAGCAAATTTGAAAGTGTTTCTTCTTCCCAACCCCATTTCTCTTCCAATGTTCCAAAAAATGCTAAAAACTAATCGAAATCCACTATTGGATTGAGGTGTTTGAAATTTTTCTAAAAGACGAACACCTATTTTTTCCATATCTTCTATGGTGATGTTTATTCCATTGTTTTCAAGATTAGAAACTACAATATCGTTGAATGATCGCATAGAATCAATTAAAGTACCATCTAAATCGAAAATTACTGCATATGCTGAAGGATTTTTCATAATTTGCAATCTCGACAAAGTTTCTCTTGGTAAATAAGCGATTTGTTATTGATTTCTTTATCATTACCTCTTCATTTAAAAAGGAATATGAGGGAATTTTAAAGGACAATGTTTAATTCAAGCCAGTTTATGTTGTTCACATTAAATATAGTGATTCAAGAACAATTTTTTCAAAAATTATTAAGCTTTTTTAAATTTAAAACAATAATACTTATCTCTCTAAAAAGTATAATGTGATTTAGGACTTTAGAACAAAGTTATAATCGAGGATTGAAGCAAAGCAAATTTATATTCTTTTCTCGGTTTTCATGAAGTAGAGACTGAAGGGTTTTTCTGTTATCAAACTGACACCAGTGCTTGGCACTGAAAGTTTAATTTTGTACACGTGATATATATGACAAAAGCTTTTGAGGTTCAAGATCTACGAAGTTTAAGAGAAGAAATTGTACAGCTTCGTGATCAAAAAGCTGATTTACTTGCCAATCTTCGAAAATTAGAGAAGGAACGAAACCAACAGCGAGAAGAAAGAGATAATCTAAATAAACTAGCCTCCGAGAATTTCGCCAAGGTTAGGGGATTAAAAGATCAACGCGATAAAAATAATCGTGCAATTCAAGAACTAAAGGCTGTACGTAGAAGTGTTCTTGAAGAAATGAAAGAACTTATTGAAAAGGCAAAATCCTTGCAAGAAGAAATAAAATCGATGGATATTACAGAGAATGATATCAAGAAATCTCACAGTCTAAGAAAACGGATTGATAGCCTTGACTGGAAAATTCAAACAACGTCAAGAATGGGGATTGCGGAAGAACGACAACTAACAGAGCAAGTAAATGCATTAATGGAACAATTAGGGGATATTTCTGTATCTACTGAGAAGCTTAAAGCCCGAAAAGAGATTAATAGAGAAATTAATCATCTTAGAGGATTTTTAGATCACAGTTGGAAAGATTTTCAGGAATTAGTGGAGAATTCTCAGAGATCTCATCAAGAATTGACTGATTTGTACGATACTGGTAAAAAAGCAAAAGATGAAGCTGACAGGTGCCACAAAGCGTTTCTAGAGAGAGCTGATGAAATAAGAACATTAAGAGAGGAGTTTCGCAATCTAAATAAATCACTTAGAGAGAAATCCAGTATATTTAGAGAACAAAATAAAGCTCAAAAAGAAAGAGTTCAGTTAGAACGAGAAAAAGCTAGTGCGGAAATGTTAGAGGAGCAAAAGGCGATAATTCAGGAAAAATTGAGCTCCAAGAAGAAGAAAGTCCTTTCAATCGAAGAAATGCGCATTATGATGAATCAGGATCCAGACTTTTTAACTACTGATGATTCTTTTGATGATGAAGAAGAATAGTCGTCCTAATCTGGTTTCTATGAAAAACAATCTAGTCAATTTATCCGCTTACTAGCAACAAAATATTTTAGTAGCTATGAAAAAATTTTCTCCTGACGTATAGAGAATATATACCTGGAGAATGGTTTTCAATTGGATGAAAAAGAGTTTTTCGAATTTATTGGCAACGAAACACGTAGAGAAATACTACGTTCGATCGCCCATGAACCTAAACATCTTTTTCAGCTTGCTAAAGAACTTGATAAATCTCAACAGTACCTTCAAAGGCATCTTCAATGTTTGCTAGAAAAAGGGTGGTTATCTCAAGAGCTAGTAGAAGGACCCCATGGACCTGCACGAAAACTCTACCGAATAGACAAAAATTTATCTGTACGGATAACACTTAGTGAACATGCTTTTGATATCGATGTTTTTGATATTCAAATTGGTCACCATAGTAAACCAATTGATAATTTATATTCTCACCTAGAGGAAATTAGCAATGATTTGGCCTCTACACTTTCACATGCAGTCCAAAAAGATCAACAAGACTATGCAGAACAGATCAAATCTTTAAACGATATTTTGGACAAACTAGGATCCGTTGAAAGTTTTATTCTGGGGAAAAAACTTTCGATAACAGGAGAGCTCCATGAAACGATTTCTATGAGATTAGAGGGGGATGACCATCGTGATGATCGAAAACTCGCATATACAATATTTAGAAGTTCAGCCCCTATCACGATAGGATTAATCGAAAAAGAAATCGAAACTAAACGCACTGAACTCCTCGCTTCTCTCAAAAGGTTAAATGAGAAGAATCTACTTCCAGAAAGTGGACTGAATTTAATGAATAAGTTAGAAGGTTCACTTAAAAGTCAAACGGAGTGAAAATATCAGATGGAAGAACGAACACCACGAAAAACTGAAGATAATGACGAATTCTATGATATAGATGACCAAATCTTAGAATCTGAGTCATTAAAACCCCAACCGAAGAACAATGCCTCAAGTGATCAACCATCTGTAGATGATACCGATAGTTACAGTTTAGAGGAGAAAGTTGAGAAACTACAAAAGAAGTTAGTAGAGCAGGAAAAACTCAACCAGAAATATAAAGATCGTTATCTTCGCGCACTCGCCGATTATAAAAATCTTGAAAAGCGAACAAGCGTTGAACGAAGTAGATTATTGAAAAATGCAACTGGAAATCTTTTAGTAAAACTCCTTAATTTTGCAGATACTCTTGAAAAGGCAAAACCCAGCTTTATAAATCCAGAAAATACTCAACATGTCCTGAAGGACGGATTTCTTGCGATTGAGAAACAATTCTTCACAATCCTGCAAAATGAAGGTGTTGAAAAACTGGATTCAATTGGGATGAAGTTTGATCCCAATTATCATGAGGTAGTTTCAGTAAGAGCTGACTCTGGAAAAGATGACGATGAAATTTTGGAAGAAGTGCAGACTGGTTACATTCTGAATTCTTCCCTTTTAAGACCCAGTAAAGTAATAATTGCGAAAAATAAATATTAAGGTGAACACATAATGGCTAGACCAATTGGTATAGATTTAGGAACAACATTTTCCGCCATAGCTACAATGGAAGGTGGAAAACCAAAGATTATTCCCAACGCGGAAGGTCAGCGAACCACTCCTTCTGTAATAACAATTTCAAAAGAAGGAGAACGAGTTGTAGGAACCTTGGCTAAAAGACAAGCTATTTCCAACCCTGAAAGGACAGTTAGATCCATAAAAAGAGAAATGGGAACCAGCTTCTCTGTGACTATTGATGGTAAGGTCTATAAACCTCCTGAACTTAGTGCAATGATTCTACAGAAGCTAAAGAGAGATGCTGAGGCATACTTAGGAGAAACAATCAACCAAGCCGTAATTACGGTTCCTGCTTATTTTTCTGATTCTCAACGCCAAGCTACAAAGGATGCTGGTAAAATTGCGGGATTAGAAGTATTGAGGATTATTAATGAACCAACAAGCGCTTCTCTAGCATACGGAATGGACAAAGAAGAGGAATCCACCGTTCTAGTTTTCGATTTAGGTGGAGGAACATTCGATGTCTCGATTCTCGAGCTTTCTGAAGGTTTATTCGAAGTTAAAGCCACTTCTGGGAATAATCGATTAGGAGGAGATGATTTCGATCAAAGAATTATGGATTGGATGGTAGAAGAATTTCAGAAACAGAGCGGTTTAGATCTATCAAAAGATCCAATGGCAGTGCAGAGATTAAAGGATGCCGCTGAGCAAGCCAAAATCGAATTATCTCAGAAGAGCACTGCTGAAATCAACTTACCGTATATTTATGCAGATAGCACAGGGCCTAAACATTTGAATCTGACACTAGCAAAATCAAAGTTTGAGATTATGACTGCAGATCTAATCGAAAAGGCAATGGGACCAACACGACAAGCATTATCGGATGCAAAAATGCAACCTTCTGAGATCGATAAAATTCTACTTGTTGGTGGGTCTACACGTGTCCCTGCAGTGCAATCTGCAATCCGTAACTATTTTAACAAAGAACCAACAAAGGAATTAAACCCAGATGAATGTGTTGCTTTGGGTGCTGCGATTCAAGCCGCCATTATCACTGGTGATGTCCAAGACGTCTTACTTCTTGATGTTACTCCTCTTTCTCTCGGGATAGAAACATTGGGCGGAGTATTCACTCGTTTAATCGAAAGAAATACAACTATCCCAACTGATAAAAGTGAAATCTTTTCCACAGCGGCTGATAATCAACCTTCGGTTGAAATTCACGTATTACAGGGTGAACGAAAAATGGCTGCGAATAATATAACACTAGGAAAGTTTCAGCTGGTAGGTATACCCCCTGCTCCTCGTGGAGTCCCTCAAATCCAGGTAAAATTCGATATCGATGCTAATGGAATAGCTAATGTATCAGCGAAGGATCTTGGAACAGGTAATGAACAAAAAATTACTATCAAAAGTGATAGTGGACTTTCGGATTCTGATTTCCAGCGGATGGTCGATGAAGCTTCCAAGTATGAAGTAGAAGATGAGGAACGATTGAAAGAGGCTGAAGCTCGTAATAAAGCAGATTCACTTGTTTACCAAGTTGAAAAAATGATAAAAGACCTCGGAGAACAGGTAGATGCTTCTACGAAGAGTAATGCAGAGAGTGTTATTGAATCACTTAAATCCTCATTACAATCAGGCAATATTGCAGAAGTAACTCAGAAAAGCGAAGATCTGGAAAAAATAGCACATGAGTTGG
>JAEOTC010000143.1 GCA_016840035.1 Candidatus Hodarchaeota archaeon | reverse complement strand
ATCCTTCAGGGATAAAAGAATTGAAAAAATTAAGAAAGATTCAATGTCTGGATAGAAAGAAAAACTTCAGAAAAATCCTTAGATACTTTATTCACAAGCCTTATGTCAGCAGAATAACCCCGAATATCCAAAATATCGGCTAACGCAACATATGCAGCATCATAAATAGAAAGATCATAATTTTGAGCAAGGGCAACAACACTTTGAGCATAAGATCCATTCAAAGGAACGAGAACAAAGCTGTAATTGTCTAAAGCAGTCATGGCAAGTTCAAGCTCAGAAGGAAGGAAAAGCTTACTATATTTCAAGGCGTTAAGAACCTCATAAGGAAGGAGAGAAGGACTTAATAAGCGTAATTGTCCCTCTACAAACGAATCACGAATTGTCAGCGCTAAATCACTGAATTTTTCCTGAATAAACCACTTTACCACAATACTAGCATCAACCACTAATTGTTGCATGAAAAACTCATCC
Organism: Candidatus Hodarchaeota archaeon; assembly: GCA_016840035.1. Taxonomy (GTDB): domain Archaea; phylum Asgardarchaeota; class Heimdallarchaeia; order Hodarchaeales; family Hodarchaeaceae; genus Hodarchaeum. Next base: position 2,884 of record JAEOTC010000143.1, on the reverse strand, counting down.
AAAACTGAAAAATCGCAATTTATTGACGACTATCTCTCCATTCACGAATCAACAAAGTACTATCATACCCCTCAACTGCAGATTTTCGGATTTGTTCATTAATTAAGACAGCCTTAGCAAGATTACGTTGTTTTTCCTCAGTGATACGAGTACGAATAGCCTCTCGGATAATTTCGCTCCAATTAACGTCTTTGAGACGTTCCATTTCTTTTTTTAGTTCCTGATCTACCCGAACACTAATATTTGCCATAGGTCATCAGGTATATACATGTAGTACAGCTATAAAAGTATTACGACAATGTTTGAAATCAAATGCTAATATTCAACCTCTAATGTATATTGAATGGAGAAAAGGGAGGGGAGGAGGAACGAAATTACTCAAACAACTCCAAACCAATCCCTACGCGGGATGACGGTGCGAAGGAGCCGCCACCAAGAGAAGAAAAGTAAAAGCCAGTAATAATTTCTTTAGTTCAAAGAATGTTGTTTTTTCAAAAATGATGATGTTACACAAGATGATCTTTCTTGAGCTTAATCATGTTAGATATGCCGAAACGCTCACGAATGACTAATCGCTTCGTCTCAAGTCTGGAAATAATTCTAGACATAGTTACCTTAGATACACCAATTTCTTTTGCAATAGTTTTCTGATTTTTTGACCCTTGATAAAATAAAATTGAAATGACATGCAATTCTTTTTCAGGCAGAATTGTTTCCCACTTAGCTTGAATTTCTTCCCACGTTGTATCCTGTGTTTCAGAAATGGTATCAGAAATAGCCTGATCTCCTAGGGAATTAATGCCATCAGATACTTGAGAACTGGAATCCTTCTTAGAAAAATCTTTTCGATATTCTCGGGAAAAATGTATGATTTCATCCCTTTTATAAACAATAACACCCAAGATAGCAATCAATGAGAGAAAAGAAGCGATTTGAAGCAAAGGTATTAAATCAGGACTAGTAGGAGAAGCGGATATTACTCGAACGGGAATCTCAATCGTATCAAAATTGCTTGAAACTATAGTAATTGATCCATTACTCCCAACAGGAACAGTGTGATCAACAGTAAATTCGACCAGGATTTGTTCTTGTAAAGAGAGTTCAAATTCAAATAGGTTTGAATCATTTGCTTTAATCCAGGAAGGCGTGAGGATAAAACCTGTGATATTAAATTCAACAGTATTCCGTATTGAGACGAATCTCCTCTCACCAGCAGAGGCATTCCAGCTAGCGATTCCAATCTCCAAAAAAGGTTCACTTGATGGCTTTGGAATAATTTCTATAAGTGCAATGAACCCAGTAGTCGATACTTCTCCCCAAGAATACTGTAAATCATAATTAAGAAGAGTTTGAGTACTACGCGGAGCAGGGAAGACTTTGACAACTGAATAACAATCATCAATTCTTATTTCCGCAGACTGTTCACCCAGAACAGTAGTCCCCCAATCTATTCCTAATTGATAGGAATATTTTCCCGAACTGTTGGTATTGAATATTCCATAGAAGTGACCAATAATAGAAAAACGATGATTACTAGGGATTATTCCTGTTGGAAAAGATATTGTAGAAATGTTATCATCAGAGATCATGTCAGGATTTATCTTATCACCTGATATATATTCTGATATATATTCTAATTCTAAACCTTCAATGGGGGGACTTTGAATAATAAACTGACATTCTCCCGAACCTGTTTCAGTTAAACTATTCCCTAACGCAACCAGCTCAAAACGACAATGATACCCTCCAGTTGAATTGATTTTATATATGAGCTCAACTGTACTAATGTTAATGTTTGAATTGGAAGTGGAGTTGAGAGAACATTTATTGAATTTGGGAAAACATGGAGTTTCTACAGGTACACAAGACGAATAGTTCACGAATAAAAATAAAACAACCATTAGTTGGAGAGATTTTTGATGAACTACCACCTTAATCCACACCTCACTTAGATCCAACTTTCCTCCTTTTATGACGCATTTTTCTCCGAATCCAAATAGCACACATTATGCTAAATATCATTAAAAACACTGATGGAAATTGTGTTGGTCGATTATCAATAGAAGTAGTAGTAGTAGTGAAAGTCGCATCTGGATTGATAATACTAAAGTGGACAATGGAGGTATCATACACAGAAAGCCCTTTAGAACAGGTAGCTACAACTTTAATTGAATAAAATGACCCTGTTGGAATTGAACTGATATCCCAAAAGTAGCTAGTGTCCACAAGATTATCTACTATTAAAACCCATGTATTCCCGCTATCAGGTGAGTAATAAAGGGTATATGTAATAGGATGGGATAATAAATCATAAGCAGGTAGCCAATGAATCCAGAATGACTCCGTGAAAACCTCAGGACCAATGGGAAATTGAATAATCGGAGGAGATAAAATATCCCCTTGAAAGTTATATGGAGTAGTCCGAGGAAAAAGATCCTGATTTGTTGTAATGCCATCAAGGTCAAAAATTGAAAAGGGCTCATCAACATATCCATCTGCATCGGCATCTGGACTAGTCCAGTTACTCCAATAATTATGAGTAAAAAGATTCCCAAAACAATTTGACACCACAGTATGATATTTGGTATAGTACGGAGAAGGACCATTATCAATAAAATTATTTCTTTGAATGATATTATCATCAGAGTAATCTAGAGTTAAACCTTGTTCTGAGTTGTTGAAAATTGTGTTAAATAGAATATTATTGTTATCGGAAAAATCCAGATTGATATCGCCACCATTGAAGGTATTTCTTAGAACCAAATTCTCATTGGAATTTTCTAGATTTAAGCTACTCTCGCAGAATATATTATTCTGTAAATCGCATTTATTAGCGGAAGACAGTTGGATCGAACAAGATTCAAAATAATTATCAATGATTGTT
>JAEOTC010000029.1 GCA_016840035.1 Candidatus Hodarchaeota archaeon | reverse complement strand
GTGTAAATTTATCAGTTGTGGTGAATGAAGGTACTCCCGATGTTTACACACTTGATCCTGCAGTAGACGACTATTCTAGTTATACCAAGGTATTAGGGAATTTCAATGATGGTGATTTGGTAAAAATAACTCTTAATGCTACTGATGAGTTAGGATTTTCAGCAGAGAAAGTAGTAGAATTTGAAGTTGCACACCCCACAACAGAAGAAACTACAACAGAGACAACACAGACAACCATCCCTGAAACCACCGAAGATGATACCTCTTTTGACCTATTTCCTTGGTTACTTGCTATATTTGCTGGTATAATCTATCGTCGAAGAAGAAAGCGTAATTAAACTACAAATTAACTAAATCGGAATCAAATATTTTTGATTCCTTTTTATATTTCTACCAGCAGAATTTAGTTTTCACGAGACTCTATAAGGTCAAAAAGTTGTTTAATTAAACGAAAAATCATTAAATCTCGTCTAACATATTTTGGAACACGTTTGATAGATTTGTTGCATATTCAATAATGGAATTTCTTCCTTTAGGACTGATATAGACTTCAGTGGTAGGTTTTAAATCAATAAAAGTTTTTTTGACTTCGACATATCCTTTTACTTGTAATTTCTTTATATGAGAAGAAAGATTACCCGAAGTTAATTCAAGACACTTTTGGATCAATGTAAAGGTTGCCCGACCTCGGGGAAGGAGGAACATTAAGACAGACATTCGTGCTGGGTTATGGATATCACTATCCACCTCTAAAATTGTCTTAAGTTGGTTTTCTTCAGAAAGATCAGGTGTCACATCAATCGAAAGATTTGGAAGCTTTAGAGTTTTTATGTTTTCGCTGAACTAGTCGAGATCCGTTTGCTCAATATACATAATGACCTTCTTTCTATTCCAAAAAGCAATTAAACTGAAGCTACCACCAAAACCACAACCGAAGATCACACTACTGAAGACGATGTTTGATTTGTCAATCATAAAGATAAGGAGCAGTACTACGGCGAGGATAACACAAACGCTGGGAATAAAGAAAAGATGTTTTACGTTTAATATTTCTTCATTCTCTTTAAAATATCGATTATCAGTTACCAGTGTTAAAAATCCCACGAAAAGACAAATAATAGGAAAAGTAAGAAAGTAAAGATCAGGAGTACTAGTCATTACAATAATCACTCCAATAAGAATGAACCCGAGCGAAATAAACGTTGTTCCTGTATTTTCTTCTTCCTTAGATTTCTGCCAGCTATATATATTAGTAATATGACGATCAGAAAAAATTTGAAAGATCAAACCAGAGAAAATCGCAATTATCCACGGTACAAGGGTAAGATTCTCCGAATTCTCAACCTGATAGGCCATTTGTCTAATCACAAAATCGAGGATACCTGCACCTACTAAAAGGAGTCCCCATATTAATCTAGTCATCGTATTTTTTTGGACAACGAATGTTTTTTCGAACGCTTTGATTCTGTTCATAAAAAAAAGTAATTGTTTAATTTCCTCTTTCGAGATAGATGTTTCACTCATAGGTTCTTACTTAGCTGTCGACTTTATTAATCCAAAACATTGCTTGTGGTGCAAAGTTGCTTGAAAAACAAGCAGAATTGCCGTACAAGCCATTTGGCACCGCAGAAACTAGCCTTATCTTATAAGGAGGTGATTTCAAGAGTTATTTGGTTGAAATGGTGAATAACCAAATAAAAACAATCGGTGAAAAAATTGGAATATGCAATTGAAACTCACAATTTGAAAAAATATTTTGATGAAATTCATGCTGTTGATGGTATTGATCTTAAAATCCCAAAAGGATCGCTATTTGGAGTATTAGGACCAAACGGTGCTGGAAAGTCTACCACTATCCGCATGTTATCTACTATCTTATATCCAACAAGTGGAAACGCTACCATTCTCGGATATGATCTCCTAAAGGATAGAAAGGAAATCAAGAAGCGCATTGGAGTATGTCCCCAAGAATTAGTTATCTACCCCCGACTTACCGCTAGAGAAAACATTCATCTTATTGCACAAATGCACGGAATTCCCAAAACGGTCTACAAAGAACGAACTGATGAACTCTTAGGTCGAATGAATTTACTAGATCGAGCTGATTCCTTATCCAAGACATATTCTGGAGGTATGAAGCGAAGATTGAATGTCCTTATGTCAGTTATCCATGAACCTGAACTTTTATTCTTCGATGAACCAACTGCAGGTTTAGATCCTCAATCACGACGTGTAGTCTGGGATTTCATTAAAAATTTCCAAGAGAGAAATAGCACAATTATCCTGACTACCCATAGTATGGAAGAAGCTGACGATCTTTCAGATGCTCTCACAATAATCGATCATGGAAAAATTATTGCAACTGGTACTCCTCAAGACTTGAAAGGGAGACTTGGTGAAGGCGATAATATCGAATTCAAAATTTCTAATCCTGAAATGAGACTAGATATCATTGAAAGGGCAAGAAGTTTGGATTTCGTTCGTTCGGGCAAGAATTTAGGAAAACAAAGAGTAGTCCTAAATGCACTCGGTGGATTACGACGGATCTCGGAAATCATGGATGCTGTTAAGGTAGAAATGTATGATATTTCTGTTCGAGCAAATACACTGGAAGATGTATTTATTGACTTAACTGGCAGGAGGCTACGCAGTTGAATACATTATTTATTGGTACTGAAAAATCAAATCAATTAAAGTATTTAGTTGTAAAGAATTTCAAATCTATGATTAGAGACAAAGCTCAACTCGTTTGGCTTCTGGGTTATCCATTACTTTTCGTGGTTCTTCTTACTTTTGCGTATGGGCCTGAGGTCCTTACAATAATGGCTCCTGGATTGTTAATAACCGGCCCAGTAGTTATTATTTCACAATTAACTGCCCATCTTGCAGAAGAAAAAGAATCAGGTACCCTACAAAGATTAACAACAACTCCCGTAACACGAAAGATTATCCTCATCTCAGGACTTGTCTCTCAGGCAATAGTTGGTGCTTTTCAAATTGTTATCTTACTTATTGTAGGATACTTCCTAGGAATAAATTATCATCCAGATGGAAATCTATTTTTCCTATTCTTCATTCCCTTCATGGTCACAATAACTTCTCTTGGCTTTGGTTTGATATTAGCATCCTTCATTAAGAATGCTAGCTCTGCTGGTGGTTTAGCTTGGTTTGTTATATTACCCCTCCAATTCCTTGGTGGTGCATTTATGGATGAACCCTTGGTTGAGCTCTTGCCAACTTCGCTTGCAGTTGAGGCAATGAGGGAAGTAATGACCTTTGGTAACTCTAGCATTGCAGCAATTGGACTACCTTTATTATCCATTGCACTATGGGGTATAGGAGGTATTGCACTCGGTATTCTCCTGTTCCAAAGAAAAGCTGCAATACTATAACTCTCTCCTCTTTTTTTTTACATTTTAGAAGTGAAAAAATGAATCTAAACCAATTAAATTCCATTATAGGTGTTTTAGGCATTATTTTGACTTTTTACGGATTCTTTTTTCAAGAAATAACCTTATTTTTTGCTTTCGTTTTTTGGTTAACTATGGGTATGATCAAAATTGCCTCTGAAAACCAAGAAATGGCAAATATATGAATCTTAAATCTTTTCAGAAAATTTGCTCTTATTTCAACTTTGTAAGAATAATTTTCTCTGAAGAAACATCGCACAAAGACAAGCAACTTTTATAATCTTTAGAATAGAGCTTGTACTATAATTGATATAACTCAGTTCTAATTGGTTTCTGATTTTGATGCCTGCTTTAATTGATGCTTGTATAGGTATTGATGTAGGTACTTCAGGTACCAGGTTATTGTTACTAGATATTAAAGGTAATACTATTAAACGACTAATCAGACCGTATTTTCAGGTGAATAATCAAAAACACCAAGTTTGGAATAAGGAGAGACGAATAAATCTTCAAGTACTTTGGGAAACAATCCAAAGTATGCTAATAAGACTAAATCGTAACTTGGAGAACATCCGAGTCCATTCTTTAAGTGTATCAAGCATAGGTCCCTCTCTTGTGCTAGTTTCAGAAGAAGGATTACCATTAGATTTAGCATACACATATGCTTACACTGGTGCTCATGATTACGTAGTAAAATTGAATCACGATTTTCAGAATAAAACTGGGAGTATGTTTAGTGGAGCACTACCTTATGTTCAATTGTTAAAAATAGTGGAGGAGAATAAGTTAGATGATTGTTTCAAGATCACATCAATCAATGATTTTCTAACCTGGAATTTCTCTAATACCTCAGTTAATGAAATATTTTCTACACTTCCTAATGCCTCATATACAGGAATGTACTCACTAGGAAGAGAAGATTGGGATTGGGATCTTATTGATCAACTCGGAATACAAAGATCAATTCTTCCGAAAATTATCCCACTCGGATCAGTACTTCCATTAAAACAAGAATTAGAAAAAATGCCTCTATTACGAAATTCTGAAATTGTGGCTGGGACAATTGATGGTATAGACGCTTTTTGGGCAACAGAAGGGAGAAGAGAGGATGTGATCATTGGTTCAGCGAGCTCAACGGGTGCTTTACGAAGATGGAGACATAACCCAAAATCCACGTACCACAGTCGCTTAATTCAGTGTATTCATATTGATAAACAATCTTGGATTGAATTAATCCCTTTTAATAATGTTGGAACCTCATTTAACTGGCTAGCTACCAATTTTAAAGGAAAATTCCGTAACTACATCACGAATATTGGTCAATTAAATATTAAAAAACTTGAGGAAGAAGGAGGAAATGTCTTTGATCCTAAAAATGAAGATTTCAATCTGGATTTTATTTCATTACCAATATTCTTTCCTTATATAGAAGGAGAACCACGAGGACCTCAAGGGAGGGGTAAAATTAAGGGAGGATTCGTATTGAAAAGTTTTGATGACCTAGAACCAATTAATCTGTATATCTCACTCATCATTGGGATTTCCAATATGTTCCGTCATAATTTTGACACTATTTTTTTAAAAAATAAAATCAAGGAACTACGATTAACAGGCTTAATTGCACGTAAAAGTCCCTTATTCTTGGCCATCCTAGCAACATTAATTAATCTAGACGTCGTAATTATGAAAAAAGAGCAATCAGTTGCATGGGCCACTGCTATGAGATCCCTTGCTAAACTGAATGTAATCAATGCTGTTCCCAAGCTTGAAACCCATGATTCTGTAAAACCCATACAAGGGGAGATCTCTAATACTCTAGAAGACATATATTCACAGTATTTGAACATTTATAAGACTCCTTCAAAGTTTGACATCATTGTATCGGAAAAAGAACTGGAGGAATAAGAAGGATTGTATTCCGAGTTAATTCGACAAAAAGAAGATATATCTGATACCCAGATGCAAGTATTCCTCCAGAATCTAGTAGATGATTACGATAATAAATTAACTAGAGTACTCATTATACCTCCTGATTTTACTCGTTTTCATTCAAACGCGGGCAGGTTAACGGAAATTCTCTTTAATAAAATGAAAGATCAAACTGAAGTGTCAATCCTCCCAGCGTTGGGAACCCATAGCCCTTTAACAGAAGAAGAAAGACAGATTATGTTTGGGACAGTTCCTAAAAAGGCGTTTATTACTCACGATTGGCGAAATGGAGTTGTAAAACTAGGTACTATACCTTCAGAATTTGTGAAGGAAATATCGGAAGAGAAAGTCAAATATCCCATTGATATCGAAATTAGTAGGCATTTAAAGGAAAATTTTGATCTAATTATTTCAGTAGGCCAAGTTGTACCTCACGAAGTTGCCGGGATGGCAAACGGTTATAAAAATATTCTGGTGGGGACAGGAGGTAGCGATATCATAAACAAGAGTCACTTTTTAGGAGCCTGCTATGGGATGGAGCGAATTATGGGGAGAATTGAAAACCCTGTAAGAGCTTTATTTGATTTTGCATATGAGGAGTATTTAGAACATCTACCAATCATTTATGTGAATACTGTTACTCAAATTGATAATGAAGGTAATAACTCGATTTTTGGGTTATTCTGTGGAGAAAAGGACACCCCCTTTAGAAAAGCTGCCGAATTAAGTCAAAAGATCAATATATTTAGAATAAAGAAACCTTTGGATAAAATTGTCGTTTTTCTTGATCCAAGAGAATATAAAAGTACTTGGGTTGGAAATAAGGCCATTTACAGAACAAGAATGGCTATTAAGGAAAATGGCGAGCTTTTCATAGTAGCTCCAGGTTTGAAACGCTTTGGGGAAGATAAAAAAATTGATACACTCATTCGTAAATATGGATATATACATACTGCTAAAATACTCGATTTAACAGAGAGGAACCTTGATTTGAGGAATAATCTTTCGGCAGCGGCTCATTTAATACATGGATCAACTGACAATCGATTTAAGGTAACGTATTGTACTGATACATTATCAGAAGAAGAGATTCTAGCAGTGAATTTCAATTATCAAACAATTTCAGAAGTACAATCAGATTACTCACTAGAAGCCCTTAATGAAGGATATAATTCTCTTTCCTCTGGTGAGAGTATTTATTTCATTAGAAATCCTTCTCTAGGTTTGTGGATTACGAACGAAACTATTAATTCAGCTTTGTGAAGATTATGGAGAAAAGTGATATCGGTTTAATTGGTTTAGCTGTTATGGGACAAAACCTTGCTCTAAATATTGAACGAAATGGATTTTCAGTAGGAGTTTTCAATAGAACAGTAGAAACAAAGGATGAATTTCTGGACCTATTTGGGGATTACAAGAATATTAAAGGTTACGATAGGCTTGTAGACTTAGTTGAGAGTTTAAAAAAACCACGAAAAATAATTTTAATGGTAAAAGCTGGAAATCCTGTTGATCAAATTATTGGTGAGTTAGAAAAATATCTCGATCCTGATGATCTAATAATAGATGGTGGAAATTCGAATTTCAAAGATACTCAAAGGAGATATAGTAATTTAAAAGATAAGGGTTATCATTTTATGGGAGTGGGGATTTCTGGAGGAGAAGAAGGAGCTTTAAATGGTCCCTCAATTATGCCAGGTGGTTCAAAGATCGCATGGGAAAAAATAAAACCTATACTCCTTACAATCGCAGCTACAGTGAATGGAGACCGTTGTTGTACTTATATAGGTTCAGACGGGGCTGGACATTTCGTAAAAATGGTTCACAATGGAATTGAATATGCAGTAATGCAATTAATCGCAGAAGCATATTCTATTCTGAAAAATCTATTAAGGTTAGGTTCTAATGAATTATCAAAAATCTTCGAAGAATGGCAAGCAGGGGATTTGAATTCTTATTTGATTCAAATTACTGAGAAGATCCTTTCATCCATTGATCCTGAAACTGGAAAACCAATTATCGATATCATTGCAGATAATGCATCTCAAAAAGGAACCGGAAAATGGACCGTTGAAAATGCCTTGGAACTTGGAGTCCCTATCCCGAGTATATCAGAGGCAGTTTTTGCTCGTTATCTTTCAGGGATTAAAACCGAGCGAGTTCATGCTTCCCATCTTCTATCAGGTCCTGAATGGCAGGTAGAAAATGAAAATTCTCCTTTAGTCAAAATTGTTGAGAGGGGCTTATTTGTGGCTACACTTTGTGCATACTCACAAGGATTTTCTTTACTTCGTATTGCCTCAACGCAATACAATTGGGAGTTAAACTTAGGAAAGATAGCGGCAATCTGGCGGGGAGGATGCATAATTCGTGCTCAATTTCTTGATCGAATCAAAACAATATATGAAGAAAAACCCGACCTCCCGAATCTATTATTAGATCCATATTTCATCAAGACTCTAGAAGAAAATCAAAAAGCTTGGCGTGAAGTTGTAACTCTTGCTGTAATCTCTGGAATTCCTATCCCAGGTTTTTCATCAACTCTTGCTTATTTTGATGGGTATCGTTCTCGAAACTTATCCACAAATCTTATTCAGGCTCAAAGGGAATTTTTTGGAGCTCATGGTTTCTCAAGAGTTGATAAAGAATTAGATAAACAATATCATCATCATTTTTAGCGAAACACGCTTATCCTGATTTCTCATTCCGAAAATTAGTTATGGACTTAGCATTACGAACATTTTTGATATTTTGAACATTCTTGACATTTTTATGTTCTTGTTGTTTTATCTTTTCTTTAGATTCATCAAAAAACTCAGATGTGACAACAAAACTTCCTCAATAGTGAAATCTTCACATTTGTTATTGATTTAAATAGTATGAATATTCGGTTTTGTCATTCAATGAACTTGTCTTAAATCTATAAGATTCATCCTGATCGTGTCTTAATAATTGGAATAATTCCAAAAGGTAGAAAAAAATGCCTTTGTTTACATCTGAAGTTACCTGGACTATAGTTATTCAACTTGTGATCCTTGTATTCGAACTATCTCTGATTTATTTCGTTGCACGGAAGTATTTAAGATCAGAATATTCACGAATCCTAATTGTTCTACTTCTCGCTCTGATAACGAATCTTGCTTCTAATGGATTAAACATTAGTGGTATGTTCCTTTCAGAGGTAGATTTAAATCTGTTCCAATATATTCAGACGCTTGATTTACTATGTTCGATTATTTCTCTCTATTTTTTGCTTCTAGTCTTCGAATATTTTGAACATGAAACATTACTTACACAACAACAAATGATTGCTACAATCTTAACCACAGTCGCAGGAATTTTCATCCTATATGCCATTCCTCAAGCGAATTGGTTGATTGAGGAACAAATGTATTTTCAAAGCCTTGATTCGCCGACATCATTGTTTTTAAATCTATTTGGGGGAATTTTAGGCGTTTTAGCAATTTCCACATTGCGCAGAGGTCTAAAAGATGTTTGGATCACTCAAAGAGGACAACTAATTATCATGGTGGTAAGTGTAAGTATAATTTTATTCATTCCATTAATATTAGCACTTATTACTCTCTTCTTCATTGATGGTCCATTCTTAATCACAGAATCTTTATTAAGAGGAATGATTTTAATCGGATATGTTGTACTCACATATTCCTTTGGAAGAACACACCAGTATAGTCATTATAATCGTCGAAAAGCAGATAAAATTCTCGTTACAAACTTGAACGGAATTCCGCTTTTCCATTTCGATTTCAAAGAGAATGTACATTATATTAATGAGACTTTATTTTCGGGAGCGGTTGTTGCGATCACAATGTTAATGTCAGAATCGATTAAATCATCATCTCCTATCGCTGAAGTCTTGATGAAAAACAAATATCGATTAATGTTAGAAACCCGAGCATCCTTCATTGCCCTAATTCTTACCCCTCAAGCTAATTCATATCTTAGAGATTCGATAGAACGTTTTTCTCTTGCCTTTGATCAAAAATTTACCTCAATAATCACTTCAGGAGAAATATTAGATCTTAATCTCTTTGTTAAGTCAGGTCTTGGTGTTTTATTTGAAAATTTTGGCATTTCTACCGCTAATGTTAAAGAGATGATTGTTTCCTTAACATTTGAGGAAACAATAACGTGAAATATCATTACTCTCCATATAAAGAACAAGATGATTATATTCTTTCTTTATAGGGGGAGCATTTGGAAGGGTTTTTTTAGAAATTAGGACTAGGAGTTTTCGTGTGAGAGAATATGTTAGGATACAATATTTAACTCTTCCTTTCTCTCATTTGTAGACCGAAACAATTGGTTTTTCGGCATTCAGGATCTTTTTCATTATGCATGACATAAATAAATCTCAAGCTGAACTCATAAAGGAGTTAAAGGATTCTAGATTTCGGATCAAAGAATTAGAAGAAAATATCTCTTCTCTGAATAAAGAATTTATTAAATTTCAAACTATCGCAGAAGAAGCAAATGATGGTATAGTTATTATTCAGGAAGGTTTGATTAAATATGCGAATAGGCGTTTAGAGGCGATGCTTGGATTTAAAGTAATCGAAGCAATAGGAACACCCTTTACTGAATATGTCCATCCTCTCGTACTTCCTATTGTGCGAGAGCGCTACGATAAACGGATAAAAGGTGATTCAGTCCCTTCTGTTTATGAAATCTTTCTGAAAAAAAGTGATGGTGATTTAATTGTTGTCGAGATAAATGCTAGACTTATTAAATTCCAAGGGTCAAATGCAGATTTAGTCGTCATTCGTGACATCTCTGAACGGGCTTTATTGGAAAAAAAGATTTCATCATTTATTGAAGCGTCTCCTGATGGATATTTTTTATTTGATTCTGATCTTAGATTGCTAGATACTAACAAAGCAGGTGTGAAGAGATTTCCAGAGGGTACAATGAAGGGAGACCTGTTAAACAAACATATTACTGAGCTAGTGCCTGATATGGCTGGAAGCGAGAGATATTCAAAATACCAAGAGTGTTTAAGAACTGGTATTCCTGTTCAGGTTGATAATATTGTAACTCATCCTACATTCGGGGAACGGAACCTCTCAGTGAGAGCATTTAAAGTAGGTAGTGGATTGGGAATAATTTCTAGTGATATCACTGATAGAATAAAAGCCCAAAAGGCTGTAAGTAGAACTAAACAACAACTGCAAGACATGTTTGACAACTCTCCTAATGCAGTGTATACCCGTGATCTGGAAGGTCGATTTCTATTTGTGAATAAGGTCTGGTATGAACGTACTGGGTTAAAACATGAGGAAGTAATAGGAAAAACTCCCAACGAATTATTCAAAAATCGTTATGTTGAATTATGGGAGGAAAACGAAAAAACTGTTCTTTCTGAGGGAGAAGCAAGGCAATTTGAGGAGGTTGGAGCAACCACTGGGCGAAATTATCTTGCTACAAAATTCCTTCTGAAAGACGAAAACGGGAAACCATATGCTCTCTGTAATACTTCCATAGACATCACTGATCGAAAAATAATTGAGGATGCTCTAAAAGTGAGTGAAAAGAAGTATCGAATGCTTGTGGAAAGAATGGAAGAAGCAGTTTTTCTCGAGGATTACAGAGGAAACATCATTTTCGTCAATCCTAAAGGAGCGGAATTAATAGGATATTCGGAGGAGGAAATCTTGGGTAAGCACTGGACTGCGTTCGCACCAGATGAATCGTTGGATGAATCAATTAGAGAGACTGAAAAACGTCCACTTGGTATATCAAGCACATATGAATCGTTTATGAAAACTAAGGAGAATAAAAAAGTACCAGTGAAGATCACCGCCACTCCACTTTTCACAGACGACAATAAATTCAACGGAGTCTTATGTGTATCCACAGATCTTACTGAAAGACTTGAGATTGAGGAAAAATTAAAGAAGGTAAAACGAGAGGAAGAATTATATCATACCATGCAATCTCATTTCATAAAAAATGATTTACAAAAAATAACCTTTGCTTTGGAATTACTAGGGCAAACTAATGGTAAGAAAACTAGAACAGATATGCAGAATATAATTAATATCTGTGAACGAGCTTCTAAAACTATTGATAGAGTTGATAAAATATATTCTGTGTTACAGTCTGATATCAGCTCAAAATCGGCTTCGTTCAAACAAACATCTCTCTGGAAAACAGTTAGAAATACTGCGGCGATATATGGAATGTCGGTAGAGATTGTTTGTGAAGATTTAGGGATATTTGTCCTAATTGACGAAAATTTTGAAGAATTACTATCAGAAATATTTGTTTATATTTCTCAATCGATAAATAAGATGGTAACCGTTTCATGCGAATGGATCTTTGAGGGTTCAAAGTTCATCCTCAAAATACAGGACAAGGAGACTAAACCTTTACCTTTAGACTTATCAAAACGAATTTCCCAAGCTGTAACAGAAGAATGGGAGAGTTTAGGCCATTATAGTGGTTTGACTCTTGCTTCCGTTATCGCCCAGTATTACAAAGGTAAATTATTTATTACGCCCGAGGAAGAAAAGGGTAATGAATTTAGGCTGGAGTTACCTGCTGAATTGGTTGTTAGAATTTAGGAAAATGTTAGAAAGGGATATTTTCAATTCTTCCTTATTAATTATGGAATTCTAAAGTAATCTTTTCTTGGGATTTACTCTAAGAAAAAAATTGTGATTAGATGAAAAGCGAAATTGCTTGGACTAGACTAATATTTTATGTAGGGGCAAGTATATTGCTTCTCACTGAATTTTATAGATTATCACTGACTCTCTTGAGAATAATAGTTGTTGCACCTTCATTAATGTCTTTACTACAGACGGGGGTTCATTGGGGATTACTTCTAGGATTTAGCTGTCTATCCTTGAGTTTATATCTGTTAACAAGTGCTTCTCCACCGATAATTACCCTAGAAAAATATTCTCAATCGTATCTCGGTCTTTGGGCAAGAATATCAGTATTTTTATCAATTACACTTATCATTGGAATGTTACTTCCCCCAATCGGATTGATTAGTGCAGATTTTAAACCACTATTTTCTACAATATATAGTTTATCCTGGTTAATCTTTTATAGCCTATTGGTAACATGGATCATAATCTACTGGAAAATCTCTTTGAATGAAAAAGAAACGAAGTTTATTGTTCGCAATGTAAAGATTGCAATTCATATAGGATTAGGAATCTGTATTGTCATCTATTGGTTCCTAGAAACCTTCTCTTTAATCGTAGGACAAGAGGCTCTTTCAAATAACGAGTCAATTAACTTAATCTATATCATCTTTCTAGTATTATTCCTATTTAACCAAGTATTATTGAACTATAGGATTACTAAATTTTCCTACAAAATCTACGGGTAATTCATCAGCAATTGATTTTTAAATGCGTAAAACAATATTTTTAGGTGCTTTAAGACTTCCAAGAATTTTCATTAATGATTTCCACCGATTTTGAAATATAATATAGGATCCACTGAGTTCTTGGCATTCTTTTTGAATCTGATTGAGATATAAATCGATATTCGCAATTTTGTCAATAAAATGATTGATATTAGTGATCTCAAAAAGAATTTCGCTATTATGGTAGATATAATTGAGAACCTCTGTTAAGATAATTTTACCTTCAATTTGATTTAGAAAATATCCAGGATATGGATCAAACAATGAGGGATTGATTTTCATATGCTTTAGTTTATACTGGGAATAGAGGAAGCGATGAATATCTTGCTTAAACTTGATCTCGGGGTTTTCTGAAACTTTTGGGGGATCATGGACAATGAAAAGTTCCTTATCCAATCTGGCTGTAAATCCGAAGTATTGAACATTTCGCAAGTAATCCATATCCTCTCCTCTTTTAATCAAAGGGTCAAATGGAACAATTTCCCAACAGCTTTTGTGAATAACCATATTACCGCCAAAGGCGAATGGGGTTTGTACCAAGCGCTCAGAATGGTTATCCATGACGCTTTGAAACGCTTCATTCATTAATTTTTCCTTCTCCCAAACTAAACGCCACCAAGGAATTTTTGTTTCATCTATGAATATTGAATCATCGAGATTTTTATAAAATCCAACAATTAGTCCGAGAACTTTATCTCGAACCTTTTTTCCGACGAATTCTATAGCTCTCCTCACAAATAATCGGTCGGTAACGAGCTCATCATCATCAATTAGAATAACGACTTCATAGCCAAATAATTGGGGGAGGAGCAAACAGAGATTACGGACGTTTCCGTAACCCGTGTTCGAAATTAGTTTAGAATCCTTTAGATGGAATTCCTTCTCTATATAAGTTTTAAGTAAATTATACTCATTATAACCAAAATATTTCGTCGTAAACGACAAATTTGCATCCCTTATTATCTGAATGATTGCTTTATCCATTTCTAAGCCAATATTTGACCTAACAGGACATCCAATAACAATAGTATCAAAATCATCAGAAATGATCTCTAGACTCTTTAGAGTTTTTGAAAGTGTTTCTCGGGGGAGTAAAAGATCAGTAGGATGATCATAAACAGCATCTTCTTTGGTTAGATCACCTTTTGTCCAATATGATGGAATTATTATCACTGGTTTCTTCATCACTGATCAACCTTTGTTTCCAACTATCGCAGCCAACTTATTTGATATGGAGCTAATTTGATGCTTAATTTTGTACCTTGAGCGGGAATTTTTAATGGATTCTTTGTAATTACATCGAATAGCAATTCTTGATTAAATCCGAGTTGAGAACAGTCAACAAATATCTCTTGTTTAAAATTTGAGACATTCACCATAGCGATCAGCTTCTTAGTGGAGGTCTTATCCGATAATAGTACTGAAACTACAGTTGGATTGAGATCTAAAACTTCAAACGTGCCATCGAGGTCAAAGGCTTCTTCCCCCTTCCGTATTGCAATTAATTTCAGAACTTCTGACATTAGAAGGGACATTTGAGAATTTTTATTATTTAGCTCTATATTAAGCTCTTTAGCATAAAGTACTTGGCGATTTATTGTCCTATTTTCGTCTAATTTTTCCTTATTGTTGGTGATTCCTAGTAATCCGTTAATATAGATGGAAGGCACTCCTTTGATCATCAATCCAAGTGCTAAAACTGCTAAATATCGATTTAAGTTCGTTAGAAAGTCCGGTTCCGATTGGTCTTTATTGATGAAGTTCCAAGGAGTAGCGCATAGTTCGTATACTATCGTATCCCCTCCTGGGAGTCGTGCATAATTTGCTAGAGCATCATGATCATGCAGTAGAATCTGTTGTAATTTGTGCTTTTCCACTTCAGGTAGCCAATTACCAATGGGTTTCATCCCCATACCATCGTGTGTTCCTAATACGCTTACAAAAAGTCGTCCAGAAGCAATTTTTAATGATGGAAGCCATTTATTATAATACTTGGCCGTTCCAGTAAGTACTGCATGGACTGCTAGAGGAAAGTGGGTGAAAAGATATATCATATCCGATTTTTGACCTTTAACAGAGCCAAGATACTGGAGTGCTCGTTCCTGAGGTTCATTAACCTCGCTAATTAGTACAATGTCCATTGACTCTAAGCCATTAAACAGTTCTGAAATTACTTCGATGAAGAGATGAGTTTCAGGTAAATGCAGGCAACTAGTTCCCACATTTTTCCATAAGTATCCGATCGCATCGAGTCGAATCCAAGTTGCACCCTTTGAAATGTAGAATAAAAGTAGTTTAACAATTTCTAAGAATACTTTCGGATTTTTAAAATTTAAATCAACCTGCCTAGTGGCAACGGTACCGTCAGGGTTGTTAGCACGACTAAAAGTAGTCCACACCCATCCTTTTTTCAGTATATTTCCATCTAAAGGTTTATTAAATATTGCTAAACGTTTTTTCTCCACTTCTACAACATAATATCTCGTTAATACTGGATAAGGACGAGCTCGCGTAATTTTGAGTTGGTCTTCCTCACTTGGTTTGTCTTCATCAGAATATGTAATGACAAAATTACGATATTGACCCTCATCTTTGAGTGAACCTTGTACAATGGGATTGTCAAGAGAGGCGTGGTTTAAAACGCAATCTACCATTAACACATCAAATGAGTTTTTTAATTCGCTAAACTGTTCCCACGAACCATTTCGAGGATCCACAGAATAATAATCCAACACAGAGAAACCTCTGTCAGTATCCCATTTATAAAACGGTAATATATGACATCCATTAATTATGGGCTGTATGTACTTTCTTGAAAAATTACTTAATGTTTCTAAAGGGGAATAACTCTCATCTTGAATGGAATCAGCATAAGTATTTAGAATAATATCGTTTTTTGAGCATTTCACTTTACTGGCTACTCTTTCTCCACTATCAGAGTATAAAATAGAGATATTCTTTAGATGATTCTCAAAAAGTTGTTCTATATCAGTAAAAAGTGATTTTGCTTGGTTTCCGTATAGAATCTTCAATTTCTTAGTTATTTCCGCTTTTTTTTGTTCGGGAATTACCATCAGTCGCGCAAACACCTTGTTCTTACTGGTAGATCTTAGAAAACTAATAATTCCACTAATTGAACTATGGTTAAAATATCTCCTCCTCCACCTGAATCCTGTATGCACATTGCTTTCATTGAAGATACTGAGTTATATGGAGGAACCCAGCTATGGGTAATAGACGCAATACGATTTTTTCTTGACCAAAAATGGAAAATAACAGTTATTACACCAAAAAATGGTCGAATTGCCGACGAATGTAAAAAAATATGTACCCTGCAAAATTTAGTATTATATGATTATTTAGATATCTCGATTAACTCAGAAAGGTATATGAAACTCTGGGGAGAGGCATTACAACACTGCAAAGTGGCCATATGCACTGTTCACCCTCCTAGAAATAATTATCACGTTTCTATATTCTCGGCGAAATGTATTCAAGCAATGGGTATTCCAACAATTCTTTTGACCAAAACAGGTACCATTGTACCCAGCTACATCCGACAATATTATCTTCCAGATCAGCTTTCGAATTCAGGAGTAATAGCTATAACAAAAACGATTTTTCAATCTCTAATCACTAACTATAATATTCCTGAAAAAAAGATCCGACAGATCTATCAGGGTATTGATTTAAGGTACTTCAAGAAAAGAAAACCTAAGAATATGCTTTTAGAAAGCCGATTGTCTGAAGCTACACCAATTTTGGGTTGCTTTGGCTCGCTAGAACATCGTAAGGGGCAAGAAGTTTTACTAAAAGCTATTGAAAATATAAAGATCGATCATCTACCAAAGATTCATCTATTAATTGTTGGAGATGGACCAGATGAAACCAAATTGAAAAAAATGGTTAAAAAACGCAATATAGAAATGAATGTTACTTTTATTCCGTTTACACCCGATCCTGCAGATTATTATGTAATCTGTGATTTTGTGATTCTTCCTAGTATCACGAAAGAAGGGCTTCCCAATGTTCTATTAGAAGCTCTTGCCCTATCAATTCCCGTGATCTCCTCAAATATCGGTGGAATAGCTGAAATTGTCAAAGATGGTTATACTGGGTACTTGGTTAATCCAGAAAATGTTGATCATCTCGTAAACGCCATTTTGAGAATGGAATCTGATCCGATTAGTCGGAAAAAAATGGGAATTCATGGCCAGAAACTAGTGCTAGATCATCATAATCGTGAGAGGCAAATGACGAAATTTAAGGAATATATTAAGTCAATCATTTAGGAATCCTAATCTAGACCAGCAGAGAGAAGTAATTTTTTAACATACTTTGAGAGTGCAGTAATAGAAAGCTCTTCAAGCCCAATGTCAAAATTCTCTTTTACCACTTTCTCTCTGAGGGATGTATCATGAAGAATCTCGATTGTTTCAGAAGCAGCTTTTTCCAACATTTTCTCGTCCACAGTTACCAAACCTAGGTTATCACGCGATTTAATAACTGATCCAAGAGTTATTGTTTTAAATCCAAGTGTACCGATATCCTGCTTATAAACATCATACTCAAAAATAATGATCGGAATTTTGGCCTTTACGGCCTCTAAAAATTGATTTCCCCATCCTTCAACTAAACTAGGATATGATACAATATCAGAGTGTGAGTAGATATCCCATAAGCTGTATATCTTCTCTTGCTTATCTCCTGTCGAACGTTGATGGGCAAAAATGTCATTACAAAATCTAAATTCAACATTAAGTTCCTTACACTTTCTTTCCAATTTTTCCTTATAAGCATCATCTTCAATAAGATTGGGCATAACCAAAACAATTTTATCTTTCTCAGTAAACGAGCGACCATCATATAAAGGTTTCGACGATAGTTTTCTGCGAAATTCTTGGCTATTCAGCTTCGTTAACACATCGATTATTAATTCGATCCCCTTTCTCTCAACGATACGAGTTGCTTGCAGGACAAGGATATCAGTTTTTGAAACATCAAGCGCGGTTCTTATATCCGCATTATACTCATCTTTGACCCAATCTGGTTCCTCGAAATAAAAGACATTTGGTACGACAATAGACTCAATGTTTTTGTATTTCTTTAAGTAATCCTGAGCAAGAGAGTTGATTACAGCATGAGAGATATGGGGAATCGATGGGGGAAAATATTCATTCATATAGTTTTCAATCAATGAGCAACTCGGTGTATAGGCAGTTCTTTCCCAAGTAAAATCGTGATTATGACTAATTGTAGGAATACCTGTTTCACGAATGACTTCTAATAAGGCCAATGAGGCAGGTATGTTTAGAGGTAAACTAAACATGTTATTAGGAATAAATCCTTGAATATTATACTTGTCAATAAATTCTAGAATCTTAGGTTTAATTTCATCAACAAGAGTACGAATATCAGCATCTAAACGCATTTCTTGTTCCTTGGTAAGGGATTCGGAAAAGGCTCGGGTACGAATATCGAGTGCTGGACCGAAGTCTAGTGAAAACTCTGAAATCTCATACCCCACACTTTGTCCTAAAGAACCAGCAAGATAGACAACTCCATGATTGAATTTCTCTTCAAGAACCAATTTCCATTTATCCATTTCTAACGAAACACCGTCAAGTTCTCCCACTCTAAAATGAACCATAGCTATTTTCATTGTAATACTCAACCCTATGTGGCATTATTTGAGATTTTAAGGTAATAACTAGAATTCTCACCCTGTTACTTAACCTTTTTTTCAAAAAAATCGGATGAAAAATCAATAAACCTCAATATCTAAAGTATCTGAAGAAAGAAAATTGCCCTCATTATTGTGAATTCACCCTACTACTTAGAGTGATAAATCATAATGTCCAATGCGGGTGAAAAACGCGTTTAGTTCTCACATTTGTTTATTTTCGCATTTAGCTTAGATTGATCTACTCCGTCTCGAATTAGTCAGAATTTGTTGAACATAAATTTCAAAGACCTAAATAAAAAAACAAGACATTTCCTAGCACCCATATTTACGATACATGTGGGGCAAAAGATTTAAACTCCGTATCGGGTCGAAACACCTCTTTAAGCCCTTATTCAGGTGCTATAAGGAGCATGAAAAAATAAACCTATTTAGGTGAAAAAAATACATGAAGAAAGCAAAAATAGTTTTCGCAATAACACTTGGTGCTCTATTGTTTGCCTCCCTCAGCGCATCATCTACAGTGGCAAAGCCCACTGCAGATACTTTTGAGGTAGTCATTCCATGGGGTCTTGATCATCCTCGTGGAAAGATCATTAAATCAATGATTGACAATAGCTCCATTGCAGGTGACTACGACTTTGAATATACAGTCGTAGGTGGCGGTCCAAGCGACCGTGTACAATTATTTTCTCGATTTGCAGCCAAAAATTACCCTGATTTACTTCTAGTTACCCAAGACTGGTATACAGAATTTGCAGACTTTGGAATCTTCCATAATTTTGCCGATGAAGTCGCCGATTGGGCTGATGACCGTGCAGGTTGGGTTGATGATATTCCAGATGGTTGGTGGTCCATTTTAGACCTTGAAAAAGGAGATGGTACAGGTGATAAAGTATTTGCACTACCCTTCTTTGGACAATCAATTCTCCCCTATATCAATACGGATAACTTCACAGCCGCAGGTCTCACCGCAGCTGATGTTGATACATTAGACGGTTGGCTAGATGCCTGTGAAACCCTTGACGGTGAAGGTATTACACCTTTCGCAATGGTAGGTAAATCACAATCAGATCTTGCATATATGAATTATATGTTCGGTTCAACTGACAATTTCATTGATTCTCGTTCCGATCCAGCCACAGTCTTCCCCTGGGATGACGATGGTATGTATGGAGTTAATGGAACTCTCAATGTTGAAGGATTTGCTGCTTACCTTAAAATGAAAGGTGAAGGTTGGGTCCCAGACACAGTTGAAACTGACGGTGGTGGTGAAGCCAACACAGTCTTTGGTAATGGTGAAGCCGCCATGGTTCTTTGTGGTCCTTGGGGTACCAGCATTTTCGAAGGTGCAGGTTTAGAAAACTTCAAAGCTATTCCTATGCCCAAATCATCTGATGGAGTTCGTTCTACTATCACTGGTGGTGGAATTTCTCTAGTCCCATCTGATGCAGCCAATGCAGCTGATGCCGCAGTGTTAGCTCAAGAACTTCTTGAAGATGAACACCAAATGAAAACCGTGGACAACTGGCTAAATCAAGCCTGGCGGATTCCCGTGCGAACCAGTCTAAAAGACAAACCATGGTTCTCAGCCCACGACAACAGATCTAACTTCGTAACTCACATTGAATCTCAGAGTTATGCTTACCCCTGGGGTAAACAACATCCAAAATGGCTCTCAGTTCACTCTGACGTTATGATTCCTGGTTATCTTGCAGCTCTTAATGGTATTACATGGAATGCAGGATATACTGATGCACAATACACTGCTAAAGCCCAAGAAGCTCTTGACAGTATGGCAGCAGCTATTCAAGTATACTATTTGAAAGTTGATGAACCTACTGCCGCTCCTGGATTTACTATTGCATCTGTATTACTATTAGTAGGCCTACTAGGATCTGTTAGATTCATTCGCAGGAGAAAATAAACTCCTCCCTCTTTTTTCTTTTTTTTTAACTCTTATTGCTCTATTTGTTGTTTACGAACAAAGAAAAATCGTACAGATTTCATAATATTTATTAAATACATAGTTTAATGGTCATTAATTCATTAGAAATTAAAGAAGGATGATTAAATGAAGCTCTGGGAAGATATGAAGTCAAGGTCACAACAACTAGCATTTATTAACGGTATAATACCAATGATACTGATACTGTTTTACTTTCTAGCAGGTTCATTTGGAATCATGGGATATTTCTTTCCAGTAGGATATTTACTGTATGGATGGATTGAAATCCTCGGTTTGTCAACTTTTGTCTCAATTATTCCAGATGTTGCTCAATGGTATTATAATGGAATTGCTCTTGTGGGTGCAGAGGAGACAGCACATCTAACAATCACGCTTTTTACTTTTTTCGGAGCCGCTCTCCTTCTTTATGGGAGTATACGAAGTATTGAGAAACCCTTTGATGCTGGAGGAGAAACTCCTGGACGAACATCATGGTTAATTGGATCTATATTGACCTTCCCCCTTGGAATTCTTGGATTAATTGCCTATACTACTTCACAGGGAAAGACTCAAGAACTCTCTCTCAAACAAAGAGTTTCTGGAGAAATAAGGAAAAATAAACTTCCTTACATACTTATTATTCCCGCTCTTCTTTTCCTCGTATTTACATATGTTGTGCCAATACTCCGAGGCTTTTATATCACTCTATTTTCCTACCCTGAGACATTTCCACTTGGAGAAAATCCTGCGTTTACTCCAGTCGATTATGAAGTCGATCCTCTTCTCTGGACTCTTCATGCACTCTTTGGAGGACTACAAAATCAAAGTCCTATATTCATCGGGGTGGATAATTTCCTTGAGTTGTTTTCACATTCTTCAAATGCTAATCTATTTCAAAACGCATTGGATAATAACATCTATTATGTTATTCTCTTCGTACCTGGAGTTGTCATTGTATCCCTATTTCTCTCAGTCTTATTAAACTCCAAATTCCTCAAAGGTGAAAACGCTTATACCACTATTTTTTACATGCCTGTCGTAACAAGTATCCTTGTAGTCTCCGTTATCTGGGGGCGTGTTGTATTTGATGCAAGAGGAGGTTTTCTTACTTCATTATTTAATTTAACAATAAATCTTCCCTTAATTACGGATTTAACTGGTATAGACTTTAGTGTAGCTGGGATCTTAGATGGAATTTATGGAATCTTGAATATCATTACTTTAGGTTTAGTACCCGCTAATAAAGTAAGCGAAAACATTAGTTGGATTTCCGATTACTTAATGGAAAGTGTTGCCATCATGAGTATCTGGCGAAGAGTAGGATTCAATGTTCTAATTCTTCTTGCTGGATTAAAATCTATACCAGACTCTTTATATGAGGCTGCTGATATTGATGGTCATGGTAGCTGGTCTAAATTTAAGAACATTACTATTCCTATGTTAAAAGGTCCACTAGGAGTAGTTATCATCCTTGAATTGATAAATGGATGGCTTGTTTTCCAAGAATTATATGGTTTAGATGTTGCTAATTTTGGCGGGAGTCAAACCTTAGCAGTTTATTTAATAGGAAATTATACCTCACCCACAGTAATGACCTTTGCTTCTACTGTAGGCTATTTCATCTTTGGAATGACAGCTTATTTAGGTCTATTGGGTCGAATGGAGATGAAAAACACGTTAAAGATGTTTCCGATCTTTAGTTTACTTGCAATCATGTTTTCCGTCCCCTCAAACAGAACTTCTGCAATTATTGAGGTCCCACCCAAATCACTGGGCTTTACATTAGATTGGTTAACCTATGATGTATTTTTCCTATTCCTTACATTTGTTGTAGGTCTTTATTACCTTTATACTTCAATTATTATACGAAAAGAACTAGAACGAGATATGAAAGACTTACGAAAAGCTGGGTTCTTCATATTGTTCATTGCTCCCTTTTATTTAGCTAATGGCTATAGTACAATAAGTAAAAGAGGATTTGGGTCAACGCCTTTTACTATAGCAAGTATTAAGATACCCTCACTGGCTTTTGGGTTGATTTTCCTCATAATAGGTCTATTGATGATATTAGCACCGATAATTGTCCCTCAAATAAAGAAACGAAAGATGCTACCTAGTCTATTTAAGCAAGAAAAGGTGGAATTAGGTGTTGGAGGTTAAGACTATGGAATCAGACAGCAAACAAACTACATCAAGAATAATCAATTTGCTGGAAGCAAACAAAAAAGTAATCCTTTCATTATTATTTTTAATTTCTCTAGTACTGACACTTTCTCCAAGTCGTAGAATTGATACTTACTCGCTTTTCGAATCAGCAATAAATCTATGGACAAACGCAATTCGGACTATTGGTGATACGTATCTTGCTAGTTTTTTTGAGCTTGCTGATATTGGGATTACCCGATTTATACTTTTCTTCCAGGCAATGTATGATTTCTATTTCCAATCTTTACTTGGACTAGATTTTGACATATTTAGGCAGACAGGATATATTCTAGCATTGATATATTTTGTAACACCCCTCATTATCCTTTACTCGTGCTTCAAAATATTCTCTTATCTATCATCTGGATCCATTAAATCTCTTCTTACCCCAAGAAGATTGGCTATTGCATTACTAGTAATTCCTTTTTCGACTGATTTTACTTGGTTAGGAGCAGCTATCTTAATTTTGATTTTATTATTCTGGTTATATTCAGATATTCAAGAGGAGCTTGTATCAAGAAAGGGAACAACGCTTTCAGAGGTCTTTCCTTGGAAGAAGACAGTCTTTGTTCTAATCTCAGTCATCGTGCTATTTTGTTCAGTTATCGATTCGAACTACACTAATATAATTGCAAATATGGTAAACCTAGAACCCACTTTGATTATGTTAGCACTTATAGTTGGACTTCTTGGTATTTCAATACTTTGGATAATTGTCTTTGCGAGTGTAACGCAATCTGATGTTCTTACTGTTTTTAAAGAGAGGGTACAAGTAAATTTTACCTTTAAGAACATTCTTCTAATGTTTCTATTGATTATTATTGTATTACCACTACTAGATGCAATTGTTATTCAAGGTCTAATTAGTCGATTAGCATTTATTATAATAAATCTGCCTTGGTTGATAGCATTAATAATCTTTGAACCATTTAAGTTCATTGATAATATGGTCATCGCTCTCCGAGACAGCTTTGATGTATTTCTGGATGCTGTCCGTCAGATATTCCGGGGTATTATTCCAGTAAGTCCTACCGATGAATCAATAGTCCGAATAATTCAACCTGCACTTGTAATAACATTACTAGTGTTTGTAATTATTCTCATTTTGTATACATTATTTCTCTATGTATATGATTCACGAAATAAACTTGGTACAACTGCCGATCGAATTGTAGAATACAAATTGTATATTCAAGTGATTGTTATTGGTGCAATTCTCGCCGCAATTACACTTTATTTAAATCCGGATACTTTTCAGGATCTATACGGAGACCCTTACCAACTGAATTGGAAACAAGATCCAATCCTAAGATTTGTATTTCCAGCATTTCCGCTATTTCTAATTGGAATAGTTATAGCCTTGATTGTTGTTGCAATCGTGTGGGGAGTAGCACAGGTTAGAAAAGGTCGTAGTTGGAGGATTATATCCTCAACCCTTCTGATAAATGCCCTTGCTGTTTCTATTGCGGTAGTAATGATTGTCCCCTTTATTTGGATGTTAAAAAATAGCTTTCAGACTGAAGGTCAGAATCGAGTTGATTTTCTATCTCAAGGACTCCTTCCTGATCCCTTTACGACTCAAAATTATGCCCAAATATTCGGGCTCGTACGAACAGATTATACTACCCCTGATACATACCAAGTAGGGACTTGGTTATTCAACTCAATTGTCGCTGCTGGTTTGGTTACGGTTTTTCTAGTAATATTCTCAGCTATGGCAGGATATGTCCTAGCCAAACGCGAATTTGTCGGAAGACGATTATTATTCACTTTAACAATTGCGATACAGATGGTACCTCCATACGTTCAAGTAATTCCTCTGTACTTAGAATTAGATCGAATGGGATTTGTAGGATCATTGATGGGAGTTGTCTTACCATTTTTAATACAACCTTTCAGTATCTTTTTGTGTACGGAATTCATGCGTGGAATACCTGATGACTATCTTGACGCAGCCCGTATTGATGGCTATTCAGAGTTCCAAATTTTCAGGAAAATTGTTCTTCCGTTATCAATCCCTGTTTTATCGGTAATGTTTATCATAAATATTATTGGGAATTGGAACTCCTTTATGTGGCCCTTATTACTTCTAGAAAATAGTAGTAATTACTTATTATTAAGGACTCTGCCAATAGGTATGTACAGAATCAATTCAGAACTATTAGAACAAGTAGGGGTTGTTTTAGCACTAGCTACAGTTATTGTTGTTCCTATTTTTGTGATTTTATTTTTGGCACAAGATTATATTAAGCGTGGTGTGTCTGTAGAAGGATTAAAAGGATAAGAATTAGAAGGTGGTTCTATGGCACAAGTAAAAATGAAAAATGTTGTAAAACAATTTAGTGAAAAACTAGTATTAGATAATATTAACATAGACATCGCAGATAAAGAACTTGTTGTCTTTGTCGGTCCCTCTGGATGTGGGAAGAGCACTGCTATGCGATGTGTTGCCGGCTTAGAGGAAGTAACCTCTGGTGTGGTCTATATCGATGAGAAAGTGGTGAACACTGTTCCTGCAAAGGACCGTGATATCGCCATGGTCTTTCAAAACTATGCCTTATATCCCCATATGAATGTTCGGGACAATATTGGGTTTGGGTTAAAAGCACGTAAGATTTTGGTGGATAAAGACGATCCTAAAGCTGTTCCCCGTAAACTCCGTCATGCCGAAGTAGAGGCCAAAGTTCAAAGAGCAGCCGAGATTTTAAAAATCCCTGATCTTTTAGAGCGGAAACCTAGTGAATTAAGCGGGGGTCAACAACAACGGGTAGCAATGGGAAGAGCAATTGTCCGTGAACCAAAGGTCTTTCTAATGGACGAACCTTTGTCAAATCTTGATGCAAAGCTCAGGGCTCATATGCGAACTGAACTCAAACGTCTACAAATCGAACTTGGTGTCACAACAATATATGTTACACACGATCAAGCAGAGGCGATGACCTTAGGAGATCGAATAGCTTGTATGAATGATGGAATTTTCCAGCAAATCGGGACTCCTGAGGAAGTGTATGATAAACCCGTCAATAAATTTGTTGCAGGTTTTATTGGTTCACCGTCTATGAACTTCATTTCAGGTAAATTAGAAGGAGATACTTTTGTAACCTCTGCATTTAGTCTGGATTTACCAACAGATATGGCTACCAAAGTTATCAAAAATGCAACAAATCCGGATGAGGTAGTTCTGGGTATTCGTCCAGAAGATATTGAAGATCGAGAGTTTGCTCTGAACCCAAGTTCCGCTAATACAGTGTCTGTAAAGGTAATGGTTCGAGAAAACTATGGATCAGATATTTTTCTGGCAGTTAATGTCGATTCCATTGATTTCAATGCACGAGTAAACACTGGTACGAAAGCTCGTGTTGGTACTGATTTCGACCTTGTTTTCGATATGAGTCGTATCCATATCTTCGATGGATCAACAGAAGAGAACTTAACCATCTAAAAAATAACAATCCACCTTCTACTTCTTCTTTCTTTTCTGTTGTGCCTTTTTTTAATACTTTAATATTCATTTTCTAACTTAATTTGGTTTATTGGTTCTTCACCGTTGTAAATTGCGTTCAAATTACTAACTGTATCCTTTGCAAATGGTATCTCGCGGGATTCCACTTTAAAAGCAGAATGAGGACTAAGTATTACATAGGGTAATTCTTCAAAAGGATAATTCTGTTGCACTACTGGCTTCTTTTTATTCTTCGGGTAATTGTACCAAACATCCGACCCTACAGTTGCTAATTTAGATTTCTTAATGAATTCATATAAGTCCTGCTCGTTGATAACCTCCCCCCTTCCAATGTTCACTAGTACAACATTTGGTTTCAGGAGTGTCAGTTCTCTTTCTTGTATCAATCCTTTTGTTTCAGGAGTTAAAGGTAAGGCAATTAAAATATAATCGGAATTTGTTAATACATAATCTAAGTCGTTGAGT
This sequence comes from Candidatus Hodarchaeota archaeon, assembly GCA_016840035.1. Classification (GTDB taxonomy): domain Archaea; phylum Asgardarchaeota; class Heimdallarchaeia; order Hodarchaeales; family Hodarchaeaceae; genus Hodarchaeum. Next base: position 30,511 of record JAEOTC010000029.1, on the reverse strand, counting down.
GTACCCATAAAGACGACATCTTCAGGGAGAACAGCGGTGGGATTTCTCTTAATTCCTAGGATTTGCATCTCAAATCCTCGTTTCATCATACGGGCAACCTTACTGCCAATAGCCCCATACCCAATGATTCCGAGAGTTTTTCCTGTTAACCAATGAGAGGTTACGTCATTATAACGAGTTGACCAATCATTCTTTCGCATAGCTGCATCTCTGTAAACAATTTTTTTTGCAGCGGATAATAATAGTGCTACGGCATGCTCAGCTATTGCCAAACTATTGGAATGTGAATTCGAAATAGTTACATTAGGATATTTCTTTAATAATTCGAAGTTCAATGTCTCAGCTCCAGTCCAAGGAATTTGAATATGCTTAAGAATTTTTGCTGCATCTAAGAATTCTTTTGAAAATTTATATCCAACTGCAATTTCTATTTCCGGTGCTAATTGAATTAATGATGAATCAGACAAATCCTCTGGAAATATTAAGTCAATCTCTTCTGGTAATGATTCACGATAGTGTTTTCTTAAAACAGGTCTTACACGATGGCAAAAAAGGATTTTCACGCAAGTTTCTCCTTCAAAATTTGTGATTATTTTCCCAGATACTTTTTTCCCTTCCAGAATTTCAACGCATCATCTTTCTTTCCATATCGCCACCAAGGTAGATACGCCATCAAATTATCCAATCGAAGCCACAGAGGATCCAAAAATGGAAAATATTTGATAAAGAATCGTGCAATATCATGTGCAATTCCAGGAGGTTTTGTAAATGGACAAACCCGCATACAGTTTGAACAATCTGTTGAATTTTTTACCCAAAATTCGTAGCATGTCTCTACATTAACATAATGCTTATAGGATCCATTATTATTCGAAACACTGTTCCAAGGACTTTCCCAAGTTGGATCATCATCATAGAGAATGCTTTGACTTGGACAATACTTAGCACACTTCTTACACACTCTACAGAACTGGTGTACACCAAAATCGATTGGTTGGTCAATTTTCATTGGAAAGTCAGTATAAACTTTGCAAATCCGTACCGATTGTCCATATTTCGGATTAATCAATAAACCATTTCTTCCCACTTGACCTAAACCTGCCTGAATAGCTAATGGAACAGAAATTCCGGTATCATTTCCAGCAGGTATTGCCTGATATCCAAGATTTCGCAAAAAATCAGCCATACCTGCGATTGCAAAAGCCATTCGGGAGTATCCATTCCCTGTTGTGATACTAGATGGCAAAGCTGGTGAGGTTTTCAAAGCCTGATAATCCATCTGAATAAGCATTACGATAGCGTATTTTACTCCCTCTGGGAAATTTATTTCATTGTTCATTCGATCATGAGTGTAAAGATATGGATGATCTGGATCTAGTTCTGTTATGCCAACATCACATGCTCCATAAACGTTAGCTATTCTTTTTACGATTTTTGAGTTTTTTTCTAAGTCAGAGGACTTAAATCTTTTAGGTTTGATTGTAGATTGAGTAAGTGATGTTGGAGCCTGTTTTGGGTTTTCCCATGAAAAGGCCTGACGAAAAGTATCATGAACCATCCACGCAGCATTCATTGCAGCGTAACCCTCTTGACTATAACCTTTCATGCCCATTTTAGTCTCTTCTTTCTCATTAATCGCTCGTCGATATCCTGAATAGCTTTCATCCCACATTACCCGTGCAAAAATCATATCTCGCTCGGAAAAACGTTTATACACTGATTTATCGACAGCTAGAGAGATCTTTCCTTTTTTAAAGGCTTTTTCCTTTTGTTTACGTGAATCTAAACTCGTCATGATCGTCAATTTCAGAATTTTGGACATTGATTTAGGTTTTTGCTTAAGACCGTGAAGGTCAGGAAATAATTATTGATTAAATTGAATGAGAAAATTCTAAAACACATATGTCACATTTGACCGCTATGAAGGCACGTGATCTTGGGATTCCTTTTGAAGGAACAACTGGTAAATATAATTCGATTTCTGATGTCAAGGGAGTTGAAGTTGGACATTGCACCTTGATTGAGGGAGAAGGAGAACTAAAAGTCGGTAAAGGTCCAATACGAACTGGAGTTACTGCTATTTTTCCCACAGGAAAAAATCCTGATAAAGTATATGCTGCTCTTTTCTCTTATAATGGAAATGGCGAGATGACTGGTAGTCATTGGGTAAATGAATCAGGTCAACTTAAAGGACCAATATGTCTTACAAATACACATAGTGTAGGCGTCGTGAGAGATGCAATAATCCAGTGGAGAATTGATAATAATTTTTACACTGATCCCATTTTTTGGAGTCTACCCGTGGTTGCAGAGACTTATGACGGATTATTAAATGATATTAATGGATTCCATATTAAGAAGGAACATGTTTTTTTAGCCTGTGATAAAGCAAAGGGAGGAAAAGTCATGGAGGGAAGTGTAGGTGGTGCTACTGGAAATATATGTCACGGCTTCAAGGGTGGTTTTGGTACCAGCTCACGTAGAGTCTCAGAGTACACTATTGGTCTCTGCGTTCAGACAAATTATGGGAAAAGGGAACACTTCACCATAAACGGAGTTCCAGTTGGGAAGGAAATCAGTGATTATAAACCTGAAATTCAGATAAAACAACCTCGTCTTGATACAGAAAAACAAGAAAACGGTTCCATAATAGTTATTGCAGCTACCGATGCCCCACTACTCCCTTATCAATTGAAACGTTTAGTCAAACGGATAACTGCCGGTTTAGCTCGAATAGGGGGATATGGAGGCCATACATCGGGTGATTTATTTTTAGGATTCTCCACTGCGAATCTTATTGTAGATCCCAGTAAATCCAGAGTTAAAACGGTTGAATCATTGTCTGATATGTATTTAACCCCCTTTTTCAAAGCGGTTGCTGAAGCAACGGAAGAAGCTATAATTAATGCCCTTATAAATGCAAAAACGATGACAGGAATAAACGGAAACACTGTTCATGCTTTACCCCAGTCAGAGGTTCAAGAAATTTTCGCTAAATGTCGATTGTGACGATAAGATAATTGTCATATTACTGAATATTATCCTGATGTTTTAATTTTGCTTTTTTCGCCTTATAGAGTTTTAGATAATAATCAATGCTATTCTTCTCTGAACGATCACGATAAAGACTAATTAGTATAACAATTACACCGAGAAAAGCCACCAAAATGGTTGTCCTTATCCCGTTATCACTAAGATCAAGTTTTGTCAGTTCTTGATTGATGATATTTAGATTTTGAGTACATAAGTAAATACGATTCTCAAGGCTAAAAACTATGTTTCCACGCGATACTGGATATTTTGAGGGAAAAGGATATTGTCCAACTCTACGAGGCGACTCTAACTTACTAATATCGTAAACCACAAGCTGTTCATACTTTACTGGTATGTAAACAAATTCATTCTTTACAAATATGTCATACGTTGGTATTTCTATTCTTGACAGTAGTTTTGGATCTGTAGGATCCTCCATGTCAACAATTTCTACACCTGAGAATTCAAGACCATCAGTTAAAGCTAGATACGCAATATTGTCTTTTACAAAGATATCACGAATATTTTTATCATACTGTCCTAGGAGTTGAGGATTCGAGGAATTAGAAATATCTATGATTTTGAGTCCATTAGAAGCTTCCCCTAAATATGCAATGGATCCTTCGACGAATATTCTATCTGTACCGTTCGACCCATCATGATAGCTACCCACCAATGAAATATTACTTGGGTTTGTCACATCCACAATGTCTAAACCCGCATCTGCAACAGGTAAATAAGCTTTAGTTCCAGAAACGAAGATATCCCAGATTGTTGAACTGCTAGAGTAATTTCCAACAGAAATAAGATTTAGAACATTGGTAACATCAATAATTGTAAATCCACCAGTTTCATAGGGTAAGTACACCAAATTTCCCGATTTGAAGAGACCAACAATATCTCCTTGCGTTTCTATTTTACCGAATTGGAACATAAAATTAGGATCATCTATACTGACGGCTTCTAGTACATTATCACCTGCAATGTAAGCAACTCCATTTTCAACAACAATTCCTCTAGATCGATAGTCAGTTATTGAGTACTGGTTTTCGAGTACAAAATGCTCATTGATTGAAAGTAATATAGCAACAGGTGAAAGCAGTAAAACCACAAGTCCAATGATCATAATCTTATCAAATTTCATCTTAAATACTCCTTTAACACATAACATACATTCAAACAGTTATACAAATTCATTCTTTACTTATTTTCTTTTCATTGACCAATTATACTTTATTCATTCAAAACATGTCAAAATTGCATCCCAAGCAAGCTCTCCAGCTAAAACACCAAAAGCACCCGAGGTAAGCTGTTTGTCGAATACCTCTTCGGTGCTAGCCAGGAGAAATACATCACCATCATCTAGATGATGGAAAGGCTGAATTGCTCTCGCCATTGAGACATGAATTTGTCGAGATACTTGTTGAAATTCATATCGAGACGGGAATTTTTGATTAGTAATTGCTAAGGTAAGAGTTGTATTTCCTTTTTGTGTTTGGTCCTTATATCTAGCCCATGTCTTAATCGCTTCAGAAACATCGATTCTAGTGCCTTCCTTCTGATTAAAATGACCTCGCACAATTTCTCCTTTTCTATTGTATAGAGAACCTAGAGCATTGACAACAGTAAATACTAAAATTTTCACTTCACCAAATTGAGCAAAAGCTCCACCTTGTCCTCCAGGCTCATGATAAGAAAAATCCAAAAATTTTCCCACTGTAGCAGATTTACCAGCTCCCTGATTTCCCAACGGAAATACGTTTTCTTTCGCACTACGTAATGCGGCTCTACCCAGGGCTTTATCAGGGTACACAGTATTAGTACGCCCTGGAAAGTCCCAGATAATTGCTCCAGCTCCGAGAGGAACTGATTCCCAATCCAGTTTATAATCATTAGCTTGTAATACTTCTGCATTCACACCTGTAATCGCTTCATATCCAAGAAGACTTCCACCTGCAAAAGTAACGGTATCAACTTGATTTAGATGTGCTCCCACCACTCCAGGTGCGCCACCACGTATATCTGAAACCATTTTAACTCTTTTCTTAAAATGAAATACTGTACATCCAGTCGGCCCCTCCTCATATTCACCTATCCCTATTCTTACACCAGGAAAGTCAAACTTTAAAATTGGTTCTCGATAAGAGGTTTTTGGATTTATTTTTGTGTTGTCGTTTGATTTAATCTGACTAGTCATGTTCATAATCAACCATCTGTTAATTTAATTTCTGATAGACGATCTTACCACCGACGAATGTCATTTCTATTGGAATATCCTTAATTTTTGATTCATCTATATGTAATATATCTTCCCCCAAAAGCACAAAATCTGCCAACTTACCTTCTTCAATCGTCCCTAACTTCTCCTCATCGAAGGAGTGATAAGCAGCATTAATCGTGTATAAGCGCAATGCTTCTTGAACGGAGATTTTTTGTGTACTGCCAATATTTTTTCCCATCTTAGTTTTACGATTTACTAAAGAATGAATTGCCATTAGTGGAGAATTCGGGGCACATGGATGGTCAGAATGAGCACTAAGAATAATGTTTGAGTCAAGAAAAGACCTAGCAGCAAACATCCATTCCAATCGTTTTTCGCCGAATGCAGGAATGAGTTTATCTCCATGATAGTATGGATAGGGGCCAAATATTGTTGGAAGTATACCCAGTTTTTTGATTCTGGATATAATTCTTGGGTTCACAACTGTACAATGAATATCTCGATTCCGAGGATCATCCCTCGGATATTTTCCTTGAAGTTCTTCCATTATATCGAGAAAAAGATCGATTGCACGATCACCATTTGCATGGGCTGAGATTCGATATCCTTTCTGATACGCTGCTTCTAGAATCTTCTGGGCAATTTCCCTTGTCGTAGCCATTACACCAAAAAAATTAGGCTTATTGAGATACGGTTCTGATACTGCAGCGGTTCTAGCTGAGATAGCACCATCGAAAAAATATTTAAGACCACAAAGCCTAAGCCAATCATCTCCAAATCCTCGATATATCCCCACTTCATCTAAATTAGTAATTAATTCAATATTAGCATCCATTCTTACTCTAATTGGGAGAGTACCTTGATTCTTAAGATCTAAAACTGCTCTAATGTGAGAAGCTTCAACTGTATCATAGATAGTTGTCAATCCTAAAGCAGCACATTCCTGTAAGATCTGAAAAGCACCTTTTTGAGCTAATTCTCGAGAGTAGGGAGGATCCTCTGAATTACGAATTAAATTGAGTGCTTTTTCGTGAAAACCACCTGTTAATTCTCCTGTTTGAGAATCACGATCGAATTTTCCTCCTACAGGATCAGGTGTATCTTTGGTTACGTTTCCCGAGTCGAATGCTTTCGTATTTGCGATCCAAAAATGTCCTCCTACTGTAGTGATGAGAATTGGATGTTTGGTTGAAATTGTATCTAGTTCTTGTCTAGTAGGGTGTCGTTTTTCTATCAGCTTAGCATCGTCTTCTTGATATCCAAAAATCCACTCTCCCTCTGGAGTCTCATTCACTCTTTCCCCTAATTTTTCCTGGAGATCCTTTATACTCCTTACTCCCGCTTCTTCACTCAAATCAACATAAATTAATCTAGCTATTCCAGAAGCAATCATATGAGAATGAGAATCAATGAGTCCTGGAATAAGGGTTTTCCCCTTGAGATCTATTTTTTGTGTTAATGATCCCTCTGTATTTAAAATATCATCATTTGTTCCTACTTTGACGATATAGCCGAATTTTATGGCAACAGCCTCCACGATGGAATTTTCCTTATCCAAACTAATTATTTTTCCATTATATAAAATCAAATCTGGATACATATATTTACGACTCCCATTTGGATAGCATATCTCTTAAAAATGAAAGATCTTCAGTAGTATTACTGAATTTAAGCAATAAGTGATCGAGGCCTGTATCTGCATATTCCAGCAGTTTTTCTTTGATAGTTTGAGGAGAACCAACAATCCCTAATCTCGAGATTCGATCCTTGGCTTCAACATTACCTTGGGTAAGCCATTCTAATCTTTGAAAAGCAGTCTTATCCGTGTCACCAGGAACGATATGTGTAGAAACAGCATATTTTAGTTTCTTTTTCTTGAGTTGAGGGAGAATTTCTTTTATCTTTTTACGAACATTGGCTGGTGAAGAATCATACATTAGCCATACATCAGCATTTCTAATTACTAGCCGTTTTGATGCTTCTGACTCACCTCCATACCAAATTTGAGGGATCTCACCTGGTTTTGGATAGAGACGCCCTTCCTTAATGGAATAATAATCTCCCTCGAAATCTGTCTTTTCTTTTGTCCAAAGGGACTTGATTATCTGAAGCTGTTCTTCAGTTTGAGCGACTCGTTCATCATGTTCATACCAAGGAATACCATATGACTCAAACTCTCGTTTATACCAACCTGCGCCAATGGAAAGGATAAAACGATCCTTAGATATTTCCATCAATGTAGTGGCCATTTTAGCTAAAACAGCTGGATATCTAAATCCCTGACACAAGGTTGTATGAGCGATTTTTACACGCTGTGTAAGTACTCCTAATGCAGTTAGAATAGTCCACGCTTCAAGACACTTCTCATGTTCTCCTTTTAATGGATTAAGAAGATGATCAGCAACCCATATGGAATCAAGACCTACACTTTCTGCAAGAATAGCTGAAGATTTCACATTACTATAAGAAATTTCAGGTTCTTCTACACCAACATTACCAATCCATCCACCAAATGTAGGCATATAACATCCAAGTTTCATTTGATTAACATCCTTCAAAGTTCATTGCAACAATTGGATAGATTCGATATTTTCCGATACCTCGTCAGCAAGATCTTCAAATGCATAGGCAACCTCACTAAGGAAGTCAATCTTTTTGGCTGCTGCTTTATAAAATGACTTCAAACAGAGCTCAATCCCTTCGGCTGTTACCTTAAAAAGGGGGTTAGAAATATCATCAATCTGATTTTCAGGAATAGTATAGTTTGCACTATCTAATCCATAGATAGGTTCTAGAATCATTTCAGTCACATTTTCACTCCGTAATCGCTTAAGAACTATAATCCGTCCATTACTTAACTTTCTTAATCTTTCACTTATTTCTTGAACATTTTCATCATTACTGTGTTCTAGCAACGTAGCATACCAACTTGAGGTTCTTTCTTCCAGTTGTAGAGCAAAATTTAATACAGCTCCAAGTGTAGCGAGTACCACGTCAAAATCACCTCAGGAAAATCAAAACCACCGAGTTATAACCACTTTATTCTCTGTGAAGAAATTTATTGAGTCACGTCCTTGGCCATGAAGATCCCCCAAAAAAGAATCTTTCATTCCAGAAAACGGAAACGAAGCGATAGGTGCAGCTATCCCAACGTTAATACCTATATTTCCCGCATTAACACGATATTGGTACTCTCTTGCTGTTTTACCACTAGAAGTAAACAAGGAGGATGCATTCCCGTAAGGATTATTATGAATGATGTCGATAGCCTCATCAAGATCTTGGACAGGGATAATAGACATTACAGGACCAAAAATCTCTTCACGAGCAATTGTCATATCTGGATTAACTTTATCAAAGATGGTCGGCCCAATAAAATAACCATTAGGATAATCGGGTATCTTTAAATCTCTTCCATCTAAAATCAAATCCCCACCTTCATCGGTTCCTGATTGAATATATCCTAAAACTTTATCATACCCATTTCTTGATGCTAAAGGACCCATTTGGTTTGTTTCATCGAGTCCATATCCAACTGTTAGTTTCTTCGCAGCATCAACTACAGCTATCTTGAGGGGTTCATAAACGTCCCCTACAGCTAGTAACACAGCTCCACTCAAACATCGTTGTCCTGTACATCCATAAAAAGATGTCATGAGATTTGGAATGGTTCGTTTGATATCTACATCGGGCATAACAGTAATAAAGTTCTTTGCTCCTCCTTGAACCTGAGCACGTTTTTTGAACTCTCCACACTTCTTATAAAGAAGTTCGCCTACACTAGTGGATCCTACAAAAGACATACCAATCGTATCAGGACTTTCTATTAAGGTATTCACAACCTCCGCACCCCCATGCATCATATTGAGTACTCCTCTAGGAAGTCCTGCTTCTTCAATTAATTCAAATTGTCTTGTCATACTTAAGGGAACTTGCTCAGAGGGTTTAACTATATACGTATTTCCAGTTGCAATGGCATATGGCCAGAACCAAGATGGAACCATTCCTGGAAAATTGAAAGGAGCAACACAAAAGAATACTCCTAGTGGTTGTTTAATCACCATTTCATCTATACCCGAAGCAATGTCTTCCATATTGTATCCTTGTTGTAAAATGGGAACACTTGCAGCAATTTCAATATTTTCAATAGCACGTCTATACTCCCCCCGTGATTCGTCAATTACCTTCCCTTGTTCTATAGTCAATATTTTGGAGAGTTCTTCAAAATTCTCCTCAAATGAATCGCGAATCCTATACAAATACCTAATCCGTGTTTGAGCAGGAGTTCGACGCCAGCGCTCAAAAGCTTTTTTAGCTGCCTTAATACACTGGATAGTTTCGTTGGATGTACTCATTGGAGTTTTTGCAATGATTTCATCTTTTGAAGGGTTAAAAACATCCTTAAAAATCTCAGTCTCAGATGTAACCCATTTTCCATTTATATAATTCTGAGGAATAACAACCTCCCCATTCATGATGTCCAATACTTGTCTAGTCAAGAGTATTACTCCTTAGTTTTGAAGAAAAAATGAAGTGGATAATGTATTGTTATGAAAAAACGCAAAATATAAAAGTTTTTTTAGAGAATATCTAGGTATTTCTGATCAACTTTGAAAAACCATTATCAATATATCTTAGGAGATATAAGTATGGTAAAATCCGATGAGATTATTAAAAAAGATAAACAATACTATTTACAGGGGTATACTCGGAAAGAAGTCGTATTAACAGAAGGAAAAGGTGCAGTTCTTAAGGATATGGAGGGTAAGGAGTATATTGATTGTTTTGCTGGCATAGCCGTCACTAATGCAGGACATGCTCCAGAGAGATTAGTAGCTGCTGCAACTAAACAAATGTCTAAGCTTGTTCACACTTCTGGGGTTTTCTTTAATGTTCCCCAAACGCTATTGGTAGAAAAATTGGCTAAAATCACACCAGCGAATCTTCAGCACACCTATCTATGTAACAGTGGAACTGAAGCCGTTGATAACGCTGTTAAATTAGTTAAAAAATACGCGTTTTCGAGGGGAAAGACTGGAGCTGCATTAATTGCGCTTGAGTGTTCTTTTCATGGCAGATTAGGTGTTGCATTTAGTTTAACTGGGCAAGCTAAATATAAAAAGGGATTTGGATCCTATGCAAATACACCTGGGGTTGTTCACGCCCCGGTTCCATATTGTTATAGGTCACGGCTCTCTGAGGAAGAATGTGCGGAAGAGACTGCTGAAAGAGTGGAGGATACTATAAATCGACACACTGCTGGAGATGTTGCTGCTTTTATTATGGAACCCGTCTTAGGAGAAGGAGGCATTATCGTACCTCCTGCAGGTTACTATAAGAAGTTACAGAAGATCTTAGCTGATTATCAGATCCCATTCATTGCAGATGAGGTACAGAGTGGGTTTGGACGAACAGGTAAAATGTTTTCTTTCGAACATTGGGATCTAAAACCCGATCTGGTCACTATGGCAAAAGGATTAGGAGGTGGTATGCCTATAGGTGCTGTAATAGCTAATTCGGATATTGCAAACTGTGTAGAAGCGGGAGATTTCTTTTCAACGTACGGTGGTAACCCCGTTAGTAGTGCGGTTGCATTAGAAAACATCAATCTACTTCAGGATGAAGGATTGATCGAAAATTCTGCAAAAGTTGGCAAATTCTTCTTAACCCAACTCAAAGAGTATCAGCAGAAATTTGACATCATCGGAGATGTACGTGGATTAGGCTTGATGATTGGTATAGAATTGGTTAAAAACAGATCTACCAAAGAACCGGCTGTTAAAAAAGCTAAAGAAGCTGTTTCATTATTACTAAAGAATGGAATTATTATTGGTTTGGGTGGAATTCATACCAACGTTCTTCGATTACAACCACCTCTATGTATCACAGAACAACAAGCCAGTACAGTTCTAGTAAAAATGGAAGAAATATTAAAACAACTCTAGCCGGTGATAGAGTTTGTCAAGGAAATTAGGTATTGCTGGACTTCAGCTGGAAAAAGATTATGTCAATGAAGATAATAATCTCAAGAAATTCATGAAGATTGCCCGTATACAAAAAAAAAGTTATCCTTGGGTTGATTTGATATTTACTGGGGAACTATTTCTCCAACATTACGGTCTAGATGGATATAAAACGTCTGCACTACCTATTCCTAATGATACTACCGATAAAATTTCCGAATTAGCCAAAAGTCTTGAATGTTGGATATTACCTGGATCTTTTATGGAAAAAGATGGATCTAAGATTTTTAATACCTCTATTGTGTTCAATCCAGATGGGAAAATTGTTGCGAAATATCGAAAAATATTCCCTTGGATGCCTCATGAGAAAATTGATTGGGGAGAGGAATTTGTTACTTTTGATATCCCCGATATTGGCCGCATTGGGATAGTAATCTGCTACGATTTATGGTTTCCTGAAATTTTCAGGACTCTTACTTGGATGGGAGCTGAAGTTATACTTCAACCATCACTTACATGCACTTCCGACCGTCCAGCAGAGGTTATTCTTCCACAAGCTCATGCTATTATGTTTCAATGTTACTTTCTGAATATCAACGCTGTTTGTCCTCAAGGAGGAGGAGAATCAATTTTTGTAGACCCAGAAGGCCGTGTCCTTCAAAAAGCTGATTCAAAAGAGAAAATTCTGACAGAAATAATTGATTTTGAGAAAGTAAGCTGGGTACGTCAACATGGATTCTATGGATTGAATCCCCTCTGGAAAAGCTTCAGAGACTCACCAATAGAAGGTAAATTTCCTCCATATAATAATTTACCAGACGGGGAGATTTTTAAAAAATTAGGCAAACTGACCCTACAAAAGAATATCAGGGAGTTTGACTGAAAATCGACAGAATTTAAGCAGAACAGGAACTCTGAATATGTTAATAAGGAAATTTGAAGGAGATTATTATGAAAATGGAGTTGCGCTGGGGAAAGATTTGCGTCAATCTGGATATTCTCCACCTGTTCTTACTGAAGACCGATTAAAACTAGCTGATCAGTGTGAAAAGGCTGTTAAGCAGTATACTCCAAATTTAATTGATGAGTTGAATGGAATAATCGAGGGTGGCAATTATGATGATACTCATTTGAGAGCATTTTCCCTTGCGTTGACAAAATATCCACAATTGGGTTGCAGTATATTTGCCATTTCAAAGAGATTCACAAAAAATGCGAGGACGATTTTCTGTAGGAATTATGACTGGGATAAATGGGTAGCTGAATTTTCTGTTTTATGGAAAAGTTATCCTGAAGAAGCCTTAGCAAGTATTTCAGGTACCGATCTATTTGTAGGTCGATATGGAGGTTTGAATGAATCAGGTCTAGCTATTGCGGTAACTGCGATTCGTGGCTATACAGAAGATGCAGCAGGGGTTGCTTTACATTATGTGGTCAGATGGATTCTTGATACCTGTCGGAATGTGAGTGAAGCTACCTCTTTTTTACGAAGAGTACCACATTTCCGAGGGAATAATTATCTACTTGCTGATTCGACAGATGCAATCACATACGTTGAAGCCACTCCAAAGCGAGTCATGGTTGTGGATAAAACAGAAGCTGGATTTGCGGTGGTAACAAATCACTTTCGATCTCAAGAAACCATGATTTATGAAAACAAAGAATTAAGGTCTATCACTAGCGTCCCTAGATTAAATTTGATCAAGAATTGGTTTAATTCACAATCAAATACTGAAATCTCAAAATCTCATGTTCAAGAAGTGTTATCAGATAAATTGGAATCTAAAATTGGGGTATGTCAAGATAATTCATATTTTCTCAGTGATCAGGAAGTTCCCTATGGGACTATATGGTCGTGGACGGCATACCCTGGAGATAGGTACATTGAATTAACCCATAAGACATATAATGGAAAAAAATTTGAAAAATACGATTTCTAATTAAAGAAGGAAGAATTATTTCAGTTTTATATCGAGTAAAGGAATATTTGATAGAGGAAATATTTGATGAGTTCAGAAAGAGATAATGTACTAAAATGGATAGAAGATAACAGTGATTCATTAATCCGATGTACTCAAGATTTAGTAAAAATCCCTAGTATTACTGGTGAAGAGAAAGATATACAGCAATTTTTACATAAAAAACTCAAGTCACTAGGAATGGAGAGTGAGCTAGTTTATCCTGATATTAAAAAATTAAGAAACCATGAAGATTTCTTCGAAACAACTTCATTTACAAAGTATGGGTATGAACAAAGGCCTAATGTCTTTGCTTCCGTTAAAGGAGAGGGAAAAGGACCATCTATGTGTCTGAGTGGTCATGTTGATGTTGTAAGTGCGGAACCATTGGAAACTTGGACGAAAGATCCATGGGGTGGAGAGGTAGAAGGAAATTACATCTATGGAAGGGGTGCAGGGGATATGAAAGCTGGTGTAGCAGCTCTTCTTATTGTCGTTGAGGCATTAAGAGAAACTAATATAATTTTAAATGGAGATTTATTTGTAGAAACTACAATTGAAGAAGAAGATGGTGGAGTTGGAGGTAATTTATATCTACGAATGATTAAACCTAAACCAGATGCTGCTATTATCCCTGAACCCAGTAATTACGTAATAGGCCTCGCTAGTGCAGGAGTTATGTATTTCAGAGTTACTGTTCCAGGACTTACTGCTCATGCAGCGACTGCTCATTTTGGAGAAAATGCTATTCTAAAGACCCTTCCCATTTTAAATGCATTAAAGGATCTTAATGAAACACGACAAAGGACTATCCGTTATCCACTCGTGGAACAGCATTCAATTATGAAAAGTAGAGCTACAACAATTAATATAGGGGTTATTAATGCTGGAGATTGGCCATCCACGGTTCCAGGAACATGTACAATTGAATGCAGGGTAGGATGGCCACCTGGTGAATCCCGAGAAACCGTTATTTCTCAAATTGAGACTGCTGTTTTTGAAGCGACTACTACTGATCCTTGGTTGAAGGAACATAAACCCCTTATCGAATGGTTTGGTTGGCGAGCGCGCCCCCACGAACAAGATAGAAATGATCCACTGGTTAAGATGATTGCCCACCATTCATTAAATATAACGAATGCAGAACCATCATTTTCAGGAGGCTCTGCTGGACTAGATACAAGGTATTTTGTACATCATGGAACACCAGCTGTTGTCTATGGCCCTTGGGCAGAGAGAATTCATTCATTCGATGAACGAGTAACCATAGATTCAACTATAAATGTTGCGAAGGTTATTGCTGCCACTACATTAGATTGGTGCGGTGTTAAAGGTGAATAAAAATTGAAATGGAAAGATGGAGCTCAATGTGTAGTTTGCTTGACCTTTGATCTTGATGCAGAGATTTCTTGGAGGAATATCTTGCGACGAAATAATATTACGCGGGATAATCCAGTAGTTCTCTCACAGGGAACATATGGGCCGAAAGTTGGAGTCCCCAGAATCCTAAAATTACTCAAAAAACATAAGATTAGGGCTGGTTTTTTCATTCCAGGTGAAGTAGCAGATTTATATCCCAATACAATCTCTAGTATCCACAAAGCGGGTCATGAAATTGGTCATCATGGTTATTCTCATAAAAATCCCGCAAACTGTTCTCGTTCAGAGGAAAACCTCGAAATGGAAAAAGGAATTGAAGCTTTGAGAAGAATAACAGGTCTTAAACCACAGGGTTACCGAGCTCCTGCCGCTGATTTGAGCGAAAATACCCTTGACCTTCTTAGTAAATTTGATTTAGTTTATGATACAAGTATGATGGGTGATGATATCCCTTTTAAAATTCAAACAAATACTGGTGATATAATAGAACTTCCTATTCGGTGGATGTTGGACGATTGGCCTTTTTTTGGATTTAATTATTTCCCTGCTTTAGAATATCAAAGCGGAATTAATAGTCATAGAAAAGTTTATGAGATTTGGGCTGATGAATTTGAAGCTGTATATGAAGAGGGCCTTTATTTCATGTTAGCAATGCACCCTCAAATTATTGGGGTTCCTTCAAGAGCTAAAATGCTTGGGAATCTGATCAAGTTTATGAAATCCAAAGAAAACGTTTGGTTTGCTACACCAATTGAAATTGCAAAATTTTGGACAGAACAGGAAGAATAAGTATAGATGAAATTAACTGGAAGAACTGCATTAATAACAGGAATTAGTCATGGGATTGGCCATGCGACGGCAGTGCTTTTTGCTCAGGAAGGGGCGAATATAATTGGAGCTGATATTGATTCTGAAAAAGGAGAGAAAGTTATTGAAAGGATCCGGAAATCAGGAAGTTCCGCACTGTTTATAAAAACCGATATCTCCAATACCGAAGATGTTAAATATCTGATTAAGAGATCAAGGGGATTCAACACAATAGACATCTTGTTCAATAATGCAGGAGTTGAAGTGGTAAAAAAATTAGAAGATACTTGTGAGGAAGAATGGGATCGAACAATCAATGTTAATCTCAAATCTGTCTTCCTCTGTACTAAATATGCTATTCCCGAAATGAGAAAAAGGGGAGGAGGGGCAATAATCAATAATTCTTCAGCAGCAGCTTTGGTTGGATCTTTTTCACCTGTCTATTCTGCTTCCAAAGGTGGAATCGTGGCATTAACAAAATCACTGGCTGTTGAACTTGCACCTGATAAGATACGTGTTAATTGCATCTGTCCTGGTGCAATAGAAACTCCAATGTTACAAAGAGTTATTGAAAAACAAGGGGATCCCAAGATTGTAAGAAAAACCAGAACTGGTGCATATCCTCTCGGAAGATTTGGATTGCCAGAAGAGATTGCGAAAACTGCACTCTTCTTAGCTTCTGATGATTCTTCTTTTGTTACCGGTGGAGTTTTTGTAGTAGATGGAGGATTTACATCTCAGTGATCAAAGACTTAAAAGGTAAATGTCTTCTAATTGCAAAATAATCAAAATTAATTGTTTGATTTGTTATAGTTCAATACGAGGATCTTCTTTTATTAATTTAACAACAACAAGTGATGAAGTTCGCTCAATACCGGGCATGGACATCACTACTTCAAGTAGTTTCATATATTCATTTCGGTCTTTGGATCGTGTAAGAACTAGAAAATCCCATTCTCCTAACAGAAAATATACAGCCCATACACCTGGTAGATCTGATAACTGGCTGCCGATCTCATTATGATAATTCTTTCCATACGACGCTCTAACTTGCATGATCGTAAGATAGTCCTTTTCTACTTTCTCAGCATTAATCGCCGCATAATATCCTTTAATAAAATTCTGTTCATCTAGACGCTTCAATCTATAATGCACGGTTGAAGCAGGAGCCTCAACATTTTGGGCAATAAGCTGAACAGGTGTTCGACAGTCCTTTTGTAATTCTTTTATTATTGAGATATCTAGATCATCGAGCCCTTGTGGGGTATTTTTTTTATTTTTTGACCCTTTATCTTTTGCTAGTGGTTTTTTCGGATCTTTCTCCTTCATATTAGGATTAACCTTCTGGTAAAATTAATATTCTTGCATTTCCTACAAAATATGGCTGATGGAATTGTTGTACTAACTAAAATCTAACGAAAAGTTTAAAAATTTTTACTTTCTCTAAGTTTCGTCTTCCCCTACTTTACAGGGATTTCCAATAATCCTGTAAAAAATTAAATTTCTAAAGAATTTTCAAAAATATGACTCTATTGGAGTAAACAAAATGAAAAATAAAAAATTAAATTTGATGGCTTGTCTCGTCATTCTTTCATTTATGTCTTTCAATACTCAGGCATTTACAAACCAAATTCCAAAAGGTGGGACTTTGACTGTAGTGTGGCATGATGATGTTAGCTCTCTCAATCCTTTCTATTGGAGTACCTCATATGATTTAGGAATCATGAATCATATTTACGAACCACTTATAAGACAAGATATGAATTATCAGTACTTTCCGAATTCTGGTCTTGCAACTGGATGGGATATAAGTCCTGATGGAATGACTTGGACTTTTGCTATAGCAGAAGACGTTTTTTGGCATGATGGAACACCTTTAACAATTTCAGATGTTAACTTCACACATCAATTGTATTGGGCTGATGTTAATGAAACATTGACAAGGAGAAGTTGGATTTATGACTGGACAACAGATATCAGTGTGGTCAATTCTACTGCAATCAGTTTTACATTTTCCTATGTGGTAGCTCATGCTGATGTCTTTGCAGAGATTGGTCTCTGGTGGATTGTACCGGAGCATATTTGGAGCCAAGTAGAGCCCACAACTTTCACCAATACAGAACTTATTGGATGTGGACCTTGGGTATATGAGGAACATGTACCAGGAGACTTCTGGCGCTTTTCGCGATTTGAAGATTATCATCTTCAAGAAGGAGGAACTCATCTAGCTGAAAAAGTCATTAAAATGATCCACTCTATTGAAACGGCATTCTTTCAACTGCAGACTGGTGAAGTAGATCATTTGGTTAACCCCCCAAGGGATCTTATCACTCTCGCAGAACTGGATCCAGATATCGATACTCATCATGCACTTATTGATGATATACTTTATCTTGCAATGAATCAATATCGGTATCCAAACAACGAACTCAGATTCAGACAGGCGGTTATGCATGCAATTAATATCTCTGAATTGATAGAATATGCATTTGAAGGTCGTGGAGAAGTAGCTACATCGGGAATGTCAATGGCTTATGGTCCATATTTTGAGCCTAATGTTCGTAAATACGATTTCAACGTTTCCAGAGCGAATGAGATTCTAGACGGTATGGGTTGGTTAGGTACATGGAATACCACCACAGGTGAAGGTCTTCGAACAACCGATAATGGGACACCACTTGTTTTTGACTACTCATGGGTATCTACCTGGGAAACTTCAACAAGAGCTGCTTACTTGATCCAGGCAATGATGTCAAATATAGGTGTGCAACTTAATCTTGACCCTACAATTTTCACCACTCTCTGGGATCGGATGGGTGGCACTGGAAGTCAACTCTATGATTATGACTGGGCTTTCATGGATTGGATTGAATTTTGGTCAGATCACCATCCTTCTTGGATGAAATGGATGTTCGATGTAAATGGCTGGTGGGGTTCTGATAGTATCAACCTGATTGGATGGAGCGGTGCCAATCGAACAGCTGTTAGTGATTTATCAGTAGCAGTGACAACGGCTAACGATTCCTACGCAAAAGAGCTACTAAGTGATGCACAGAAAATTGTTGGTGAGAGTTTACCATATCTACCACTATTTTGGTCCGAAGCGATTGCCTGTTACCGAGTAGATGAGTTTACTGGCTGGTTAATGGATTATAATACGGGACCCAATAATTACTATTCTTGGATGAACCTCCATTACATCGCCGAACCAACAACTGAAATCACTGAAACCACGTACGAGACAACATATATCGAAACCGTGATATCTGGAACAACAGTTATTCTCACATCGATACTTACAGTCCCAGGTGAGTCTTCTAGTGGATTTACTCTTGTCAGCGTGATTTTCGGTTCAGCTCTGGCTCTATACATCAAAAGAAAACGGAATAAGAAATGAGTTTTCATTTCTTCCTCCCCTATTTTTTTTTAATGTGTCATCTTTTTTTTATTCCTAAAGTAATGTTTGGAAATTCTCGTATAGAATTAAAGATTGGTTCTAAAAAGAGTAAGTTCAGCGGGTTCTTTTTAGAAATTATCACAGTATTCAATAGGTTATGGTAAATACTACATATACAAGAAAGGATTAATAAATAAACACTTGGAAAAACTTGTTAAAAACACAAATTCTAGCTTATTGGTTGAGATATTATGGGTACATTAGGTTTCATTGGTAAGAGAATTCTTTTTGCAGCATTTGCATTCTTTGTCGCTCTCACATTTGTATTTCTCCTATATCGGGCAATTGAAAACGATCCGGTCAATGTTTTTGCTCCTGCAGGACATCATGGGATAACTGACGAACAAAAAGAAGTATTAATCAAAAAATGGGGATTAGATAAATCAATTCCAGAACAATTCATTATTTATCTAAGTAATATCTTTCGAGGGGATCTTGGTTATTCGTTTGAACATGGACGGCCAGTAAGTGATTTGATCCTGGAAAGACTCCCGTGGACTTTACTCATCTTAGGAACCTCAACAATCCTTTCAACAATTATCGGTGTGTTAATCGGAGCTTATATCGGTTGGCGTCGTGCATCTAAACTAGATGCGACTTTTGTAACCTCTTCCCTCATTTTAAACGCAACTCCATTATTTTTCACTGGGATTTTTTTCATCTATTTTCTGGGGTACCAAGCACATCCGGAAAAGAATGATTGGAAAATTCCATACCCCATATTTTACTCTCTAGTAGTCCTAGTTATAATTTTCATATTAATTTACCGACGAAAAGGAAAGACATTCAAGGAGAAGATGCAATTCGATAGATCATTTTCCAGTAAAATTGGGTTGGTTGTGTTACTTGGCCTAATCCTCACACTAATATCACTCAATTTTTCAGACGGGGATTTGCATTTATGGTTTCCAATTTCGGGAGGTAAAACACCAGGTATTGAAGATCAAGGTTCAATTGCAACACTACAGAATATTTTCCATCATGCCCTTCTTCCAATACTCGTTTTAACTATATACGGAGTATTAGCCTATGGATGGTTTATGAGAGGAAATATTATTGGTGTATTGACTGAAGATTACGTTCAAACAGCAATTTCAAAGGGTTTAGACGAAAATGAGGTCCTTTATGGTCATTGTATGAGAAATGCAATGCTTCCAGTAGTCACAGATATTGGAATGAGTTTTGGAAGTATCATTGGAGGCTCTATTCTAGTCGAACAAATCTTTTCTTATCCTGGAACAGGGGATTTAATTTATACCGCTCTTTTAAATAGTGATTACAATCTTGTTCAGGGTTCGTTCATCATTATCACTGCACTAACTCTATTAGGATTAGTTATTGCCGAGGTGCTTTACAGTGTTATTGATCCTAGAGTACAACGGTCATAGGAGGTAGAATTATGTACAAATTACAAAGTAATAAAACTCTACAAAGACGTTGGAAGACTTGGAAAAAGTTTTGGACAGTCTATAAATCCAATCGGCTTGGTGTTATCGGAATAGTAATTTTAGTAATTCTCATTGTACTAGCAATAACAGCAGACGGATTAACTCCCTATGGTCCTCCTGGCCCGGACGAGATCAATCTTCAGGAATCAGGTATGGACCCTAGAGTATGGACCATCCCCATACCGTTTACTACTATCGAACTTGGTCCATTTTGGAATCCATTCTCAGATCATCCTTTTGGTACAACTGAACTTGGGTTTGATGTTTATACACTTCTCTTTTTCGGCCTCCGCGTATCTCTCGCAGTTGCATTCATATCTGGTATATTTGTTGTTCTCTTAGGAACAATTATTGGTGTTTCTAGTGCTTATGTTGGAGGAAAGGTAGATGCAGTTATCATGAGAATTTCTGAAGTGATTTTAGTAATACCTCCATTACCATTGTTATTGATGTTAGCATCAGTACCAGAAATTGGTGGAGGGACTACTACATGGGAGCTCACTGCTATTCTTATAGTAGCTATTTACTGGCCAGTTTCAGCCCGTCTCATTCGTGGACAAGCGCTATCTCTTAAAGAACGGACTTTTGTCCTGAGTGCCAAAGCAGCGGGAGCTTCAACACCTTACATAATATTCAAACACATTTTACCAAATGTGTTCCCGTTGATGATAACCATGATGATCACAGCGATGCGTCAAGCAATTCTTTTTGAAGCTTTTTTAGCCTACCTCGGATTTAGTGATCCACTTAACTGGTCTTTAGGCTTTATATTAAATACTGCCCAAGCTGAAGCCGCATTCACCCGTGGTGCATGGTGGCTTATGTTTCCGCCAGCAATTCTTATTGCCCTTATTGGAATAAGCTTTGCGTTCATTGGAATTGCATTAGATGCAATTGTAAATCCTCGCCTAAGAAAGAGATGAGAATATGGTATTACTCGAAGTTAACAATCTCAAAACGTACTTTTATACTCGAGCGGGGATAGTAAAAGCTGTTGATGACGTTTCGTTCAAATTAGAAAAAGAGCAAACTCTTGGTCTTGCAGGAGAATCTGGTTGTGGTAAAACCACAACATGTCTATCAATCATGCGAATGATACAACCTCCAGGAAAAATTGAAGGAAATATTACTTACAAGTCAAAAGACCTTGGAAAGTTATCCAAGAAAGAAATGAAGGATATCAGAGGTAGCAAAATCTCTATGATTTTCCAAGGGGCAATGAATGCTTTAAATCCGGTCCATAGAGTTGGAAATCAAATTTTTGAAGTAATTAAGATTCATGAACCTGATGTTTCTAAAGAGGAAGGATACAATAGAGTTTTTGATGTCCTGACAAGTGTTGGTATTGATCCTGAACGAGCTCGAGATTATCCTCATCAATTATCAGGTGGAATGCAACAGAGAGCATTGATTGCTCTTTCTTTAGTTTCTAATCCGGATATTATTATGGCTGATGAACCAGTGACAGCTCTCGATGTAATAGTTCAGTCTCAAGTTCTTAAATCTGTAAAAAGCTTGAAAGATCGACTTGGATTATCAATGATTATAATCACTCACGATCTGTCCGTCATTGCTGAGATATGTGATAAAACTGCAATCATGTATGCTGGAAAATTGGTAGAATTTGGTGAGAACCGAGATATCTTCAAAGAACCCCTCCATCCTTATACTGCAGCTCTCCTTAGCGCATTCCCTAGTCTTACTGGTCCAAGGATGGAACTCAAAGAGATAAAAGGAGCTCCACCAGATCTTTTGACTCCACCCTCTGGATGCAGATTTCATCCAAGATGTCCAAAAGTTATGGATATTTGCAAAAAGAAAAATCCAGCGTATACCGATAGTAGAAAAGATGGGTATGTTGCTTGTCATTTATACTAAATCGATGAAAGGATGTGTAATGTATGAATCAGGATGTAATAATTGAGGTTACTAATTTAGTGAAGCATTTCCCATTAAAAAAATCTCTTACACAAACTCTAAGAGAACAATTCTTTTACCGAGGTAAGGAACCTATCGATTTAAAGGTACACGCGGTAGATAAAGTCAGTTTTAAGATCTCTGCTGGAGAAACTTTTGGACTAGTAGGCGAATCTGGTTGTGGAAAAACAACAGTTGGATTACTTCTACTTAAACTCATTGAACCGACTAGTGGAGTCATTAATTTCAGAAATGAAGATATTTCCCAACTATCGGAAGGTGAAATTAAGACAAAACGAAAAGAAATGCAAATTATTTTTCAAAATCCTTACGAATCTTTAAGCCCTCGCTTTAGTGTTTTAGACACAATTGCAGAGCCACTAAGGTTACTTAAGATATATAACAGTGAAGATGAAGTTGTTGAAAGAGTTAAAGAGACTCTTAAATCAGTCGGACTTCCACAAACAGAGGATTTCCTTGACCGATATCCTCATGAGCTATCTGGAGGAATGCGTCAACGAGTCGGAGTGGCTCGTGCCTACACATTGAATCCTTCTTTTATTGTTGCAGATGAGCCTGTTAGTATGCTAGATGTTTCTATCAGGGTAGGAGTTTTGAGAATAATGAAGGATCTGGTCAAAAAGTTTCAAACCGCCTTTCTTTTCATCACTCATGACCTAGCATTGGCTCGTTATATGTGTGATCGTATAGGAGTGATGTATTTAGGTCGAATAGTGGAACTAGGAAAAACAGAGGATGTTATCAATAATCCCTTGCATCCCTATACGAAGGCTTTAATCTCGGCTGTCCCTGACCCTGATCCTGAAGCGACTCGAACTGAAGAGATTCCAATCGTTGGTGAGATTCCGAGTGGTCTAATCCTTCCTCAAGGATGTAGATTCAATCCTAGATGTATATATGCTGAAGAAAAATGTAAAGAAACTGATCCTGACTTATTAGAAGCAGATCCGACACACTTGGTTGCATGCATCAGATTTAAAGAAGTAAATAACCTTGTTAAAGAAGGTGAGGTAGAATAGTAAGATTTTCACCTTCAAGAATGCGCAGATCGATCTTCAAAGTAGGATTATTACTTCTTGTTATTCTACTCGTGAATTATGCTTCACCAGCTGATTATGTGTTAAAAGCGGATAATCTAAATGAATATAATAGCTATTCTGAAAATATACCTTGGCCAACTGAAAACTGGACAGTATCGACTCTTCTCGAACAGAATATGGATCCTAGTAAAATTAGTTCATTAAAATCATATATCGATCGTTTTAACAAAGAAATTCACTCCATGCTAATTGTAAGGAATGGATACCTTGTTGAAGAAGAATATTTCGGAGTGGAAAGCAGAAAGAATATTCCTCACTGGGTTTATTCGGTAACAAAAAGTATAACGGCTACATTAGTTGGAATAGCGATAGATAAGGGATATTTAATAGGTGCGAATCAAACAGTGGTCGATTTTTTTCCAAATAAAACCTTTCAGAATATAGATGCGATGAAGCAAAATATCACAATAGAGCACTTATTAACAATGACATCTGGTTTAGAGTGGGAAGAATGGTGGGTTGCTTATGATAATCCATTAAATGACTTTAAAAAAATGAGGGATTCATCAAACGATTGGATTCAGTACATTCTTGATAAACCCATGGTAGCTTCACCAGGTACACTCTTTAATTATAATGGTGGCAATTGTCACCTTCTCTCGGCCATTATTCAAACAGTCTATAATGACACAATGGAAAGCTTTGCAGAGGAGTATCTGTTTTCTCCTCTCAACATTACTGACTACTCTTGGGGTAAAGATCCTCAAGGGATTACACAGGGGGAGACCTATCTTTCTTTAACTTCACGTGATATGGCTAAGATTGGTTTCTTAATGTTACAGAATGGATCCTGGGAGGAGACACAATTAATCTCTGAAGAATGGGTCAAAAAATCTATAATGGAACATGTTTCTATCACTCATTCTGCCCAGTATGCATATGGATATTTATGGTGGTTATCTAAAACTGATATACGTCATATCCAAGCCCATGGATGGCATGGTCAAAACATCTATGTAATTCCTGAGAAAGATTTAGTAGTTGTCTTCACCAGTGATGAGGAGACTTTTCTATTAGGATATGGCTTTGGACTTATGCAAAGTTATATTATCCCTGCAACCGATCCCCCTCTATCTTCAACGGAGACAACTGGTTCTACTAGCGATCCTAATGGGGATAATACTTCATCTACTGCAAGTGCAACTGAAGGATTAACAACAACTACTACTATAACTACTATTACAACTACATCAGTTCAAACGACGAATCTAATCATATTAGAAATGATTCTAACCGTTTTTTTTATATTAAAAAGCAAAAGAAAAAATAATATTAATCAGAAATAAGAGAAGATGATGAAAGTCCAAAATAAGTTCATAAAGAATGCGACTATCATTTTATTAGTAATTTTTACTATTTCTTCAACAATTTTTCTTGTCTCTACTCACGAGAAAGGTGAAATGAGATCGTATGAGGCAGGCACAAATGAAATTCGTATATCAAATAATCAATTGAGCTGGAATCTCGAATCTATTAGTGTAACTGGAGCTTGGGAACTAACAAATGGATCTAAGGATATCATCGTTGCAGTTATTGATTCTGGAGTTGATTTTTCATTAGTAAACTTACAAGGAATGGCATGGAATAATTCAGCAGAGAATGCAACAAACGGTATTGATGATGATAATAATGGTTTTATTGATGATCATTTAGGGTGGGATTTTGTAACCTCAGATAATGCCCCCTATGAATCTGGAAGCTACTGGCATGGAACAAATGTAGCTAATTGGGTAAAAGAAGTTGCATCAAATGTTTCGATAATGGATATTCGAATACTAGACGATACTGGAGGTTTTAACGGAAGCTTTTGGCCAGAAATCGTAAATGCAGTCAATTATTCCATCAACATGGGTGCAGACATCATAAATCTAAGTATCTGGAATTATGGTACATCACCTACCAGTTTTCACCAGATTTTACAAAGAGCTTTAATGGAGGGGATCGTTGTTGTGGGGATTACTGGAAATACATGGGATGATCCCACTACCACGGGTGTACAATATCCAGGAAAGTTTCCAGAGGTCATAGCCACATCCTCAATTAGTGGCAATGGCCTTAAGTCGTATTTCTCTAGATCAGGATCTGAAAATGAGATTTGTGCTCCAGGAGGAGGACTTGCACCCGTAGATGGAAGATTAGCATCAGGAACATCTTTTGCTGCACCTCATGTGAGTGGTTGTTTTGCCCTTATGAAATCAATTAATCAGAGTCTATCCCCCAGCGACGTACGATCAATACTTACTTCTACTGCCACAGATATGGGTACTCCAGGAAAAGATAATGATTACGGATATGGACTATTAAATGTAACAAATGCAGTACGAGGAGCCGCCGGTCTCCCAACATGGAATCTCACCAAAACTACTTCACCAACAACAACGGATGTATCTGTCACCACTACAACAGAATCCACAGAAACATCAGAATCTGAAGTATCTACATCTGATACATCATCAAGTACAACCGAACTTCAATCAAGTAGCACTGACACAACTAGCAGGCAAACTCCCTTTCTTACTCTTGAACTGACCTTAATTATCCTAGTCTTACTATGGAAAAAGAGAAAGTAGTAAGAAGGTAACTCCTTTGTTCCAAATCAGGTGGTTTTATGAAAAATTCGACGTTCATACTCACAAATCAGAGGTTTATCGATAGGCTTAACGAATTCAATATCCAAAGTTCCAACTGGTGTTATGGTATAGAAATTCATACTCTCGGGGTTTGAAAGATCTTTTGGGATTAAGACGAAAATAAATGGATCCATCCAGTTCTTATCAATTAAATATAGCATTCCATTTCTCTTTTCAATGGTTATTTTTGTAATTCCTTTATAGTTTTCATAAGAACCACATAATTTAGCATAAAGTTTTCGGCGAATGTAGAAAGGCATTATTTTCTCTGGATTCTTCCCCATTAATGATACAAAGGCAGTATGAGCAAGGTATGGGGGAACCCATGCCACGTTATACAACTGTACATAAGTAATGTTTAATTCTGGTATAATACCAACAACTCCCCCAGAGAATCCACTATAACCATAGTGTGTAATTAAAGTGTTTCCATAATAGTTCTTGTAGATATTTAACCCATACCCATAATGAGACGTAGTATTTCCATCATATCCATAAAATTCAGTATTTTTCACTTTTGAATGTCTATTATGGGGCTTATACATTTCTTCTAGAGGTGTTTCATCAATTATTTTATTATCATTGAAGGTTCCCTTATTTAAATGCATTTGTAAGTAGTTTGAAAGCTCTTGAGCTGAGGTATTGAGTCCTCCAGCGCTTGCTACGAATGGACTTGATAGATGAGGTAAGGGGGCGCGTTTTATATTAGTACCATCAAATGAATAGTTATAACCAGAGGACACATTAGAGTCTCGCCCTAAATCTTCTCTAAAAAATGTACTTCTATTCATTCCCAGCTTATTGAAAATTTTTTGTTGCATATATTCCTCATACGACATTCCTGTAACTTTTTCAATTATTTGACCAAGTAATGTAAATCCTCCATTCCAATAGTAGTATTTTGAATCAGGAGGAGAGATCAATTCGCTTTGGGCCTCCGAAATCAGTGTATAGAAATCTTCCCATGTTCCCAATGGCAAAGTAGGAATGTTTGCCAGGTACCCTTGGTTGATCATCATGAATGCATATGTATCCAAACTTGGCATACCAGATGAATGACTCATTAAATGATGGAGTGTAATTGGTTGTTCCTTAAATTCTATATCAATAGGTAGATAATCGGTTATGGGGTTGTGAATATTTAATTTTCCTGTTTGATGTAACTGTAAAATGGCTAAAGAGGTCATAGACTTGGTTATTGAAGCAATTCCGTAAATAGTTTCGCTTGTTGCTGGTTTCCGCTTTACAAGATCTCGATAACCGAAACCACGATCATAAATTACTTTATTATCTTGTGTTATTAGCACAGACATTCCAGGAACTTTAGAATCTCTCATAACGTCAATAACTTCGCGTTCAAAGAGTTTTGTGAACGCTTTCATGTTGATCGGAGCCATAGGTAAATTTCAATATTTAAAACTTTAAGATTATTGGGTTGTGGGAGTCCACTTTACCATGAACCTATAAAATAATAGATACAAGGAGGAAATTTTCAAAGTTAGTGGAGTTTTAGATTAACAAGAACTCCTTAATACAACTTTCAAGATAATACTTCTATCAATTGTTTCCAAATCTTAAGTAACACACTAGAGATCAAGTCACATGGTCAATGATTGAAAGATTCCTAATTTTATTATAGCTCGTACGAAGAAATACAGAAATATTTCGATAATTACTTTTACTAGAGCATACTGAAAGATTAAAAAGAAGAACTTATGAATTAAGTTTGATTACTACTAAACTATTAGTAGGACGATTTTTATCGGGTTAGGAGTAATAAAGAGTGAAAAAATCCTTTCATGACTTCTTGAAACATATCCAGATGACACAGAAGCGAGCAATCAAGCAGGCAGAAGCTGAACAGTCCATCAAGTTACATAAATTTAATTATCAAGAAGACCCTCCTAAGATGATTGCCATTGACGGCTCTAGTCGATGGATCTGGAATAATCCAGATTTAAATGCTCGTATTGCTATCATTCGATCTGCTCATGTAGTTTATGAGTATAAGAAGGGAAAAACGCCTCCTATCCGTATCTTAACGCAAGGATCAAACGATGAAGCGGTTTTAATTGCGCCTGATACTCCCAATATTCATGAATACAATCAAGACACAAAGAAATTACACAACGAAATACAAAGAATTATCGGCCGTAAAGACCCTATTAACGAAACCCTCTCATTACTTCGTACCCTGTCAGAGTTTAAGATGGTGGAAGAACTAGCAAGTAAAAACAGTAATTCTTTGATTGTAATGGATGGTGCTTTGACTTACGTCCAGATAAAGGAGTTTGAAGACACTATTCGAAATATCCTTAGTGCCTGCAAGAAGAATAACAACTTCTTAATTGGAGTTTCCAAGAGAAATATAACCCGTTGGCTTGGATCAGAGCTTACTGATGAAGCAGTTATGCGAGAGATAGCTCGAAATAATCATAAAATGTTGTATATGGAAATCCCTACAGTACCCAAATCTCAACAGAAATTCCCCTCCATTGGGATGACATATTTGGCAAAATTACATGAAAAACCTGTCAAAACATTTCGTGTAGATATTTTTAATCCAGTAAAAGAAGACATTAGCACAATTATGTCTCATTTGGCCTATTATTCCCAAATCAATACATTCCCTGGGTATCCATTTCCTCTTGTTGATGCTCATACAATTGCCGCTTTATTACGACGTGTACCAGATATGTATAACAGCGAATTAATTGAAGCTGGAATTCAACTCGGTTTTACAGAAGATGAATTACTACAGTATATGATTACTCATGAGAACTTAGAAAAAGATCCATTTCATCGATATTTAGACGAAACAACAAGATAAAAGACAATTATTTAGAGGATTAGTAAATGACTGAAGATATTGAATCCAAAGAAGCCTTAGGTGAAGTTATTTCTGGAGCTGTAAGTAGCTCTATTCAACTAAAACTTCGAACAGATAGCGAAGAGGTAAAAATTGGTTTCCCAGCCGTAATAGAGGGAAAAAAGTATGATTTCTTTTCTATAATTTCTGATATTCAATTTCCAACGAGTAATGCGGTTACAATGTTAGCTAATGCCGAAAAGCTACGTAATACAATACCCATGAGCACTATCGATACTTCAAGAGGCCGAACCTTCTATAGTATTGCAGAACTGCAATGTGTGCAAATGATTGACAGGTCAACCCTGAAAACATTGGAATTTGAGACCCTTCCACCTTATTTTTCTATGGGACGTTTAGCAAATAAGATGGATGTACAACGGGTCTATCAAACAGATTTACCAGAATACACGGAATCGGTCGGAACTATGAGGGGAATCGAAGGATTTGAGATCCCAATAGATTTCAAAAAACTTGTTGAAGTTCCTTTCGGAATTTATGGCCGTACACATTCAGGAAAAACCTTTCTCAATAAAATAATCCTTGGAAATATAATTAAAACTGATGTGTCACAGGTACTAGTATTTGATATGCAATCTGAATATGGATGGAGATCACGAGCTGATAATTCTCCAGGATTGAAGTTCTTTTTTGAAAATCAAGTCACCTTGTTGAGTTTAGATCCGAGTACAAGTACTCAACCTGATGATGCACTTTTAATTGGAGAAAATGAGATAGAACCTGGGGATCTGATTGTTGCATTTGATGATCTTACATCTACTATGATTGATATTATCTATGAAATTGACAGGAGAAGGGGAAAATCACAATCATTAATCGATGCAATAAATGCTACAGCAGAATTAGAGGAATTACCAAGTCGAATTAATCGTAACTCGCTAAATGCACTAACCAGAAAAATCAGTAGACTGGAGAATCTGTCTTTTGTAGTAAGATCTGATGAAGGAAACCTAAATGAAATAATGAAATATATTCAATCAGGTCAAAATATTGTAATTGATTTTGGAAAATTTGGCGCCAATCCGCTTGCCTATATATTTGTAGCAAATATTATTTCTCGTCGGTTATATACCAAATATAGTCAAATGGTTGATATGAGTGAACTTCCACGTCTAGTAGTACTTCTTGAAGAAGCCCATAAATTCTTGGATCCTAAAATCTCACATCTAACCATTTTCGATAAACTTGCACGGGAAATGAGAAAATTTAACCTAGTATTGGCAATGGTAGATCAGCGTCCATCAAAAATTGATACTGAGATCTTATCTCAGTTGGCCAATCGATTCATTCTTTCGTTAACTGACCCTAAAGATATCATTAATGCCCTAACAGGGCCTGTTGATCCCGCTGCATGGCGTGCTATTGTTCGAGCGATGCCCCCAAGAACAGTACTTATGTTTGGGGATGCAATCCGTGCTCCAACAGCAATGGACGTATTAGAATATAACGAGAATACAATGATGCAAAAATGGCATATTGGAACCACAACTGAAGAAATTCGTGATTCCCTAGACTCCTTGTCCGATGAAGAAAAAGATAACATGTTCGAGTAGATGGTTTAGTTATTCATATGTGAATTGATCAGAATGGCAAAGCTCATTATTGTAAGCGATGTTCATCTTGGAAAACGCTATACCTACCGTGTAGATTTGAAGACTGGAATGAGTGACCGAACATTAGATTTCG
>JAEOTC010000142.1 GCA_016840035.1 Candidatus Hodarchaeota archaeon | reverse complement strand
TTTCTCTTTTTTATTTTTTCTTGGATTCACTTTTCTATTATCTTCAATTCTTACTTCTTTCTTTTTTTCTTGTTTCTCGCCCTGCTTTTTCCAGCTCATCTATTCTATTTTCTTCCCTTTCAGCTTCTTTTCTCTCTTCTCTTCTCATGTTTTCTCCCAGTTCCACCAATTTCTCATTGTAGTACTTGGAAGCTGCGTTTATTATGTCTTCGGCTCTTTCGCTCAAA
Organism: Candidatus Hodarchaeota archaeon; assembly: GCA_016840035.1. Taxonomy (GTDB): domain Archaea; phylum Asgardarchaeota; class Heimdallarchaeia; order Hodarchaeales; family Hodarchaeaceae; genus Hodarchaeum. The sequence continues at coordinate 3,667 of JAEOTC010000142.1, read as the reverse complement.
AATTTCTGATTTTCAATTCTTCTCCCAAGGAAAGCAGCCCGGTCGGTGAGTCCTTCCTTCTCTACCTTTTCCTTTTCTTGCTCCGTGGCGTGTATGGTCTTCGACGCGAGGTTTAGGATAACTTTTACATATCTTTCCCTTTCCCCAGGGTTTTGAGCGGCCTCGAAAATGGCCTTATCCACTGCCTGTCCGAAGTTCCCGCTTTTTTCCGCCTCCTCGGTAAGGATATTGAGGTCCTTATTGGATATGCCAGTTAACGGATCTAATAACATATAATTACTAAGAAAATCATATAATTTTGCATCATCTCCGCACAACTCCTTCAATGAATTTTCCCCTTTCTCCTCTTTCTTCTCCTCTTTTTTTTTCCACATAATTCAGTCTCCCTCCTTTGTTGTTTTTTCCTGACTAATCATATTCCAGATTATACGGCAACTACACCCAATAGTAAGTTCCGCATGCCCGTTTGCCATTTTTTAATCGACTTTCCACTGTTCAAGGTAGAATTTTTTTTGGAAAAAGACAAAAGACTATCAGACCCCTCCAAAACCAGGTTGAATCCTGATAAATTCTTTGTTGTCTCCTTTTATATTAGTATTGAGATAGCTAATTTTAAGGAGTGTAAATCTAGGTTATCACCTGGAGAATCAACGACTCTTCCTTGGTATCTGCTAATGAGAGATGCCATCATATTACGATGACCATTCAGGGTACGAATAGTAGCTTCATCATCTTCACTCATCAGGCGACTGTATCCAGCAACATCAGCACTTAAAACTGCAGTGAGTTTGCGCTCGAAGCTCTCATCATCCATCGCGGAATGCCTCCAATAAAAAAACCTCCAGAGGATCACACAGACCCTAATAGAGGCTATTTTATCAACACCTTCTCTGTCCCTTTCAGCATAGACTGCTCCAGAAGGTTAAAGGTTGATCATTAGATTTGGCAATATTTCTGTCTAATTTAGTAAATTTAAGCAGGTTTTGTCAAGGTAATCCAATTCCGAATGGGTCATCAATAATTATAGACTTGCACAATATATGGTATGTGAGAAAAATAGGCGAATTGTTTCTATAACTTGCCAAAACCTTAAATCTACTGATATTTCATGTTTCGTTTGCTAGTTGTAACTATTTCAAGCCTATTACAGTTAGAGATTCATAGCAGTAATCTTTGGTAGGTGATAACGCTTGGGCTCAGGGGCGCGCAGTGAAGCAGAGCGTCATCTGGAGCCCATTGTTATGTTCTTATAATTACCAATAAACAGGATCATTAAATTCCTTAACGCATGTGGGACGATCATTGATAGTTGGAATTGGCTTTTCCATTAAGGACTGTCCCAGCCAACCTTCTGGCATTGAAAGCTTCAACGGAGCCTGGATGATATTTTCTGACAGGGCTTGAAACCCTACCTTGGAGTAGAACGATGGATCACCATATGTAATAACTACAGCCACAGATCGTTTTTTCACCTCATTAAGACCAAAATTGATTAATGCCTGTCCGACGCCTTTCCCCTTATGCTTAGTGCTAATTGCAACAGGAGCAAGCATGTAAACCTGGATGGACTCATTAAATCGAAGACGAGTAAAGAAAATCGCTCCAATGATTGATTCTTCTTCATATGTGCCGAAACAGATTATTTCTTGATTGTCGTTTCTTGAAGATAGTTCTGAGGCAAGATTGCCAATAAGCCTCCCTTCTTTCTCTCCCTCAGATGAGGTGAAAACAGACGTAAAAAGACTTGTAACCTCTTCTTTGCTGTTTTTATCGAGAATTTTGTGATTCATGCCTTATCCTGCAAATCGATTTCGCTCAGCGTCTTTGGAACGTTTCGCTTCAGGGGCGACTCGACCGGCGGTATGCCGGGTGAGGTATCCACCTGCAAGCGTTTGTTATGCCAATTTTTGTTTTCTATTGTTCATACGAGGAGCCACAATTACTGCATTTGTAATGATACCAATTAATTCTACCAGTGCACTTCGAACATCTCCATTTTTCATTTTGATATTGAAGATATCGATCCAATCCCAATTCAGTAAATACTTTGTAGCTTTCTATTAATTCATGCCGGTATTCAAATCGTGGATCACCGGGATGCGAGTTAATCAATTTCCGACGATCTTCTTTGCATGGAAACTCATCACATTCAAAACAGCAAGATAGTGATTTCTCGGAGTAACAACATTTTCTCAATTTACAAGACAGCTTGCTTTTTCTCGTCTGACTTTTTTTTGAAGAACATCCATGACAGGTTTTTCCAAAGGAAGGACACGCACCACAATACACTCCACACGGAGCCACTTCTGGCGGAAAGTTCTTGGATTTTGAATTCATCTGTTTCTTATTCATCATTCCTATCCACTAAGGGGTACGGTCTTGTGCGATTCAATCTGGCATAACTAGTGAGTAGCTAGAATTTTTTCTCGTTTATTCAATATTTGTGAATTAATTCCTGTTCATTGGGATATCGAAAAATAATTCTCGTTTATTGAGTCTTTTTTCTATGTTTCCCATGTTAAAACTACTGGTACAAAATCAAACATTCTAAAAATAATTCGATTAGGTTTATTAATCAAAATCATAAGAATAATTAATATGCAGCGTCTCTATTTCTTGTTGATTTGTTCGAAATCCGGGATAAGCTAACCGGAGTTCTGACACCTTGATCTTTGATTAAATGATACACAGAAAATAATATTAGGGTTATTACCAATTTTATGTGAAGGGTCATGAATTACTCTTCCAATGAATCGTCATTGTGAAGCTTGCTTTGAGTACCGGTCAGGATGTTTGTGATATCGGATATGCATGTTCTCCATTCGCCTGTAGTATCTGGAGGTAAGTCTTTTTCAATTAATCTTCACTTGAACCGCCGTTGTTGATCATCTTAAATCTACGGTTTTTATTAATACACCAAAACGAACCGAAAGGATAGAGGTAAATTTATGGGATTATGGGGGTAGATCAAGAATAGAAAGAACTTAAAAGTAACAATATAAAGAAGGTTCTTCTCCAATCTAGTTGAAGAAGAGGATTCCAGGATTCTAGGGGTCAAGGATTCCCCGTAAAAAACGCGGGATCTACGACAAGTGATAAAATCGTTTCACGATTTTATATAGCGCATGCAAAGCATGCTTTTTCCTTTGTTTCTTAGAATGTTAGCCTCTCCCTTCTTAATCTTCAAATTTCCTGTCTTTTGAATTTCGCTCGAATCCTCGAATCCTGGACCCCTTGAATCCTGATTTCTTATATTCTTATCAATCACCAACTAATTTGGAGGTGATTCAAAAAAAATTAAATAAAATTGACAATAGGTATAATTAAGGTATAGTATATATACCATGGTGGAATTTGAATTCGATAAACGAAAAAGCCAAATCAATAAGAATAAGCACTGTATTGATTTCATTGAAGCACAAGCTTTATGGGAAGATATAGATCGAATAGAAATCCCGGCAAAGACCATTGATGAAGAGCGCTATCTTTTAATCGGCAAGATTTCTGACAAATACTGGTCAGTTATCCTAACTTACCGAGGTGAAAAAGTCAGAATCATTTCAGTGCGTCGATCACGGAAAGAGGAGATTGAGATTTATGAAAGCTAAAGATCTAGATAAAAAGTTTGATTCAGGGGAAGATATTACCGAATTCCTTGATATCTCAA
>JAEOTC010000141.1 GCA_016840035.1 Candidatus Hodarchaeota archaeon | reverse complement strand
TAGGGATTACGAAATTAGCTTACGTTGAAGAAATTGTGGAGGCTTTAGATATTAAATTGACTGAGGATGAAGTTCACAAACTTGAAGAATATTATATTCCACATCTAATTATTGGACATAGCTGAGGAAATTAAATTCTAGGGTGATAAAATATCTAGGGATAGAATCCTCTAGTGTTATGACTGAAAAGATTTGGATTTCCGATCTACAGAACTTGGAAAAGATACTTGGATTCATTCTTGAATGTCCACGGTGTCGCTCATGGGATCTATCATATCAAGATTGCCCCCAGGAAATACGCATAAAATGTCAACGTTGTGAGATAAAATTACTGGTTTTTAAGGAATCATTAATCAACAGAAAAGAACTTATCCTCCCTAGTATTATCTAAGTTTGTATCAATCATTCTAGAGAAGAAATTCGTTTCATGAGCGTAATAGTCGTCTCTTCTTCATTATAGTCAACTATATTTGCTCTAACTAAATCACCGATCACAGATCTGAGTTTAATTTCAGAAATCCCCGTACTCTTTACAAGTTCACCTCGTTCCCAAATGGCCTTTTCTCCATGAATTACAGATAAAACCTTGAAATGAGCCCTACCTGAAAATACTTCCTCCATTAGTGTAATATAGATGCTTAAAAGTCCTCTTAAATCTTCCTGCTTTGCCTGTTTTCCTGTTAACTCTTTGTAAAGTGTTCCGATCCGTCGTAATTCAGTGGCCAAGAAATCACGTTCACCCTCCACTGCTTCCTTTTCCGATGAAAGTTGAGTTAAATCCGTTTTGAGGTTCTTCATTTGACTCTGAACCGATTTTTTTTCATCCTGCAGACTTGAAATCTCTGAAATCATCGTCTGATAATCATTCAATAATTTTTCAATTTCCTGCTTCTTTTGTTCATATATATTTGTTGCTTTGCTATCAGATTCAAGCTGTTTGTCTTGAAAATTACGTTCCAGCCATCGCAGCACCCAGATAAGTTCTCCAATAGTAGATACGCCCAGATAAGAAATTATTTCACTTATTTGTGCTTCTCGTTGTTCTGGTGTTCCCATTGCATCCTCTTGAGTGGATGTGACAAAGAATGACATAGGTAAGTTTTCAGTTGAGGATATTTGAAACTATGCTTATGACTTAGTAAAAAAGTACTTATACGCTAACCAAGCCATTACCATATATGCAACTGTTTTAGGAATCATTAACATTCCAATAATTGGAATTTCTCGCACCAACAGAATTACTGGAATATAAAACGCATAGGAAATGACGATACTATAACCAAAATACTTGAAACGATAATCATTTTCTTTAAATCCTTCTCTCAGCATCAAAAATGCAACCAGAAGTCCTATAATCAGTAATGGAATATTCCTGAACAATCCCCAGTCTACAGGAGGAACTAAACTTCCCCATTCATTCTGAGGAAACACCATGATAATCAATCGAAGGATACCTATTGATTGGACTAGGTAATAGAAAGTAGATTTTTTATGGCTGAAACTAATTCGCCAGATATCGAGAAGGATCATATAGAAGAATGTAATTGTAATCGCTGTTGAAAGAGCACCTAAACCAACTAACGTTGCATTTGCTTCCAATCCCCCACTAAGATATGCCATTACACGGAAACCAACATGGCCAGTATCACCAAAAGCTAGCAGAAACAGCGCTAAGAAAAAACGTTTAGCAACTGCTTTTTTGTCTTGGGTAACTCTCGAGAAGTTTAAAGCCATTAATATCACAAAAAACCAAATAAATGCCAGGTAAAAGATATTAAAGCCTAATTCCATAAGTATCTGGGGATCGTCAGCCATGATGCATCATAAAACCAAGATTACTCTTATTTTAACATATTTTCGCTTTGAAGGATTTGAAATTACTCTCCTTTTCAAGGAAAAAAAAAGATGGAGAATTGGGGAAGATTCCAATAAAGCAATAAGAAACTAGCCAAAATAGGTGTTTAATAGGCTTTTAACTGGCGAAAACGATGAATGAAACAATTAACACTCAATTGTCTGATTTGATTACGAATACAGAAGTTCTCACAAAAATAAAGGAATTTATGAGCAAAGATTATGTTTTGGGTATTATGCTTTGGGGGAGTCGCGCAACAGGATTTGGAGCGTCGGATAGCGATTGGGATGCACTTATTCTGGTATCTAATGAGCATTATACGAAGTTATCAATTAAAGAAACAGCATTTGTGTTATTGGATGAAACCGAAGAGTCACGAAAAGTACTAATTGATTTTTCGCTTTGGTCGGAGGAATGTGCACAGCAAATCTGCGAATCACCTAAAGATATCGATCATTGGGCTTGGGTAGAAGGCAAGATAGTCTATGATCCATATGGAAAAATGACCCATTGGAAAGAAAAGATTTCTCAGTATCCAGAAAGAGAACATGAAAGTCGACTGAAAACAAAATTCATTGATTTAGTCATTTCACGTCATTATGCATCTGTTACGGAAAAACGGGGGTACACACCAGACATGAAGCTAAACTTGTATAGAGCAATCATTTCAGCAGTGCACCTTTGGTTCTCTTTACAAAAAACATGGACACCATCAATAAAATGGTGGACTGAACATGCTAAGAGAATGGGAATGAAGGATGAAATTTACAGTTTATTTTCGAATATATTGGAGAATCCTACCATTCAACAGATTATTGAAATTGAAACGTATCTAAAGAAGGAAATAATTCTGCAGGGTTTTGATTTTCCCAATGATATACTGCAGACACTACTCGAAGTAGTCCATATCACTGGCCGTCCAGCTGCAGTTAAACACAGCTATTTATAGTGGGATAATCAGGACTAGAAGGAATAAACAAAGATATTTCAATAAATTAGAATAAATTTTCATCCAAAAATGCCTCAAGGGCGTTTTTGATTTCCATGATTTGTTACATTTGTTGCTATAACTTTATATAAATGGAAAGTACATATCCACATAGGGTTAGTGAGAGATAAAAAACACCAATTTTTTGAACACACTTATACCCTGTTTTCGACCCGGTTATGCGTATTATTTACGAAAACTGAGAAGAAGAAACAAAAAAAATACGATGGAGAGTCGGCGAACCAAAAAACTTAGTTTTTTTAAATTGCTGACTTTCCCTCCCTCCCCCCTCTTATGATTTTGTATCCTCCTCTCCCCTCACGTTTAATTCACATTTCTACAAATATTTTTGTCCGATTCTTTTATAATAATTCCTCCATCGACTTTGGAATTGATCATGTTTGGAGAGGTTACCAATCTTGACTTCAAATGAATTTTCTGAGGACCTATTTCAATATATTTGGGACAATCTACGTGATATCATCTTTACTCTTGACAGTGAAGGACTTATAACGTCAATATCTCGTGAATTTGAGACAATAACAGGAGAAAAGAGAGAAAATTGGATAGGCAAACATTTCATTGCGCTGGTAAACCCAGAAGATCACGAGACTGTCATAGAGGGTTTTAATGTCACAATTCGAGGAGAAACCCCCCCTCCATATTCTGCTCGAATTACTACCAAAAGTGGAGAGATAGTGGTCCTGGAAGCAAAAGCTACCCCGCAATGGACTGATGGCAAAATTTCTGGATATCTAGGAATTGCACGCGATATTACTGCTCGAAATAAGATGGAAATTGCATTAAAAGCTTCAGAGGAACAGTATCGGACTGCTATTAATTCCATTGGGGATCCCCTTCATATCATCGATCGGGATTTTGTAATAAGATTGACAAATCACGCTTTTTCTCCTTGGTTGAGATCTCTTAAGATAAATCCAGCCATTGTCGGAAAGAAAGTAACTACTGCTTTTCCCTTTCTTCCCCCGAAAATCATGGAGGAATATGAATCTGTTTTTAGGGAGGGGAGAGTACTCATTACAAAAGAAAGGACGGAAATACGGGGAGAACCGTATTTTACTGAGACCAAAAAGATTCCTATCTTTGATGATGATCAAAAAAATGTCATTCAGATTTTAACGATAATTCGCGACATTACCGAAAATACTTTAATGGAACATCAGGTGAGAGAAAGTGAAGAAAGACTTAGAGGATTTATGGATGCGGCTACTGACTCATTTTCTCTCTGGGATTCAAATTTAAGACTTTTAGATGTTAATAAAACCGGACTAGAGAAATTTGGGAGAGGGAGAGAGAAAGGAGAAATCCTTGGTAGACCACTTTCGGAGTTTATTCCAGATCCTGAATTTGTTAAACCTTACATTAACGTTGTAGAAACAGGAAAATCATATGTCGAAGATAATGTCGTGTCCTCAAGAATATATGGAGATATAATTGTTGCTCAAAAAGCGTTTAAAATGGGAGAAGGTTTAGGACTCATAACGACTGATATTACTGAACGTAAAAAGATCGAGAATGAATTACGTGAAAATGAAGAAAGGTTCAGATCCATTTTCGAGAATGCTCCAATTGGAATGTCACTAACTAGCTTGAATTTTCAATTTAACAAAGTAAACGAAGTATTTTGCAGAATGCTTGGATATTCAGAGCTTGAATTAACCCAGCTTACCTTTCCAGATATTACTCATCCTGACCACAGAAAAAGGGACATTAAAATTGCTCAAGATCTAATAGAGGGTAAAATACGAGTTTACGAAACTGAAAAACGGTATATTAAGAAGTCAAAAGATATTATTTGGGCCCGAATTACTGTAACCCTTTTAAGAAATAAGATGGGGGAACCTGAGTTCTTCCTCGCAATGATTGAAGATATATCTGCCCTTAAACAGAAGGAGGAGGAACTTAAGTCACAATTACTGAAGTTCAAGATCGACGATGGTAAAATGTACCTTATAAAAGAAACTTTACCTAGAGTATCAAAAACCGTCTTTGAAGATCTCACCAAAGTTGGTTATAAAGGATACATTGTATCACGAACTCCTGAAAAGGAATCTAATATTTCTATTAAGAAGAAAACGACCTATTTCCATTTAACTAAAAAAAATAACATAACTTCTGTTATGAATCAAATGAAAAACATTTCTCAAAAATCGGTGTTTCTTTTTGATCGTCTAGAGTACTTGTTCATCAAAGAGGGGTTTGATAAAGCCGCAAGACTAATTTATAATTTAAGTGAATTAACTTACATGAATAATTTGGTTGTATTGATCTCCCTTGATACTTCGGTTATGAACGCGAGGGAGATTCTAATTCTTGAAAAAGAAACAAATTCTCTTGAACCCCGATTTATCTCGAAATTCTCTGAAGAATTTCTTGATATTTTGAAATATATATTTCAACAAAATGGAGTCGGAGTGAAACCTTCCTATTCTGATGTTGGAGAGGTGTTAGAGATAAGTAGACCAACAGCTCGAAAGAGGATCAAACATCTCGTAACTAGAGGATATCTTATTGAACATCAAACAGGAAAAAGTAAATTTTTAGAGTTAAGCGGGAAAGGAGAGCTAATATTCATCTCTTAATTCCTTTGAATTCTACTAATGAGCCTGATTTAGAGAAGCATTTCATTCTTTCTCTAATACCACAAGGAGTACTCTTATTATTAGGAGAATTCATCAAAAATTACGAAGCTATCAAAGAAGGAACCAAACATGAGTGACGTAGGTAGCGGGTTAATAAAATTGGCTTATCGCGGGGTAGCAGGATTTGTTGTTCTTCTGCTAATATTTGTCGTGGGAGTAACAGGAACGGTATTATCCTTCGCTGGTGGAATAATAATCGCAATCAGCTGGATTCCGTTAGCATATCCCGAAATACTCTCTGAAGTACCAATTCTAGTTATAGGTACCCAAGGAACCACGAGTCCATTAATTGCAACAGCTGGTTTACTCCTCGGGGGAATTGTACTTATGGCAATCGGATTTCTCTTCTTAGTATTCACTTATTTTCTTAGTAAAGGAGCGATCCAGATTGACAAACAACTTTCTTCCGCAATTGATCGTACGTTTTCAGGAACAGACAGGATTTCTAGGTTAGAGAGATTGGCTGCCCTCCGTGAAAGAGGAGTAATTACAGAGTCGGAATTTGAACGAGAGAAGGAACGGATCTTAGGTCCCAAGTCGAAGTGATTGATAACAATAGACCGAGATTCGTATTTTTTTATTTCAAAAACACTACTGGAGCAGGAGATGAATAGACCTAGGAATCTAAAAAAGAAAATAGAACATAAAGGAAATTATTGGTTCTATTCTTTTGAAAATTGATCTGGAATGACCATCGATGAAATCGAAGTGATAAATTCTGATGTCTCATCTCCTTGATCAATTGTAATAACCCGATGTGTAAGTCCTTTAACTCTTTGTAAATTTTGAGCAGCATTAGAAGCAATAAATCGAGAGCGAACACCAGCGGATTGACCAATCCACAGAAAAATTTTCTTTAAAGCGTTATCGAGTAAAACATAAACAGATTCTTTTTTCAGCTGCTGAGAAGGGTCTTTATATGGTTCAAGTTCTCCAGATACATCATTAGAAATCTGGAAAAGTGATTTTTCTTCATCATTTGTGATTAACATACCTATTCCCCAAGAATGGTTCTACTACTCCTGAATTAAGATTCGAAAGTTAATAAGTCGATCTAAAGAATGTCCTCGGATATATTTTGGGACAATCTAAAGCAAATGGGATTTTTGTCGTTTTAAAATCGGGTAACATTCAGGAAATATCATTCACTTACAGGGGTTCTTACGATGGAAAATTCGATCCTAAATCACTCTAGTTTCTATTTTTACATCCTTATTATGTTCTTACGGATATGAACTTGAGCAATGAAGGGTTTTCAAAAAGGTATTTCCCTCATATTCTCGATTTTAACCGTATTTTTCTCTATAATAACAGTTGGAGAACTAAGACTAGGAGGAAGCGTGATCGCAAGTGTTTTATTGCTTTTTTGGGTCTGAAAATGATGAATATGTCCAGCAATAAAAAGTCGTGGAGTATAGATATCAATTAACGTTCTCACTGCTTTACTACCACAATGATCAAACATTTTATAACTACGAGGATTCCTACATTTATCTGCTACTCCAAAAGCTGGTCGATGAGAAACTAGAACATCAGTAGTATCAGGAATCTGTCTTGGTTCATGCATATGATCAATACCAAAGAAATTCAGACCTGTTAATTCAAGGAGTAAATTCAGGTGGTCATTCATCCAGAAGAAATTGGGTACTTTTTCAAGTGTTTGCTCAAGGTTTCTTCCTCCCCAGATCTCTTTGTTCCCCTTTACGCTAAAAAATCGCAAAGGAAACGTAAAATCATCATCAGGTGGCTGGTGGTAGTCAAAATTATCACCACATGATATACATATCGTTTCCTCATCCAGTGTGGGAACAAGTTGGAACAATCGAGAAAAATTCCCTTCAAAATCAGCGGATAACAGAATCTTCACTGAAAAATCCCAGCAGGATTGAGATCCACCTGATATTTGTATTCTTTTCGGGTCACGATTATATTTGCAAAGTTAATTCCAGAAGCTAGCTTTGTAGTCAAAGAATACTTGTAAAGAGTATGTTGCAAGTAGAATGGCGAGGATACCAACAATCAACAGGGTCCAAGATTTTCTCGAATCATAAGCATATCTAGATGCTCTATAAATTGACAAAAATCCTCCAAATCCTATTAGAACAAGAATTGCAGAGAAAAATGACTCTGAAATCGAATATATTTCTACAGGCTGATCTCTGATAGGGATTGGATGAAATAGAGGTGGTTGTTTCAAAATTATATACAAACCACCTGTTAGGACGAAGATTGTACTGAAAACAAGAAATATCCTTAAGAATTGTAGTCTTGATTCATAGGGGAAATTGAAGTTTGGAACTCGTTTTGTTTGAGAAGACATCATCTTGAAACAGAAAACAATAACATTAAACCTTATTGGTACAATTTTTTAACCTGAAAACGACATTTCTAGAGAGAACCATTAAAAACACATGAGTCAAGAATGTAATTCTTCTTTGTAAGCTGAACGAAGACGTTCAAAGACCATCATCTCAATGTAGAAAAGGAATATTGGAACAACAGGAAAGATAAAAATTAAGGAAAGAACGAAAAGACCCAACATCATCATGACAAGCATGAAAGCGGATTCACCAGTAACATCAGGAAATAAAATTAATAGCAATAATCCAATAATTCGATAAAAGGTGAGGATAAAACTAAAAGAAGGAAAGAGGAAGAACAACGCAAGAAAAGATATGAGATATGGAGTTAAATTCGGACTGGAAACAATATTCTGCCATAAAGACGGTTCATAGAATGCAAAGAGTATGATGAGTCCACCAAAGAGGAAAAAATAGCAGAAATATGCAATACTCCAATGGAAAACCGTGGGAGAGGGTAATTTAGCATCAAACCATTTCCAAACAATAAACGAAGTAAGGACGATCTGAACTATACTAAACAATGCCCCAATTATCCAAAAGGGTAAAGTATAATCTATTCGAAAATTAATCAGTTCTGAAACTGGATATTTGAAAATAATCGTGATGGTCGCATATAAAAGTAAACTAATTGCGATTTGAATACTTAGAAAGCTTACTAAGTATTTTATTACCGTTTTATCACTGGGGGTGATCATACGCATCAAGTTCTTGGGGTTCGATATTAACTTATTCCCTCAGATTCACCAACCTCTAGGAAATCTTGAATTCGGTTTAGGATTAAGGATCACAAACCATAGAAAAGAAATAATACAGGAAAAAAAAGAGAGAAGAGGAATTAATTGAAATTATCAATTAATATCCTAAAATTCAGTTAACGACGGCGCTTCGATACTAAAATGACACCAAAACCCAGAGTTAGGAGAATTGTCCAGAAAGTAAACCCTGGAGTCTGAGCTTCAAGAGGATTAATAATGATACCAACTTTATATGAAAAGTACGTATCAGTGATGTCATATTTTGTGGCAGAATTTCCAGTATCATCGAGAGCTTCGATATACCAGAGAACAACAGTGTTATTGGCCTGTTTGGGGATATTTGCATGCCATACACCAGGTTGACCAGGGTATTCAGATAATGGAGTTGATCTCCAACTAGTTGCATTATCAATTGAATAATACAAAGTAGCTGCTTGCATACCCCCTTCTTCTTCAATTCTGACTGTCACAAGAGGATTATCTTGGGGAGTGGGTCCTTTGAAATCCTGATCTGTATCATAGATAATTGTGGGAAAACTGATAATTGGTGCCACGTAATCCACGGTATCATGCTCAATCGGTTTTGATGTTGAACAGAAATTCTCCTCAGTTTTGAAAATATAAGTACCGAAGTTTTTATCAATACCGACTCGTTGAACAATTGAATCTTGGGGTTCCTCGTCTTGAATAGTATAACTGGTCGTGATCGAATTCCCTAGACTCAGATCTGCATACACTTTGGTTTTAAGAGATAATTCCAAGGTTGCTTCAACATAAGCACCACCTGCACTAAGCTTAGCTTGAGTTGTACTATCTAGGCC
>JAEOTC010000140.1 GCA_016840035.1 Candidatus Hodarchaeota archaeon | reverse complement strand
TGGAGTACTCTTTTATTTTATAATGGCTGCTGCAGGGGCTGGTATTGTACTTCCGATGTATCCCACTTTAAAAAAGTACAATACAAGTATGGCTCTTGGGGCTGTCGGTTTTCGGCTTATTGAGGGTGCGATTTTTATGGTCGGTGTGATGTGTGTACTGGCTTTGGTGCCGTTAAGTCAGGCATTTATAAATGCAGGAGCTTCTCCTGATCCTTATTTTGAAACTATAGGCGAATTATTGTTAACAGGCTATACTATAGATCAAATGGTTGTACCAGGAGTATTTGCTTTTAGTATCGGTGCATTGATGTACTATTATATTTTTTATCAATCAAAGCTCGTTCCACGTTGGTTATCCATTTGGGGTTTTATCGGGATTATCCTAGGTCTGATAAATGGATTATTCGATTTACTCGGTGGTATTGATGAAGCGATCTCAATATTACTAGATTTGCCAATATTCGTGAATGAGATGATACTGGCTGTTTGGTTGATAGTTAAAGGGTTTAATACATCGGAAGATTAAGAAAAAGGAAAATCGAGTAAATGTTGTTATCCTTTTATTCAATCATTTCCTTGATTTGCCAGTACTAGACGATTTTTATTCTTTATCTTTATTGATAAACCACAGGATTCCTAGAACTGCAACAATAATAGCAATTACTAGACCCCATAGGAAGACTGCAATCCAAGCATCGACAAAATAGCCTAAACTAAGATTTCCAAATTCAGTTTCCCAATGACCATCTAAAGCAACATAGATACAGACCCCAATAAACATGAAAAATCCAAATACTCCACCACCTTCGCTTCCTTTACTCAGTTTCTTTTTCTCGTCATCCTCATCGGATCGAGTCTTAATCTCTTCTTTTAATTCTTGTGGTAACACTCCATACCAGATTATTCCTGTGAGTATCCCTACTAAAACCAATGCTGGAACGACTATAAACAGTATAATTCGTAGAACAAGGAAAATGACCCATTCAAGTCCTGTCGCCATTGAAAATTGGTCAAACGTCCATGATCCCTGACCCCCAATAGTTGAAGTATTGACATAATCCTGAATTACCAGAAGAAATCCGATTATGGCCCCCAATAGAACTAAACCAAAGATTAGTGCGAAATACCAGTATTTTCTTAGGATACTTTTCCAAAAATCTTCATCACTTTTTTTTAGAACAGTTTCATCACTCAACATTTTTATCCGCTCTTTTTAATGGAATTTAAGGATGGAAGGAGATTTCATGAATAAATATTATGTGATTGCGGAAGAGATAGTAAACTTTTCTGATTCTTTAAAAGACTAAAGTCCATACTAGAGCCTTTTTTTCTCTTGAAATCCTCTTCTTAATTTTATTGTTTTCTTCTAAATCTACCAAAGTTCCAGGAATACGATCTTTACAGTCCTGGGATCTTTGGGAGGCCTTTTCAATGATTTCAGCTGTTGTAGCTTCCCCTAATTCTTCTAAGATCATTGTAATTGTTTGCCTGGGGTCAGGTAAAGCCCTTCCCTGTTGTATTGCTTTAGTAATTAAGGTTATTCCCAGCGTTATCTCTACTGCAGAAGCAACAAACAAACCGAGGGGCATAAACCACATTAGGTTGGGCCTATTCATTATAGTTGGGATTTTCTCAGCTATTCAATTAAAGCGAATTAGTAGATACGAAAAGAGGGACCTCTAGAAGTCACTAGGTCAGCATTTGGATCGAAAAACTAAGTTAATCGCTGGTGTTCGTAATATTGCTTATACAGCTGACCATATTTCCCTTTTTTACCCAGTAACGTTTCATGAGTTCCTTCCTCAATGATTTTTCCTTTTTCCATGACAATGATTCGGTCTGCTTTTAGGATGGTAGAGAGTCTATGAGCAATAATTATGGATGTTCTTTCTGATAAGAGAGTATCAAGAGCTTCTTGAATAATTGCCTCTGTATAGGCATCTACACTTGAGGTGGCCTCATCTAGAATGAGAATTTTTGGATCTGTTAATAGAGCTCGGGCAAAACTAACTAATTGACGTTGTCCTGCAGAAAGTCCTTTTCCTCTTTCGCCTACCTCTGTTTGAAGACCATTAGGAAGATATTCCAAAATTTCTCCAAGATTAACAGCCTCTACTGCCTTTATAATCTCGGTATTTGTTGCAAACTGACTTCCATATCGGATATTGTCTTCAATAGTCCCTGAAAAAAGAAAAACATCTTGCTGAACCATCCCTATGTTCTTACGATACGTTTGCAGATTAAGATCCCTAATATCCTTACTGTCAATTAAAATGTTCCCTGCTTGATATTCATATAATCTAACTAATAATTTCACTAAACTGGATTTTCCTGCCCCAGTATGGCCAACTACAGCTAATTTTTCTCCCCCTTTAATTTTAAGGTTAAAATCCTTGAGCACTTCCTCTCCATCTCGATAAGAAAATTCTACATCTTTAAATTCGATTTCTCCTCTCGTAACATTACCTTCTAATAATTCGGACCTTTGTTGAATATTTGGTTTGGAATCAATAATTTCCAGAATCCGTTCATATGCGGCCATACCAGCACTAAGTTCAGGTAAAAAAGTTGCTAAAACCATAATCGGCTGAAAAAATCTCTGTACGTACAAAAGATAAACTACAACCACAGCTGGTTCAGCTATACCCCGAACTATCATATTCTCTCCTAATAATATGATTATAACTAGTATTGCAGCTGTTATTGTATCCAAAACGGATCGCCAGATGTGAGTAACAGATGTTAATCGAAATGCACTCTTAAAATAAGTCTCATTGGTATCGAAGAATTTTTGCGAAACCGTGGTTTCCTGACCATAGCTTTTGCAAACTTGTATCCCCTCAATTGCTTCAACCATTGAAGAATTTACATCGCTTATCGAGATTCGATATATGCGACTCACGCGTCTAGCTAATTTTCTTAGAGAAAACATTAGTAGAAAAAGGACCGGAATCCCTAGTACTGTTATTATTGCTAACATCGGGTTTAAAGCAACTAGAATAGCAAAAGTGACAATACTTATTAGCAGGTTACCAATTGTATCGGTTAATAGTATCGTTGTATTGCCAAAATCAAGAGCATCATTCGATATACGGGAATTCAAACTACCTGAAAGGTGTTTGTCATAAAAACTCATATCTTGTTCTTGGAGATTATCAAATATATCCATTCTAAGTTCTTCTAAGAAAAACGGAACAAATCTACCAACTTGACGTCTTCGTAGACTAAACATAATCCAGATGAGAGTTGAAAGAACGAAATAAGCTATTCCAGAAGTAATAATAATCACAAATTCTGGTGTTGGCGTTCCAAGTTCTTGGATTGTGAATCCGAATACGAGTGGTATGAGGATGTCAGCAATTGTAGAGATCACAATAAATGCGGAAATTAGTAAGACCCTTTTTTTGTACGGGAAAATGAGTTTAACATAACGATCGAACAATTCTCGATCTGAGTATTCTCTTTTGTGAGTGTCCTTGAAGAGTCCTCTGTATAAACCCATTGTATTCCACTTTATCGCGATTTTACTTGTAATTCAGGTAGGATGAGGTGTTTTCCAAAAATGCGTCTATAATCTTCTGAACTGTACAATAACTCATCGTGTTGCCCCTCAGCCACAATCTGTCCTGATTTAAGTACAATTATTTTATCAGACGATCTAATAGTGTGTAATCTGTGTGTTATAATCAATGTTGTTCTATTCTGTGTAATATTGTCCAACGCATTAGTAATTTTTTCTTCCGTTTCACTGTCTACTGCTGAAACTGAATCGTCTAGAATCAAAATCTCTGGGTCTGTTAAAAACGCTCTAGCAATCGCTATTCGTTGTTTTTCTCCTCCAGAGAGTCGGGTTCCACGCTCCCCTACAATGGTCTCGTAACCAGCAGAAAACTCCTGAACAAAGTCATGTACTTGTGCAAGTTTAGAAACACGCACTACTTCATCTTGAGTAGCATCAGGTTTGCCAAAAGTAATATTTTCTCTAATCGTTTGGGAAAAGAGATACGGATCTTGTTCGATGTAACCAATATGTTTCCGTAATGTATCTAGAGGATATGATCGGATATCTTTACCGTCTAGAAGGATTTCTCCATTTTGGGGTTCATAAAGAAGTAGTAATAACTTCACCAAAGTCGTTTTTCCGCATCCTGTTGGACCTACAAGAGCAATCTTCTGATTAGGCTCAATTATGAAAGAAAGATTCGTTAAAACAGGGGTATTCTTATTATTCTCATATCCAAAAGTCACATTTTTGAATTCTATTCTTCCTTTAAACTCCTTAGGCCAAGCTTCAGTATGATTAGAATAATCTTCTTCTTCCTCCAGAGTCAAGGCGCTGAAAAGTCGTGAACAAGCTGCAAAACCACTCATCATGTCATTCGTTGCCCAAAAAATCATGTTTGAAGGATGAATCAAGGAGATCAGTAATAAATTGACGGCCGTTAATCCCCCTATTGTGAAACTTTCTTGGAAAACGAAAATACTACTCATAAGAAATGTAATTCCAATCGTTGCATATAACAACAGTGATGAATAAAATTTTGATTGAACAATCGCTTCCCCCATTCGATTATCTCGATACTCATTGACTGCTTTGTGAAATTTCTTTCGTTCAAATGCTTCTGCAACAAATGATCGGACTACCGCAACTCCGCTCAAATTATCTTGCAATACTACAGCTAAGTTGGAATGAGTTCTCATTCTTGCTGCTGCATAAGGAGCAATATTCCTTCTATAAACGAAGATGAAATAGAAGTAAACTACAATAAAAGGGATTGTGATGACAGAAAAGCGCAGATCAAGTGTGAAAAGGATTAAAAAGGCAGCCATTAAGACCTGAAAAAAGGGGTATATGAAAAAAGCCCCGTGAGATATCATTGTATTAATTATCCGAAGATCATTAGTAGCTAATGCTTGCAAATCTCCTGTTCTTGCTTTATCATGATATCGTAGTGGTTTGTACTGGAGTTTATCAAAGAATTCCTGTCTCATCGATTGTTCGACCCTAAATCCTAGATAATGACCAACCATCATGGTTAGATAATCCATGGCATTACGAAAAAAATAGATGATGAAAAATATTAAGAGAAAAAGTACCAAATTCTTTATTTCTTGAGATAAAAGAGCATTATCAATGATCTCTCCTATTAAAACGGGAATAATGACTCTTGAAAATGTTACTATGCTTATTCCTAATAGGGTAAGAATAAATAATAATTTCTGGTTAAAAACATGAAGAATTA
>JAEOTC010000139.1 GCA_016840035.1 Candidatus Hodarchaeota archaeon | reverse complement strand
TTTCCACCATCAACAGACCCCAACAATAATTTCACTATTAACATATCAACCGTACACACTCCAGGTGATTCGTTGGAGTTAACTATAGAAGTTGACAATTTCAACACAACTTCAGGTGATGACCTGAGTAATGTGACACTTGTCGCAACATGGAATTCCACTGGCTTTTTAACAGATTTTACTGTTGAAGCATACCAAGATCTTGATTGGGATGGTGTTCTTGAAGCGGAAGAAGAAATTTCGTTGGCATTTGAATTGAAGTCTACTGAACAATCTGATCTTCCTGTTTCGGTAGGTGATAGCGGAGAATACATCATGGACATTGATCTTAACATCACTGCTGATTTGGTTAATGTTTCAACAGAAGAAGAACAGTTTGTTACCGATTTCCTAACAGCACTCACTGGTGCCGTTGATATGTTAACTGGTGAACATCTTCTGAATTACACTATTGATGCTATTGATGGATTATACTATCATGTTGATGGCTATATTCTCGATTTAGAATTGTTCATGAAGGATCGTGTTGGATACCTATTTGGCGAAAGTGAGGCACCACCAGTAACTTCTCTCGAAGCTTATTATTATCCCATTGCAGAATCTGGCGATGAACACCATTATAGCGACTTTGCAATAAATATGTTTGACGCTCAACCATACATGAATAGCACATTATTTTACCAAAGATATGACGGCTTTTGCACCGCTACTGATGAGAAAGGAAATTGTACAGCCTGGTATCCTGTTGTAACTAGTGATCCTAAATCACTAAAAATCGGAGATAAAGGTCATCAAATTCCAGGTATTGTGCAGGCACATGTTTTCAAAGAAGCAGAATACAAATCTAACTACAATAAAGATAAGTCACTTAAAGATAATCTTGAATGGATGCTCGATGCAGGTAAAGGCATATATAGCGGTCCAGTTAATTATACAGAGAAGAAAGACGTCGACGACAAAGGAAAGGAGTATAAATACTTTGACACATGGATTAACACCAGTAGTCCGACATTCGAAGCATACACTCCCTATTTCGTTGTGTTAGAAATCTCTGAATTGGCTGGTACGTCCTACACTTCGTACATGACTAATCAGAATTTGTTCATGATGTTTCCGAAGGGTGGTAATGGTGAATCCGAGGGCGACCCAGATGGAGGTACTGGTTCCGAAAATGAAGATGACGGGCCAAAATTACCCATTGACCAAGACCCTAGAAATTTCATTCCTATGCCTGTTCGAACGCCTGATTGGGATATCACTGGTGGATCTGCTATCTTCATAGAAGAGGTTGTGGATCAAGCTAGAGAATTAACAACTAATGAAATATTCCTTGAGGTAGTAGAGGCAAGTGCAGAACTGAACGACCCAGGTGACAAGCTTAAAATCGATGATTTTGATTTTGGCCTGGATTGGTCAGAAAATACTTCTCACGTTGGTCTTGAGGAGTATACTGATGTTAACCTGACAGTGACAGACAATAATACTGAGGACAAAATCGTAATGGATTTTAAAATCTTATCTTCCACCTCTGCAGAATATCTATGGAATATTACAGGCCCAATCGATATTGTGGGTTTGTACGTCGATCTCTATGTAGATCTTGCGATAACAAAATGGCCTGAACCACCAACAACAACAACGGAACCAGAAACAACGGAACCAGAAACAACTGAACCAGAGGAAACAACAACAACCGAAGATACACTTGAAATTACTCCTGGGTTCGAGACAATCGTTGTATTAAGTGGACTCATAGCTCTTCCCCTTATCTATAAGAAAAGACGATGAGGAAGCTTTTCTCCCCTTTTTTCTTTTTTTTCTTTAAAAAGTAATAATAGTCTTTTTTTCTGTTTTTTATACTATTTTCATACTTAAGATGTGGTATTTTCTTCCAAGGAAGAGTCATTATAGCAATAGAGGATAGAACAGAATTAATTCTGTATCAATCTATAGCTGATATTTGAAAATCGACAACCTTTTTTTGTTCCTCAAAATAACCTTATTTTGGCGATAACCTGTATATAACAGTTTTAGATGGAAAGCAATGACAGAGTCCTTTTTCTCTCAAGTATATTTGAAGTTACAAACCTATAAGATGGAACTTTTAATTGGACTGTCGTTATCAGCTCCTTTTTTCTTGTTTATTCTATTTGCATTCATTAGGAACGACTTTCTTGTGTTAGATCCCAGCTATTGGGTCAGTGTTATTGCCTATAATGTTGTCATAATATTGGGTTTGTGGGTAGCCATCTCTAAGCGGACTTTCCAGCTTTCACCTATGATACTCTATTATGGTATTGGTTTTTCCTTTCTTATTTTAATTATCTTTCGAGATATCGCTTTCTCAGGAGATATCACGGTGGGAGTGATTGATGCCTCCCTTTTGTTATGGCAAGGGCAAAACCCTTATGTTGTAGAAGGAGTTCGTCATGCTAGAAGTTTAGAATTGGGTGGAGGCTTTCGGTATACTACTTATCCTTATCTACCTGTAGATTTACTTACTTATGCTCTCTTGTTGGGGAGTATGAATTTTGTTTCATCGATAATTTCTGGATCTGCTGTTCCTGAATATCTTCCAGGATTCAATGCAATGGGTATTCTGATTTCAAACCTGCTATTTTTAGCCATATCAGCCTTTTTAATCAGTAAAATTCTTGAAACTAAGTTGAAACAGGCTGTTATATTAAGTATGGCTCTCTTCATAATACTAATTTGGAACAATGTGTGTCTGGCTCAAACTCTGTTCTTTGCTGGATGGTATTTCCATAAACAAGAGCAGACAAATTTGACTGTTGTTTTTTGGACTTTAAGTATGTTATCAAAGTATTTTACAGGGATCTTTATTGTTGCTTACATAGTAGAATGCCTTCGAAAACGAGAGATACTTGATAGTATAATTAAATCTTTAATTACTGTATTAATGACTTTTATGTTCCTGTTTCCCTTTGGTATGCTGGAGGTTCTTAATTCCACAGTTTTTTTCTATAATACTGAAGAGAGAATCCTAGATGGATCGTTTGGTGGTTCTCTAGTATCTGAACTTGTTCTCTTCCTGAGACTAGAGTCAATTATTTGGGTATTCACATTCATAGGCTTTGCTTGCATTTTAATTATCGCTTTCATTATTTCTGACTTTTATCAACGTCTAATTGTTACTAGCTTGTGCTCTCTATTAGTGATATCGGGAATCTCTGCTCAATTTTTTCCTATGATCCTTTTTGTATTAATCTTGTCAAATCAAGTCATATTATTTGATCGTCAAGAACGGAAAGATGAACCCAATACCTCAACATCTCTATTATGAAGTATGACTAGAAGAACTGTTCACTTCAAGTAAATGGAGCAGTTCGTCGACTGGGAAATCAGAAATTCCAATTAAGGTTGTTCTACCAGAAGATTTGCCATTATGATGTGTGTTATGTACTTCCAATTCAACAAGACCTTGCTTTTCCAGTTCTTGAAGATATAACCAAAATTGTGTCTGTTTTCGTGGTTTTAGTTGTGAATAGATGCAGATTTCGTTATACTTTTCTCGTACCTCTTTAGTTGTTACAAAAGCACGATCTTTGTCACATTTGAGCAGCAAAGCAAGAGATAATAGTACACTTTTCAGCTGTGGAGATAAATCAGTAACAATAGAATGTTTAATTGGGAATACACTGATCTGGGCTTTTCTCACATGTTCAAATTCGATTTCCTTCGCCTCTTGTTGTTCAGCAACTTTTGCTGAACGCCATAAAAGTTCGATAGCATAACGAGCATCGCCACTTTTATTCGCAATAGATGTGATTGCTTTAAGAATATCGTCAGAGTACCCTCTTTCATTCAATCCTCGTTGAGCACGTTGTAGTAGAATGTCAAGCAATTGACTGTAAGTATAAGGTTCAAAAATGATAACGCTATTAGATAATGAAGATAGTAGTGCAGGATCCAAAAATGTCTGAAAATGAGGATTCCGAGTTATTAGAATTAGTGAAATTTGGGCCTGCTCGTTCAGACTAACTCCTTCATGATGACGGATCAGTGAGTAAAGCAGATCTTGCCCCTTAGATTCAGTTAAAAGGTAATCTATCTCATCTAGGCAGATTAAGAGACCTTGATTTCTCTCTTTCACAATTTTGATCAAGTAAGTAAGCAATTCATCAGCACTAAATCCCCGAATCGGAAATGCTGGAACTAAATGGCGAAGTATGGACGTGAATATCAAATACCATGATCGTTGTCTACGACAATTCATATGAAAGAAAGATATTCTGATGATATTATCTTCAGCTCTATTTTGACAATAATCTTCTAGGGTAAGTCCGAATTGTTTTACTACAACTGTCTTTCCTAACCCCACCGATCCTTGGATTATCAATTGTTTCCCCGATTTCACCGATCCCCCTGAATTTATTGAATTTTTATAAATGGTAGATTTAAAATAGCTAGCCAGTAAAGATAATTCCTTCTCTCTATGTACGAGACATTCAGGAATATAGATTGGTTCAAAAATCTGTTCATCTTTAATGATAGTATGTTTTTTGATAAAATACTTCTTGAGATCAAATTTTGAACCATCCAAGTGTGTTTTTCACCACCAAAACCTATTCAGATTGTTTCATACATGATAGATGTCCAATCACCATTTATCATAGATGATAAGAGGGAGACATTTAATCCTCAAATATTGAAAACCTTAATTTGATGCGGAATAATTAGCTTATAAGATTCTAACCAAGTCCAAAATAAAAATCTGGAGTATAGGTTAATGATTGATTTTCTCCAATTCCTAATAAAATCTTCATAAATTCAATGCTAATTGATGTGATTGGAAGAGCTTCTTCATATCAGTAGAAATTCCTATTGACTAACGAACTCACTAAAATCACCACTAAAAACATCGTCTTAAGCTATAATTTTGACAATATCACATCAAGAAACCTCGATGAATTATCTATAATGAATGGAGAGAGATAATTGAAAATGACCCCATGGTTACCTTTAAACCTATGACAATGTAATTCTTCTTTAAAATAGTTTTCCTCTTGTTAAAAAGAAGATTTCCATTCATTTTCTATTTATTCCCGACTTTATTCATAGAAAACTGAGACAATAGATGTTCTCTGCTCAGAAGTGCAACTTCTAAAATTTATTTTCCTTCTTCAAGCATCACGATAGCTATTCCATTTTTAGGATTTTTAAAGGAGAGAAGAATTAGTAAGACTGCAAAAAAGAATTTTTTTCTCGGAACAAAGAGTGGGTCAGCCTTTTATTTTTAATATTGGGAGTCTACTATAATCATGATGGGATATCAAGGAAATTCATTCAATCGTGGTTGAAATGCAAAAAATATCAAATTCATCAAAAAAAAACTCTATAACAGAGAATAATAAACCTCATACAGACACATGGGATCTTCCTAGTGTAGGATCCGCATTAACTAAAAAGCTTCAAGATAGTGGTTTCAACACGCTTGAATCTATAGCGACAGTCAGTATTGGAGAGCTAACATCTCTGGGAAGCATGAGTGAAAAAACTGCTGGAAAAATTATTCAAACAGCAAGAGACAAACTAGGTTATGGATTCGTAACTGCGGATGTGATTCTCGAGTCTAGAAGAA
>JAEOTC010000286.1 GCA_016840035.1 Candidatus Hodarchaeota archaeon | reverse complement strand
AGATATGTGGCCCATGTTTTTATCTGGGTTCAGTTTCATGGTCGTAATGACCTACTTATATGGACTAAAAATTGAAACAAAATGGCGCTGGCTGATATTCGCTCTATTTTCGAGCTACCTCTTGTGGCTATATGTTCCTATACCGTTTGGATATGGAAGAGATATAAGTTATTTCTTTAGAATGGAAGTTCTTTGGATACCCATTGTTCTCTACGGATTAGCAATTTTATTTGCGGGATTAGTTTATTTTTCCTCACGAATTCTTGGAAAAAGTATGACAAAAGAGATGCAAATAAACACAAAAGATTAGTAATAAATTAGAATGGAAAATAAGTCGTTCTCAATTTTCACTGATGGTGCAGCAAGAGGCAATCCAGGTTTAGCTGCGGCGGCATTTCTTCTTGTTCAGGAGGGAGTTCTAATCCATAGTGACAGCTCATTCCTTGGTACACGTACTAACAATCAAGCAGAGTACCAAGCAATTATTATTGCGTTGGAGAACACGAAAAAGTTTACTAAAGGTGACATCTCAATATATTCGGATAGTGAACTAGTTATAAAGCAACTTAATGGAGAATATCAGGTAAAAAACCCTCAACTAAAAGTCCTATACCAAAAAGTGAAGAAGAAATCCTTAGCTTTTTCATCCACTAAGTTTCTTCATGTCCCTAGAACTAATTTGTGGATTCGAAAAGCCGATAAATTGTGCAATGAAATTCTCAATCAGCCGAATAAATAATTCTCTTTTGATGTTATAGATTGTCCCAATATGTTTTTCTTTCAGAATTAGGCATGAGTGCATTTCTGCGATACTTAAATCCTGGATACCCTGTTGAAAGCGGATCGATCTTTTCGATCAACCTTAATGCGCGTTTTATCTCTTCAGGAGGTCGTTCTTCGGAACTTAAAACTTTCACTACCTCAACATCTGATTCTAACTCAAGAAGAAGTGCATATGAGCTGATATACGCCTTAATAAACGAATCAGCTATCATTAAAACAATTACAACAATGATACAAAAAATAAGTGATGATTCTTGTATTAAATTATTCTCTGAAGTTGCTGAATAGATAACGAGACCAAAAAAAGCAAGATAGAGTGTGTATAGGGTATTGTGTAGGAGATAATAGAGGTAATATCTGGGGCGATTTTCTAACGATAACCAACACATCTCTCTGACACAGTATATTATACTGCTGTCTCCATCCGTCTGGAAATGAGCAATTTTGGAATAAGCTAGATAAACAGTATTTTGTACCCTTGATCCTATTGCTAATTTTCCAAAATAGTTAGGGGGAAGATCAGCTAATCGTATTTTAACATCATTAAAACCTAATCTCTTCCCCCAATCTTTCAATTCCTGTCTAATTTTATCATCGGGAGTACGATCATCTAATGCCATTACTCGCTGGTTATAACTGTCAATATGATTTAAGAAAGAATTTAATATCAAGAGGAACCCTACAAATACTAATACTAACCCTAAAATTTGTAGAATCGCGTTGATAGGGAGTGTTGATCCTTCCTCAGCATTATTACTGAATAGAGAAAATATCAATATGAGAAAGAATAAAGGAAATAATGCTGATTGTATTCGTAACCCGAAGATTTCAAGAATTCTAATCAGATCTTGAATCACAGACCCAGTCACCCGGAATTTTCTCATTCTCCGATAAATGCTTTGGGTTGCAATAACTCCCAACAACAAAAATATTACACTAACCAGAGCAAAAACTAATAAACTAATATCTGGGTCAATGAAAACCACGAAGAATACAGTAAGGCTAGTTATAATTATAGGTACTATAATTAATTGAACGACAAGCAGAAATTTTTCTTTCCCCAATATCAAAAATGGATTTAATTCTGGGTCATGAGCTTTCTTATGCATACCTAGTGAAATTTCATATTCTCTCATTTTTCAGCAGTCCTCAGTCGATGTAAATATTTTTATTACAGACTAATAGTGAAGGATTAAAACTGTATCTAATGAGAGAGTCTATCTAAGAGTAGAATATTAGCTAAACCACCTAGAATTAAACCTTCCTTTTCAAACGTAATTTATATTAATTTTTTTAGATATACTTCCCAATCCACCATCAGTTCCCTCTTTTTTAACAATATAACTAATTGTAGATACTCGAAGTAATATTTCAAATTATTAAACCGAAACAATCCATCCATAGGGATCATCAACGATCCCGTATTGAATATCAATTAAACTACTATAGATTTTTTGTGTTATACCCCCAGTTTTAAAATCATTAATGATATGTTCTTTTCCTTGATAGCGGAGACATCCTACAGGCGCAATACTTGCTGCAGTTCCAGCTCCAAAACATTCTTGCAATGTTCCATCCTTAGTTCCCATGACTATCTCTTCCATCGATAGTGCTTCCTCTTTAACTGTATATCCAAAGTCATTAGCCATTTGAATTACGCTTGCCCTTGTTAATCCTGGCAAAATTGTTCCACTTTCTAGTGGGGCAGTATAAAGAATATCATTATAAACAAAAAAGATATTCATAGCACCTACTTCTTCAACGTATTTTTTGTGAATCGCATCAAGCCATAAAACTTGATTATACCCCTTTTTTAAGGCTTTTTGCCCAATCATGAGACTAGCTCCATAATTTCCGGCTGTTTTTGCAGATCCTGTCCCACCTGGAGCCGCTCTAATGTATCTCTCACTTACCCAGATCTTAATTGGTTTAAATCCTTCAGGAAAGTATGGTCCGACTGGTGCAAGAATTATATAAAACAAGTACTCATTGGAAGGCACAACCCCTAATCTTCCTTGAGTTCCTATCATGGTTGGCCGAATATACAAGGCTGATCCTATATTTTTAGGTGTCCACTCTCGCTCTAAATCTAAAAGTGTTTTTAACCCTTCCATATATATTTCAGGATCGACTTCAGGCATAGCCATCCGCTTTGCTGATTTATTAAACCGTTGAATGTTCATTTCAGGTCGAAATAGATTAAGCTTCCCTTCCTTTGTCCGATATGCCTTTTGGCCTTCAAAAATCGATTGTCCATATTGAAGAGCGATAGCAGAAGGTTCTAGGGTGAGAGGACTATATTTAGTGATTCGAGGTTTTTTCCATTCTCCATTAATAAATTCTATCTTAAACATACGATCAGTAAATGTTTTTCCAAATTCCAACAATTTCTCATCTGTATATTTTTCCTTTAATTCATTTTCTGGAATCGTGACTTTACTAATCTCCAATATCCTACCAACCTGATTATATTGAAAAAAAATTCTTTAGATTTGATATATAATTTGTGTGTCTTACTTCGAACTTCCAAAATATGCAATTTCTTGAAAGATTCTATTTCGTTGAGTGGAAGGATCTATCTATAAGTAGTTACATTTACTTGAAACCATTTCCTTTTCTGCTGTTTCTATGACCTATTAGCCTTGTGTTGTTAATTTATACAACAGATATTTGATAATAGGAATGAATAACTTTGAAAATACGTAAAAAAATATTAATTCAGATACTTTTCGTACTTATGTTAGTCTTCGGTTTCAATTCAATTGTAGTAGTACAAACTGGTCGTTCTACTCTTCTAACCGTACGGGAAATTAATGAATGGACTAATATGGAACCTACGGTCATACCGGGATCTCGTTTAGATTCAGATTTTGCTTATGATATCAAAACAGATAAACTTATTCTATTCAGCGGATTAAAATTACCTGGATTTTATACCGATACGTGGGTATATGATTATAATAGTAATACATGGACAAATATGTCACCTCCTACAATGCCACAGGGAAGAAATGCGCATTTAATGGCTTATGATGAAGAATCAGATCGAACGATCCTTTTTAGTGGATCCGAGACAGGTCCTTGGACCTGGACATGTTGGAATGATACTTGGGTCTATAATTACAATGATAATACTTGGACCAATATGAGTCCCGCGACGCAACCTATAGGACGTACTTGGGCTGGTATGGTATATGATAAGGGATCGGATCGAATTATCCTTTTTGGAGGGTTTAGTAGAGACATTATCTATGCCGACACATGGGCTTATGACTTCAATTCAAATGAATGGATCAATATGACTCCTCTTGTACAACCTTCACCTCGTTGGGGACACAAAATGATATATGATGAAGAATCGGATCGGGTTATCCTATTTGGAGGATCAGTAGTACTACCTGCACCTCCTGTAGCAGTTAGGGATACCTGGACCTACGATTATGATACAAATACATGGGTAAATGTAACTCCTTCGATATCTCCTCCAGCATTGCTAAACTATGGTTTAGCGTATGATTCTAAATCGAATCGCACCATTCTATACGGAGGAGCCAATAGTAGTTTAATAAACCAAGGAGAAACTTGGGTTTATAATTCCAATACGAATATTTGGATGAATGAAACAGTAAGTACATCTTTAGGCCCAAGAAGACGATTTGCGATGACATATGATAAACAATCAGATCGAACTATCTTGTTTGGAGGATTTCATGCTGGAATGCCTTTGAACGAAACTTGGAGTCTCAATTATCAATTGGCTGAAGAAACTACTACGACAACTACAACTACCAGTACAACCACGACAACAACAACTACTAGTACAACCACGACAACAACACCTGATAGTACGCCTTCCTTTACACTATTGATCATTGCAACGGGTTTTATCGCAATATCTATTCTGAGAAAACGTTGGAGGGAATCGTTTAGAAAATAAGAGGAGGTTTTGACGTTTAAAATATGAATTTCGGAGAATGGTGATTGCAGTTGAATTCTCTAAAGCACAATTACAATAATTCCTCAGGATTCAGAATTTCTCATCCTCACCATTCACCCCTTTCTTTCAAAAGTCAATAACAATATAAATGATAATTTCCCCATCATAAGACCAAAATCTTTGATAGTATTAATGATGGCGCTAATTTATCTGTCCTATAGAAAAATCATCAAAAATCCGGTATTATTATCTTGTCTAATAATGATCGTATTAATCTTGACAGTTGAAACCAAAATTGGTAAAAGTGCTATAATATCCCCAAAAGAAGAAAATACGTGGTCGAACATGTCACCAACAAACACCCCACCATCTCGTGCTGATTTCGAGGCAGTATATGATGTAAAATCAGATAAAATTATTATTTGTTGTGGACTCCGCATATTATCTCGTGAAAAGTATCAAGATACGTGGTCTTATGATTATAATACTAATACATGGACAAATTTATTGTCTATAAACACCCCCCTCGAACGCAACGGGCATTCAATGGCTTATGATGAAGAATCAGATCGGATTATTCTCTTCAGTGGATTAAAAACAGGTATGTGGGATTGGATATGTTGGAATGAAACATGGTCATTTGACTTTGAGAGTAATTCTTGGACATTTATGGATCCTTCGACACAACCTATCGGACGTTGTTTCGCAGATATAGTGTATGATAAGGGATCGGATCGAATTATTCTTTTTGGAGGGTTTTGTAGAGATAATCTCTATGCAGATACATGGGCTTATGATTTCAATGCCAACGAATGGACTAATATGACTCCACCCGTACAACCTTCACCTCGTTGGGGACATAAAATGATATATGATGAAGAATCAGATCTGGTTATTCTATTTGGAGGATCAACAGCACTTCCTCCGTTTCCAGTGGCAGTTGGAGATACTTGGACATACGATTATGATAATAATACATGGACAAATATAAATCCTTCTACATCTCCTCCTGAATTAATTAATCATGGTTTAGCTTATGATTCAAAATCGGATCGCACCATTTTATTTGGAGGAGCCAATAGTAATCTTATAAATCAAGGAGAAACTTGGGTCTATAATGCTAACACGAATACATGGATAAATGAAATAGTAAGCACAACCTTAAGCCCTAGAAGAAGGTTTGGGATGGTTTACGATAAGGAGTCAGATCGAATAATTCTTTTTGGTGGATGTTTCGATGATTTTACATCTTTAAACGAAACCTGGGTTTATGATTATCAATCAACTGAAGAAAATACAACGACATCCACAACTACGATAACATCCACCCCAACAACCACTACTACTAGTACACCCGGCCCGAAACCCCGAATACCATCATTTCCGATCGAATTAGGTCTGTTCTCCCTTGTCATATTCGCTATACGAGTAAAACGGAGATCAATAATCAAGAAAGATGATAAAAATAAATAGGTCAAAACACCTCTCCTCAATATATGTTATTCTAATATTGATATCTTACTCGTCATTTTCCTTAACAAACAATTCGAGAGGAGAGAGTTCAGCACATTGGGAAAACCTACCTCTTGTCACTAAAATATCTAAACAGGAAGTAGTTAATGATATTGGACATTCTCCAATAAATATCGAAGGTAATGCTGATTTTCATTCTAAAGCCTTGGAGGAAGGATGGACTGGGGATGGAACCGAAGGGAATCCGTATATCATAAGCAATCTAGTCTTTGATGATATCACAAAACCACCTTATCCCTATTCTGGGATTAGAATCTCACATTGTAACGTTTCTTTTAAAATTATCAATTGTACTTTTATTGGATCAGAAGCAGGGCAAAATGGAATTTTTCTGGATAAAGTTGCCAATGGAGAGATAAATAACAATTTAATTAGTAACATGAGTCGTGTAGGACCATATTCTGAAGGAATTGGGATCTATTTGCATGATTCCCAAAATATCTCGATATGTGTGAACAGAATTTCAAATAATGAATATTACGGAATTTATCTTGGTAATTCTGAATATATTACTGTAACAGGAAACAATATTGCCAACAACGATGAAAGGACTAAGGAAGGAATAAAACTCGTCCACTCTCCATATAATAGAATAAATGATAATATCCTCATCAATAATTCACTGGAAATTACTGGAAATAAACTCGAAACGTATAAACAGGTTGAGGTAATCAATAATTCATTAAATGGCAAACCTATCTACTTCATGCAGGATACATCGAGTGAAACTATTCCAAATGGAATAAGTCAAGTAATTCTGGTAAATTGTAATTCGTTAAATCTAACAAACCAAGAGTTCGATACACCTAATAGTATATCACTCATTTTTTCTTATAATATAATAATCTCCAATAATACAGTTAATTATCCCAGTTCCAAGAATATAATTCTCATAAGTTCATGGAATAATTCCTTGATCAAAAATTCGTTTTCTAACTGTTTTTTTACCAATTCATCGGAAAATCTTGTCTCTGAAAATACTTTTTTTAGTGGTGAGATTTCGATTGCGATTTCTGATGAGTCTAATATGAACTTTATTTCGAATAATTTTATTAATTCCTCTACTTCTGGTATTAAGATTGATCATTCGACGAATAATAAGATCCTTCAGAATTATATCACAAGTAATTTTGGTGTTCAGCTCTCCTATTCAACTGGTACCTCTATTTTAGATAATACTCTGATTAAGGGTGGAATCAATATCGAGGGAAGTCGACCTGAACATTATATTCTCTCTGAAATCAAAAATAATACAGTGAATGGAAAACCAATTCTGTATTGGCTAGAAAAAACTGGACAAATCGTCCCAACGGGTGTAGGCCAAATCATTCTAGTAAATTGTAATGATATCAAAATAATTAATCAAGATTTATTCAACGTTTCAAGAGGAATTTTAACTGCCTTCAGTACGAATATCGTAATAAGCGGTAGCAACATTGGAAATGATAATTGGATTGGAATTTATATCTACGGTTCTCAAAACTGTGATATTTCGCATAACGTGATATTAAATAATACACAACATGGGATTCTCATTTTAGGGAGTGAAAATATTACTATCCATAATAATAATATATCGTATAACTATCTTGAAGGGATATTAATTGAAAATTCAAACCAAGTAAACATATCAAGCAATTTCATTTCCTATAACGAGAATTTAGGAATATATTTCTACGATGTCAAAAATGGATTGATTTTTAATAATACTTTGCTCATTAATAAGGGAGCAGGAGTATATCTTCATAATTCCAGGAATTTTATAATTTCTTGGAACACTTTATTCGAAAATAACCGAAATCCAAGACATAGGCCATTTTGGAATACTCAAGCTGTTGAAGAAATAAGTTCAGATTCAAAAGAGAATATTTTTGTCTTTAATTATTGGAGTGATTGGATTAGTCCTGATATTAATAATGATGGATTTATTGATAATCCCTATGAGTTATACCTGAATAATCACGATCCTTATCCCTTATCGAAGCCTGTTTATGAAAATCTACCCTATCATCATTTGTTATATAGTCCAAAAATTCTTTTTCCAAACGGTGGAGAAACAATTAATGGTGAAGTTACAATTGTTTGGATAGCAGCAGTAGATTCACACATGCATCAAATTACATATGATATTTTTATCTCCTCTAGTCAAGATTCCAACTGGCTATTACTAGCGGCTAATATAAGCTTTACAGCTTTAGTTTGGAATAGTAGTACGATAGTATCTGGAAGTAATTATGTAATTAAAGTAATTGCTTACTGTAATCAAGGTTTAACTTCAGAAGATACGTCCGATGCGATATTTAGAATAATAAATGGGTATGTTTCGACAACTGTTAAACCTCCATATGGGTTTAGCATAATTATAATTGTAACAACTCTCTCAGTATTGATATTCAAGAAAAGAAAACGAAGAATACCTGGATTTAGAAAAAAATCAATATAGTAATGGATTGAAGATTCACATGGAGATTCATTTCAAAAAAATACTACTTCTTTCTTTTCTATTGACATGGAATTTCCATTTTTTGAATATTTCGTCAAATTATCCCTTTCCCTTGGTTAATGAGGAGGAACTCTATGAAACAAATCTATCAATTAGTACGGCCACTATATATTTTACTCTTTTAGCAGAAGGACGATACACATGTACTTTTGACCTATTAATAATTGGAAATGAATATAGTTCGAATGGAGAGATAATGGGAAACGTTAGTTTTCCAGATAGTTCAATCAGCACACCTTATTTATATTTCCCTGACTATCCTGATGATAAAATATATTTACTGAATGATTCGTTATTCTATAAGAATGATACTCAATATTGTCTTTTTCAAAGTGATTTAGAATTGCCTATAGGAGAAAAAACAAAATTAAGAGGGAGCTATGTTGGAAATTGTCAATCTTATACTTCAGGTCTATATACATACCGCTTAGGAATCGATTGGGGGGCGTGGATTGACCAGCAATCTACTACTATTTTCTTAGATGCCAGCATAATTGATCTAGTTGAATATAATGTCCCTGAAAGTCAACTAGGAAATCCAGAGAAAGACAATGATGGCAATATAGTAGGATATGAATGGGCAAGCATGGCATGTAGCGGATTTAATGGTACATTTTGGGTATATCCTAAAACAGAAAACCCAAATCTGTTAGAAATTAGCAAAATTGATTGGAATGTCAGTATTAATCAACGAATTGAACTTCAAATCCAAAATCTTGGTTCTTTCAATCTTAACATAGAAATAAACACACCCACTTGGATAGATTGTAATGTCACTGGTAATTTTTGGCTTATGATCAATGAAACTAGAGGAATTCTCTTTTTAATCAATTCGCAAGTGACTTCTGGTTTGGGTGATACGATTCTTATCAAGATTATTGGTTCTCATGATATCTATCCAATCGATGTAATTGAGATTCCAGTGACCGTTGGAGCAAATATTCAATTCTTCGATATTTTTTTCTTTCTTTTTTCACTTTCCATAATTATTGCAGTAATTCCAATACTTCTGTATTACCAGAGATTAAATATTAAACAATTCATTAATCAAATAAAGAAACAAGTGCCACCTCAATATATGGGTGCAAGTGATCCAATAAAAACCACATTATCTTATAATGGCATCAATGAAAGCCGTGTGCTATCTTGGAGCTCTATAAAAAACCGTTGGGAGTCTATTCTTCCTAAAAATGAATTGAAAGTTCTTGAACTTCTGTATAATTTTGGTAATATGAACCAACAAACATTAGCAAATCATCTAGGAGTTTCTAAAGTCACAATGTCACGGTTGATTTCCAGGCTTGAATCAAAACGCTTAATTCAACGTGAAAGATTAGGAATGAGTAAAATCATTCAGCTAAATGAAGAGATTTTATGAATTCTCTAGTAAGAACGCCTTTTTGTTCACAAACCTATCCAGATTGTTCTCCTTGGAAATTTAAATTCTTCACTAACCCCGGAAGCATAGCGCCCTGTCCAGCAATCAATTCAGATATTTCCTGTCTCAGATCTACCCATCGATATTTAAGAATTATTTTATGACCAGGATCTATACTTGGAGTTCTTTCAATTGTCGTCCATATTGGGGGTGTTTCTTCCTCACAGCAAAAATGGAAGAAATGACGTTCATGTGTCAGTTTAATTCCATAGACTGAAGGGTCGTAATTATGAAATATTTTGCCTAAATAACTCTGTAAGGTTACTTTTTCTAGCCCAGTCTCCTCCCTAAGTTCACGCTTAACGGCGGTTTCTAAACTTTCACCTCTCTCAACACTTCCACCAGGTACTTGAATTCCAGCCTCAGGAATAGGAATACCTGTCACAGGATCTGGATGTTCAAACACTAATAGATGAGCATTTTTCGTTAGATACGCAAATACTTTCTTGATGTTTGTCATTAAACCGTACATTACTCCTTAGTCTGTCCGTGTAACACTAGGGGGTGTTTGAATCCATTCGTGAGTTACAGAACTAGTATGTTTGATATTTACCTGATAATCTGCAAGAGCTGGGTTAAATTCTTCCACTTTTACAATCACATAACTTCCAGTGTGTGAACCAATATTATTCATAGCTATATCCACTGGTATCCAAGACATCTTAGGAGAAAAAACTTCAGCCCATGCATGACCCTCCACTGAATTCCCGTTATCTGTAACAAAAAACCCAGTTAATCGTCGTGATGGAATTCCTCTTAAGCGTGAAAGAGTGACAAATAAATCTGTAAATTCATCACAATCCCCAACTCCTTTAGTTAATGCCTGTTGTGCTCCCAAACGTTTTTCTTGTTTTTCTCTCACTTTTATTGAATTGATCACATATAAACTCGCGTTTTTAACCCATGTATTCAACTTTTCCTTGTTAAACCATCCTGTGTTCACAATTTCATCTAATACAGAACTCTGAAGAGGCCAATAGTGGGAACTTTCAGCATACTTTTGTCTTTCTTCCAATGGTATCTCTGAGATGCTTCCCCAATCCTCTTGTAAAGAAATTCGTTTTTCTATTGGTTCGATTTGCACCTTTCTGTTAAAATAAATTGAACCACGTGGATTAACCTTTTTCATATAGACAAAATATGAGTTTAACTTTTTGGAATGAAGTTTACAATCCAACGGTGCTTGAAGAAGATTCACTCTCTGTCTATAGGGAGGATAATGAAAAAATTTCACCCGTATAGTGGGTGAACCAGTAGTACGATATCTTAATTGCTCTTGATGATAAAACAACCAAGATTTTTCATTCTCTAGACCATTCATGCAAAGAACATCAGACTAATTGCTAACGAATCCAATGAAAGATACTGCTTTAAACTTGAATCTTGAGAGGAATTATTTGTGTCTCAGTTAAATGGACCGGATGAGATAGCAGATCAACGAGGAACGTACATTCTTGTACTAGAGGCTATAGAAAAGTTTCAAATTCGGATCAAACAATTGAAATGGACTTTTCAACCTGGCTTACTTCTCTATTTTGGATCAGCAAAAGGTTTAACTTCCAATTCATTGCGCAATAGAGTGAAACGGCACTTCACAACAAAAAAGAAAAATTTTTGGCACATCGATTATCTAACCACTCATTCCGCCATTGTTCTTCACCGTGCATATCTCAATCTTGATGAACGGAGTACTGAATGTCAAAATTTAGCTGCTTTCTCTAAAGATGTCGAAATCGCTATTCTTTCGAACTTTGGAAGCTCTGATTGCAAAAACAAGTGTGGAGGACATTTAGTATATCTTACTAGTAAGTATCTTAATCTCAAATGGCTTGATGATTATTTTGGAGAACGTGAGTGGTTGAAAATTACTGAAGGAACCTGAAGGTTAAATTTAATTTCGATTTCAATTTCTTTTCTCCAAATATAAATCATTATAAATCCAGAAACATCCATCATATTGAGAACCCCTGAATTTTGAAAGGTGTTGCTTGAGTAAAGAAATTTGAGATTTCTACTGGTGAGTTGTAAAATTGCCCCTAGGTTTTGGAAGGAAAAAAAAGAAGAAAAAAGACTTGCCTACACCTCCTGATCTATCCAAAAAAGTTGATAAGAATTTTCAGAAGGCATTGGGGGATTTATATGAGTCAGTACCAACCAAACCTCCCGAAATCACACGACCACCACGAACTCCCCAAAAAGTAACAAAACCCACTCTTCCTGAGTTACCTGGTGCATCCAGAGATTTTTCACCCCCTCCATTTGATCAATCTCCTCCATCCGAATTTGCCCCACCACCTTTTCAAGATTCAAGACGATCACCGAGGCAGTCAGATCAATCAGAGGCCCCTCCTTCACAAATTTTAGGCAATGAAGACATAACCAATGAAATCCAAGCGGAATTACGCAATCGAAGCTTTGGATCGAGTATTCTTGAAAAGGCCCCAACTTCACCGCCTCCTCCCCGAAAAACAGCAGAAGACCTTACTCGGATTCATTTCCAGGAATCAAGGAATGATTATATTGAAGCTGGAAATAAAAACTTAGAATTAAATTTTCTCGAATATGCCGCCTCTAATTATTCATGTGCGATACTTTGTGATCTAATTTCGGGAGGGGTGGAGAAAGCACGGAATACATTTTCCCAGTTAAGTTCAGGGAAACCTTCAGGAGTGGTGGACAATGTGATTTTTGATAATGTTAGACTTCTTATCGAATCAACTCGTTCCAAGAATTTTACTTTCTTGACTCGTGCAGAAAAGGCAATCCGAGCAAATCTTGCTCAGTTATATCCTGAAGATGTTGCAATCATTGAGAGGGGCATAAAAAGTGCAAAAGCTTATTTTGGCATGGAATAGTTAACTGTTTTTGCCACAAGCTTGGAACTCAAACCAGTTTGCTACCACAATCGTGACAGAAAATCGTTTCTCCACTGATCAGTGCTCCACAGGTAAGACAAACATCATCTCGACGGCTTCTTGAGCTAGAACTAGTTCTAGGCCTTGAGGTAAAACGGCCTGATCTTTTAATATTATCTCTGCCCATTCGATCAGCATATAATTCTGTATATCCGCAATTAATACAGGTAAAGGCCTGTAAAGTTGCAGTAGATAGTCCTGGTAAATCGATTTTAGAATGACCTCGGTCCGCATGAACTCTATGAGGACCAGCAATCCTTGAGTGGTTACACTTGGGACAAGTTTGGAAACCCATCATAGTTAATCCTCCTCTAAGAGAGATTCTGTGGTGTAAAAATAAATACTTTAGCTTCTTAGAACTAATACGTCCATGAGTAATGGAAAACTGTTATTGGGAGAATAAATGGGAGGCTAAAATCCTCCCATGGTAAGGGCCATGATTGCTTTTTGAACATGCAAACGATTTTCAGCCACATCGTATATACAAGAACGAGGGCCGGAAGCAACTTCATCAGTGACTTCATGACCTCTATCTATCGGCATTGGATGAGTATAGATTGCATTATTACTTAGGGCCATCTTTTTACTATCACAAATCCATTCAGGATATTTTAAAGCTTTTTCAACTTCTTTTTGTTTTAAAAACTCACCATCCTGATAGGCTTCGGGTGACATCCAATGACGTGAATATACAACATGGGCTCCTTTATACCCATCTGTGACATGGTTGGTTGTGTCGAAATGGGCATCATTTTCATTACAATTTTGCTCAGTCCATTTAATGACTTCTGGATCAAGATCGAATCCTTCAGGATTAGCTACAGTAACTTCCATTCCATAACGAGATCCAATAAGCATGGCTTCTTGTACCGAACACCAAGAACGAGCTAATGCTCCATGACCCCAAGTAACTAATAATTTTTTACTTTTTAATGTCTTCCAATCAGGTGGATATTGTGGTCCGCGGTGGAACCATTCAGACCAGCCCATAACATCGGCTAATCCTTGGCATGGGTGATATTTATCATGTGCCATTGATATAATCGGAATTGAAGACCATTTTGCGTACTCTCTCAGTAAATTTTCCCCTTGTCCATACTCACCGACTTTATCCTCAAGAATTCGTATTCCTAATCCATGGGCATACCTGGACATAACTTGAGCAGCATCTTCTACCGTTTCACCGGCAGTTTTTTCTGTTTTTAACCGCATTGCTTTCGGTTCTAGAAATTGAGCATGCCCTCCAAGTTCTGTTGCAGCAACTTCGAAGCTCTGTCGAGTACGAACACTTGGATTATAAAAAAACATGAAAAAGGTTTTGTTCTCTAAAACGCTTGAATACGCGAAACGGTCTCGTTTCATCCTTCCTGCAAGATCTAAAACGAGATCTAATTCATGTTTAGTCCAATCCTGTGTACAAATTAAATGTTTGCCGTATAAATCTGATT
>JAEOTC010000138.1 GCA_016840035.1 Candidatus Hodarchaeota archaeon | reverse complement strand
GGTTCCCCTCAAATCCTTATCAACCTCAGACATTCAGCCTCTTATTACCAGTTTCAAAACAATATTATCAAACATAACTACAACAACTGAAAATAATATTCAGGAAGGAGATTTTTCAGCTGCATCTATTGGTATCAACCAACTCGAAAAAATGCAAGAGTTCATCAAACCGTTAGTTGATTTTTTACGACAATATAGCGAACAGTCTCAGAAAATGATCAGCAATTTTCAAGTCGTAAAAGAAAACGCTGAAAGTTTGGTCAAATCGTTGGATGACATTCAAAAACAGTTATCTTAGTAAATTTTATTTTCGATAGACATGAATCATCATTGTTTCATTTCTAGATAGATAATCCTCTAAGTAAACTGGTAGCAGCTTGAGGAAAGAGATTAAGACCTCGTACAAAGACACGAGGTGTTAATGAATACTTGAGAAGATCAATTCCATGAAGATCAATGTCACTCTTTTGGAGGTGTCCTCCCATATCAGTATCCTTTGCAATGTGAATTATCTTATTCCAAGTTTCATCTGGGAGAGGAGTCATCATGCGACGGAGGAGTTTCATCAGGCTAAGATTGGGTTCGAAATGAGCCTTCCACAATTTTTCGTAATCACGACTCCCCTGACGGGAAGCAATATCACCAGCAATAATCTTTCGTGCAATATTACCTGCTAAACGACCACAAAAACCACCAACATTGACTCCTCCTCCAGTAGTAGCCTTAGATTGTCCAGCAGCATCACCGACAACCATTAAATTAGTATGAAACGTTTTATTGATAGGACCAGACACAGGCACCAATCCTCCGTAGTGCTGAGTTTTAATGGCATTATGTAACCTAGGTTTCAAGAGTGGATGCTTCTTAAAAAATCGAGTAATGAATTCTCTTGTCTTCCTGCTAAATTTTCTGCTTATTGCGACCCCAATACGTGCAGATTCATCATTAATAGGTATAACCCACCCAAAAAAGCCTGGTGCGTACTTTCTTCCAAAGTACAATTCTACGCAATCTGGTTCAAGGTTTTGAATCCCCTCGAACTCATATTGTATTGCAGGAAATAGCCAATTCTTATCAGGAGTCGGTAACCCTATTGAAGCAGATAATCGGGCGCGTGTACCTTCTGCAGAAATCAGAATCTTAGATCTATGAATTCTTGATTGATTTTTTTTCATAATTTGAAGGATCCAGTGATTCTTATCATATTTAATTTCCGTTACTCTGTGTCCAAGATAAAAATCACAACCAGCTCTCCTTGCCCGTTCTGCAAGAATAGAATCTAAGGAAACACGGTTTACAACTCCCATTGAATCTGAACCCCGATCGATTTCAACCGATGTAAGATTTGGACTAATGAATTTTGCTCTTCTAATCTTGTTATGACAAATTTTTCGGTTAATCTCTCTCCTTGACAATTTTAATTTCTGAAGACCATCTAAAGCGATGAGCCCTGAACAATGGACCGGTTCCCCAATTTGGTGATGTTCTTCAATAATTGAAACTGGTTGTTCTAATTCTCCCTGTAAAGCTTCCCATGCAGCGCATGACCCTGCTGGCCCTGCTCCAATTATCGTGATGTCACTGTCGCTATTCGTTTTTATCATTAAGAGCCAATCCGAATTTCATTGTCATGATATAAGTCGGATGCTCATACATTGTATGAGAATTTGGATTGCGAATACTGTCATTTAATTTTTATAAAAAATAATATCTAAAGGTTTCCTGAATAGGTTTCTGTACTCATAAAAATTACAGATTTCTTGGAATAAAGAAATAGTGCCAGTTTTGGGGACTGGCACCAATTTTATTGAGAGTTTGGATTTCCTCAAGCTAGAGACAAACAAGTGAAGTTATCAACAAAGCTAACATGTGAATCTAGGTCTCCAAAACCAAATTGTGGTTTGCATTTCTGTTGCCCAATCGATCATTGGCGATGATGGATCCATTGTTAGAGAATTGTTTGAAATCTCAAGTATAGCTTGGATCGATGCACCTCCACCACCAGCAGAACTATACTTGATACCTTCGATTCGACTGTTATAGATACCTTCACCCCAATGGAAGATGGCAGTAGTCCTTCTACTAAAGAATCCACCTGATCGATCTCTTTCAGTGTAATAATGTACTATCCACGTAGCAGAATCGAGTTGTTCTGCCCCTAGTTGGCCAGTCACGAACTCTGCATGTAATTCGGGAGAATTACCACCGACTTGACCCCAGATCTCGACCACTATGGCATCCGTTGCGACTAAGCTAGTTTCTGGACAATTCCAAGTGTTGGATTGAATTCCTGCGGCACTTCCTCCAGCTGGTCTTTGCACAGTTGCCACGGTGCCTCCTGAAATTGGAGTTTGGCTTGAATCAGCATGCAGTACATATACTTGCATTCCCCAAGTAGTAGAGAGATCTGAGGAATATGTGTTCGTAGGATCTGATAGATGAATTGAACCTGATAAGCTGGTGCCAAAATCATATGCGGTGAGTCCGTTAACCGTGGCGGTTCCACTTCGCATATATCGGGTTTCAGTTGTGGGAATTAGTTGAGTAACTGGAGTGTTAAAGGATTCAAGTATTCTCTGTCCTGATTGTCCAACGGGGTAGTCGTAATATAGCGTCACCGTTACCGTCAGATCATATAGATCATAATTTCCACTTGTACTATTAGCATATGTTAATTGGAGTGTTGTTGTGGATCCCATTGATAGATCAAAAGTACTGGATAAGGTGATTTTCGTACCATTTGCTCCTTCAGTTGGTGTACTATTAGTCCATACTGTTCCTGATTCATCAATTTGAGTGAAATACGGTTCACCTGAAAGAATCGTCTTTCCATTCGATTGCAGTAATATTTGGATATCTGTAATAGTTGCGGTCGCTGCCCCATCAGCGTTTTTAATATTAAAACTCAAGATATGATTGTCTGCTCCACTGACACTGACAGAATCACTAACATAATCGATTAGTGGTAAACCTGCATCCATCACCGTAATAGAATTATCTAATATTATTGTTTTTCCTTTTTGATCTGTCGCTTGAATTCGAATGGTAACTGGTGAATAGGTAGTTGAAAAATTACCGCCTAAAACAGTGAGATCCCAGATTGGTGTTTCTCCTTGTGAAGAGTCACCACTGATATGAATCATATCGTATTCAGGATCAGGTAATACCGGTTTAATGACCGTGAGTTTGACTGTTCCTGTTTCAAATCCTGTCCAGCTAAATGTAGGATCATTATCCGTAATACCTGCAGTGACTATCAAAGGTGTACCTTCAACAATTGAACTTGGCATAGTACTTTGGATATCGATGACTGGTACTATTTCATCAGGGATCAAAATTCGATATGGAGAAGCAGGTGTTCCTTCCCATGCAGTATTATTATAGGGATCTGTAGCGTTAAAGAAGTATTCCACCCCATTTAATGTTACATTAAGTGCTGGTATGCGGAAATCCCACGCGTCACTGGTGCCTGAGATGTTACTCGTCAAAGTCCACGGTCCATATTGTGTTGGAATTTGAGTATCGTTACGTTCTCGCCAATATAGATTTACATTATTGACAGCATCTTTGTCGGTAACCGTTACGGCCAGGCTTAATGTTTGTCCTTCTGTCCCTTCTAAAGTATCTTGTGTTGTAACAGCCTCGCTTTCAAAAACATGGCTTTCGAAATTCGGCTCGGTAGTATCAATTACGTCTGCGAATTGATCGACTGATGTTACTTCGTTCGAATCATCATCCGTAGCTACTAAATAATAGGTTATATTATGTACCAACGATTCGCTATCTAAAAAGGGGCCAGGTATGT
Source organism: Candidatus Hodarchaeota archaeon (assembly GCA_016840035.1). Taxonomy (GTDB): domain Archaea; phylum Asgardarchaeota; class Heimdallarchaeia; order Hodarchaeales; family Hodarchaeaceae; genus Hodarchaeum. The sequence continues at coordinate 2,281 of JAEOTC010000138.1, read as the reverse complement.
TTCCAGTCCATGTATTTCCCGTGGTTTTAAGCATTGACGTTGTCGAATATGTCGTACTCGAATCGTTAAATTTATAATAAAGATATGCTGAATCCACCGCTGATACTGCACTCCCAGTATCAGTGATATTTGCATTAATAGTAAATGAGGATCCCACTTCAGCGATTCCATCCCCATTTTCAACACTTGATCCAACGATGCCCGTGAAATTAGGATTAATATAATCGTTATCAATCGTAAAGCTGCCTGTATCAGCAGAATCTGATAATCCAGCATAATCATAAACTGTCATATTCAGAGAGTAATCACCATTTGAGAGTCCTGTATCAGCATCGCCCAAGATACTTGATAAATTTCTTGAGTTCCAACTCCAACTCCACAAAGAACTTGTTATTGCCTGGGGGGGAAGAGCTAAACTTCCATTGGGGAATAAAACTTCATAGGTCACATTTTTGATAGCTGAGTTATCAGACACTGAAGTTGGGGAAATAGTTTGCGTTCTTCGAATATAATTTAATGATCCTGTAAAAGAGATGTCAGGACGATCTTTAGTTAGTTGTAATGTGGTTTCTTCGATATCACTAGAGGAATCCAATGTTTTTCCTTCTTTTGTGCCAACGACTATTTTATACAACATGCTATTGTCATAATTCCCCTCTGGAATAGGGAACCTAATTGTTATCTCATCTTCATTTACCGGATTTATCTCCCTAGTATTACTAGTTGTGATACTCTGAAGACTGACAGCATTAATGATTTCTGTCCAATTACCACTTGACACACTAGTGGAATTATACACTTTAATCGAATTTACTTCAGATTTTGCTGTGCCCCCATTATAAAGCATTACTGTTCCCTTACCGTAACCTACTCCTTCATCTGCCGCAGTAGTATGTTCGTCATCGTATTCTATATATGCATTTTGCATCTCAAGATCGGGTTTAGGTGTTAAGAGTGGAATAACTACTAGAAAAATCAAAGCACTCGCAGCAACAGCAAGTCCAATTAATAAAATAACAGAAATTACAGGGGAAATCGCACGCTTTTTTTTTCTTAACAAAGTGAATAATCTCAATAGTAAATATCTCCAAATGATTTTTTGAATTATTAATGTAACTGCATTAAAAGATTCCTGAATTTTTAGATCTTGGAATATTTTTACGTTTGAATGTTTTATATTCACAGGATATAAAAGAATTTTGAAACAGAATTTTTAGGGTAATTGTCTCAAAAACCTCCCCAATTTCAATCTTAGATATTTTCAAGTAAGAAGAGTTTTTTTCTACATTATTCTTGGCAGAAACGATTTGAACAAATATTAATCTCCTCTAAGGTAAAGTATATTCTTTTGATATTTGAAGGAATTGTCTATTTTGCATGGTCAGGTCACATCACTTCTTGAAATTTATCGTACAGCAGCTACAGGTCATCCGAGTGAACTTAGTCGTGAATTGTGGGATGAAATCCCTTCTTCTTATCGAATGTTGAAAAAAATGATTGAAAAACGTCAAAAAACTATCAACTTCACTTCTTACAACGACAATGTAGAGATTTTGAGGCATATCGCTACTGATAGACATCGTAAACTAGGTACCTTAACTATTCGGGTAAGAGAGACACTTGATCGTTTGGATCATGGCTTTTTAGATTTAGGTCATCAACCTCTCTTATTTGGTGGACCATTGTTTCTAATTAACAAGGTCTCTTTAGCAGAATGGGTTGGAAATTTACTAGGCATCGGAACATTTTTCTTCATTGGTGATCATGATTCTATTCAAAACGAATTAACCATATCCCGGTTTCCTCAAGCAAACTCCCCTTCTGGATTGGTTATTACAGCACAATCGTGGGGTGTACCTGACGGAACTCCAATGCATAATGTACCGTTACCAGATAACGAATGGCTAGAGGAAATTAGGGTTAAAATCCAAGATAATTTACGTTTACTAATGAAGACCGCAAAAATACGTCTAGAATATAGACAATTACTGCTAGAACGGTTCTATTCCTGGTTTGATCTAATTTCTGATAGATATCTAACTTCAAAGGATTTTTCCTTTTGGACTCAGCAAATTTGGAGTCAGCTTTTCAACGTTCGAAATGAATTAAGGCTGTTTATTAGTTCCTTAAGTGATCCACGATATAGACAGATTATTTTACCAGCTTTTGAGTTTTTACTTGCAGAAAACAACCGATCTCGCTATATACAGACATTAAACAAGACATATGATCTCCTCACATCTCAAAACCTTCAACCAGGGCTTCCATATCGTGAAGATGG
>JAEOTC010000137.1 GCA_016840035.1 Candidatus Hodarchaeota archaeon | reverse complement strand
CTTCTGAGGCTGATTGCAGCATCAGTACGTATCCTTCACAGAAATATCCATGTAGATTAACTCCCGTTAAATTCACAGGCATATCTGTTATAAACCATACATTAACCCAAGCTTTATGTTCTATTCCAGTACTTGAATTAATTTCCCAGTCAAAACTCCATGTTCCATATGCAACGGTTGAATTACGAATTGCAGAGCTAACGCTTAGATTTACAGTTCTCGTGACAACAGGCATTTGTAATTTTCCATCTTTGATTTCTGGAACAGCATTTGTCGGATATGCTAGTCCAGTTATAGACCATTCTTCGTGGCCTTGAAGCGTCCAATCAAAAGGAGGTGTCTCAAAATCTTCCTCCCAAACAATCTCCGCTGCTACACGATTAATGGATTGAATCAACATCAATCCAATGATTAGAGATAAAAATAATCTTCCCTTAGTTTTCATGTTATTCCTTCCTCAATTGTTTGATACTTTTTGTATCAAGAGAGAGAATAGTTCAGTCAAATTTGATCCATTACGGTTTTTGACATAAACTTGTAATTACATTTTTTCATGTATTTAAGATCACGTTTTTTTATTGAAGTTTCTACTGTGACAATGTAAAGAACAAGATTTAGAATTAAAACCAAACGTTTAGCGATTCGAGAATGTTCAGGGATGTCTAATGGGATTGATATTCAAAAAGATCTGTTGATTTGGAAAAAAACAGATTTTAGGTAATTCACCTAAGAGGATTTCGAAGTGAGACTGAGTTCAGTTCCAAAACAATCCTGAAATATTGCTACATCCCCAAAGTTGTCATAATGGAACTTCTCTTTGATTATTTTCCCTTCTTTTGAGACTACTTTCTCCAAGGTCCCCCCCATCTCAACAAATAAATCAGCAGAAAAACAAAAGAAAGATAAAATTTTCATTTTTTTCCCAGGTTTGATCACCTAAGGTGGGATGAATTATGGAAACGAAACAAGAAAAGTTCGAATATCTAAAGGAAATTCGGACAATAAATCTTACTACGTTTTACAAAAGCGGAAAAAGTGTCGCAACTCCCGTTCAATTTGCACACCACGAGGGAAAACTCTATGTCTCAACCCGAAAGAATTCTTACAAGGTTAAACGGATTAAAAACAACTCTAATGGGTTGATTGCACCATGTACTATGAAAGGAAAAGAAATTGGCCCTCAGATAGAGGTGAGAGTACGAATTTTGCCTAAAACAGAAGAATATATTGCCGTTGAGGCGTTAAAAGAGGATTATAGTGGTGTGAAAGAGGAAGTGGTTTTTTTAGAGATAGTTTAAACAAATAGAGGTTTATTAGATGAAACCTATTGGTAGTAGGTAAGAAGATATTGCAGCATTAGTGTCGTAAAAGTATTCTTTCAGAAGAACTTTTCTTTATTTTTCATTTATATAGGATCTTTAGGATTGTTTCGGGAAACTACGTTATCCAGCTAAGAAAAATTTCGTTTACCGTAAAATTAGTATCAGAATGTAGTATTTTCGCACCTAGAAAGTCAATTAACGTTGGTATTACACACGAACCTCCGTATATTCTAAAAAATTCTTCATTAGATTTTAGATTTTATATTGGTAATTCCCTTATTCTTATTTTATTGTCCTCTATAACGATTATTGATCCATCTTTTATTGCTTGTGAAATTTTTGGAAGTGAATCTATCAAGATACTATTAACATTTGGAATTCTTGGATCTTCTAATCTTAAAATTATCGTCGATGGACTTTTTGATTGAGAGAATGCTAGAAGTTCACCAAAGTCTAGATCAGCAGTGATGATGCAGTAATTATTTTCTCTAGCGTATGCATATATCTTTTTATCGTCAACACCTCTCCCTTCAAATATTTCATTTACTCTAATAGCATTATAACCCTTATTTTTTAAAAAATCTACAGTTCTTGGAGAAAGGGCCATATCAACAAGAAATTTCATGAGAACACCGGTAAAGATTTCTCTGAAACACTCCATGCAGCATACTCTAGACAGGCCAGAATATCTTCTTCCTCAAGTTCGGGATAAGATGTGAGAATTTGATCGTGAGATTCTTTTTTAGCTAATAACTTTAATATTATTGATGCTGGAATTCTTGTATCTCGTATACAAGCTTTTCCTGTCATTACATTAGGATCTACTGTTATTCTAGTCAAAAATGCCATTGTATTAGCACCATTATACCAGATAGGTCATTCTAAATTAAATAAGAAATGGAAATATAATTTCATTAACTTTTCTATTCATTCACCCAATACATAATTATTCCCATAAAAAATTTTTTTAGGAAGATATCGTTGGGTATCACTAGTTTTTTATATAAAACGTTATATAAAATGTCAGATAACATGTATTAACATGTGTCAAGACACTTTTTTTTAATTTTACAACGTCCATTATTAGGGGATGGTCTATGAAACAAATAATAGCCATCCTCCTAAGACTATTTCAAAAAACAAAATTAACAAACCCCCTAAATTCCATAAAGCTTCAAAGTTAAGTTTTACAAAGAATATTCCATTACCGAAACCATAGAGAATACTGGCAACAATTCCAAACCATCCAACAATTGGTGGAACAACTCCAGAGGTAACAAACATGATTGAGTATGCTAGCGTACCAATGGAGAATAGAATTTGTGCAAATGCAAAATTAGATTGTTTAGATTTAAGCACGCCTAGACGTAAATCATTTAATGAATTTTTTTTAGTGTCACTAGCACCTGAATACTGTTTTGCTAAATTGAGAAGGCTCCAGTAATTTTTTTTATTGAAAATTTGAATTAAGCCTTCTCCTCCTCGAAAGACAACCCAAACAGTTCCAAGTATTAAATTATATTGATTAAAAGCAATAAACAACATTACAGCGAGTAAAATTATGCAAACATGCTCAATGAGGATTAATGTGAAACCTATCTTAAATTGTCTTGGATTGTTGTTAATCTTTTGCAGGTTAGCTTCTGAGTCCAAATCACTAGTTGTTTGATAGCCAAATCTATTACTTGCTATGTTAGTAATTATGATACAATAAAAGAGAAAACCAGACAGTTGCATTTCGACACT
>JAEOTC010000136.1 GCA_016840035.1 Candidatus Hodarchaeota archaeon | reverse complement strand
TGTTGTACCACTATGCGACTATGAATTTAATGAAATCGATTATAATTCGAAATGGATTGATTGTTTAAATGTAATAACTCAAAAGATATCAGAAGCTAATACGAAAGTCGATATCCTAGTAACCCATGAGCCCCCCCGATTTGAAGTAGAAATAAATGAAGATATTAAAAATTCGGGCGGATCTTCAAAGGTTTCTGATATTGTGGCACAAGTAACACCTAATTTAGTCATTTTTGGTCATTATCACGAATACTCGCTTGTGAAAAAAACGAAAGGAATTACCTATGTGAACCCTGGACCACTTGCTTGCTACTATTATGCAATCATTGATTATTCCTCCGAAAAATTAGAAGTTTCCCTTAAGAAGTTACCTTCATCCAAGTTTGATAGCATAAATAAGATATATTCAAAAAGAACAGCCAAGAACGTGCTATTTCACTCACTAAGGTTTGTTTAGCAATGACTACAGTTCAGAATCCCTCCAATAATTTCTTTGAAACGCTGATGGATGACTTAGGATTACTATTCTCAGATCCAATAGCATTTTTTGACACTTATTTCTTCTCAGCACCAGGTTACAACCTTTACAACACAATAATATACTGTTCACTTGGAATTCTTGCGATTTTTCTTGTTGGAAAAATCATAGTTCGTTTGAATAAATGGGGTCTACAACGATGGGGAGAAGATACATTTGCTCCCATTCGTATGGATAATGAGTTTTTCGTTGCTATATTACCTTACATATTTATTGGATCCACATTAAGAGCATTACAAGATGTTGCGGTTAGCGGAGATGTAATTCCCCCCTATGAGTTATTCGCAGATAGAGTATTCGTTACACCAGGTGTATATATTGTAACTATACTATTAACGATAGTTCTAGGGATCTCTTCAATTATTTTGTCTCAGGAATATTTGCAAGGACACAAGTACATTTCTAACTGGAGATATACATTTTCTCTCATAGGTATTATCTTAGAAATCTTCCTTCTTTTACCATTTGTACCATTACTGATTTCAGACCAAACCAATTTGGTTGGTGGACTAACGATCCTTGTACTTACAGCTCTTTTCGCAGTAGTTTTCCACCTAGCAGCTGATTGGTGGTCTCAAAAATTCTTCTCAGATGTGCCAATCAGAAGAGAAGAGAAACTCGCTATGATTACTCAAATGTTTGATGCGGTCAATACCGTTATTGCCATTGAATATTTCTCTTATGAGGAAAAACACTATCTTCCTGCTCTTCTGTTCCAATCCCCTGTAGGATCATGGTCATTCCTCTTCCTCAAATTCGGAATAGTATTATTATTTCTTTGGTCACTACGAGGTTTCGAAAATCGTAATTTAGAACGATGGTTATTATGGGTCGTATTCCTTTTAGGATTAGCAACAGGCACCAGAGATTTTCTAAGATTAATAACAAATACTTAGATTTATGAGGAATTCATTAAACTCGTACCGTTGTTTCCAATCTAATACCTTTCCGATCAATAGTCATTGGTACAGAAATGGGTAGTAATACTGATTTCCATGCTTTTTGAACAGAAAAGTTGATTGATATCTTACCCGCACCAACACGTCCAAATGAGATATCAAAAACAAAATCTGCAATGTGAGATGCTAAAACCTCGACATTTGGATCATGTAAGTTTTTTACCATCAGTATAAAGTGTAAACCAGACCCTAAATCCCGGACTACGTACTTCAGAGTCTCAATTGCAATTGAAACACTCTCAATTGAATTTGTTCTGAGTAGTGATGAAACTGAATGAATACATGTACAGACGTTATCATACTGCATAATCTCGGGGATAAACCTTCTAGTAAAGAATCGGAGCGAATCTTGAGCGTATCTATCCTCGAGATCAACACCAGCCTCTGCTTGATAACCAATAACAGCTCCTTCAGCTGCTATCCTAGCTGAAAATGCGTCCATAAATTTCCATTTATTATTTGCGACAATAAATGGTTCTAGCTGAAAATTATAAATGGCTAATTCTTCTACAATCTCCATTGGTCTTCCATCATAATTTAAATAAACTACTTTTTCAGTAGCTCCTGACCTTAGGATATGAAAAAGAATTTGCTGAGTAAAAACTTCAAATTTCGTACCAGGTTCTCCTAAGACTAGAATGACACTTTTATTTGGTAATCCCGGGTCATCTTCTCCTCCAAGAAATAGATCTAGTGACTGAACCCCCGTACGGAGTGTACTCATAGATTTCATAAATAACCATAAATTAAAAAGCCTTTTATCTTTTTGGAAATGATTATAGAACATTATTTCTCTCTATGTCCAGAATTTCAAATGAGTAGCATACTATTAATCAAAATTATAACACTAGCATAAGCTTTAGTAAAAACTTGAAAGAATGATTAAAATGCATGATGTAGACCCCCTTGCTTTACCATTTGAGTTTCAAGGAACTGATGAGAATAAAAACACTAGCTGTCTCTTATTACACTCATTTACTGCTTCACCAAGTGAAGTTCGCCCTCTAGGATTGTATCTTCGTAATAAGGGTTATTCTGGAATTGCCCCTTTACTGCCTGGACATGGGAGTGTACCTGAAGATCTCGGAAACACTACTTGGTTAGATTGGTACGCAGTTGCCCGAGATTCTTTGTATTACTTGAAAGATTTATATTCACATGTTTTTGTTATTGGGGTGGCACTCGGATCTGTTTTAGCTACAATCCTTGCCGCGTCTCATCTCAGTGTTAGAATAAATGGACTCATTTTAATTTCTCCGAGTCAACATTCCCCTTCTGCCCTTGTGAAGAATATCCTTCCTTTTGTTAAATTCTTCAAAAAAGACTTTGCAATGGTTGAAGAGAATGTAAACGACGATTTACGCGATCAAGGGCAATTCTTTTACTCTAAGCGCCCTACAACAGCTTTAATTGAGCTTTACCGAGTCATCGGGTTCACTAATCATCGATTAGCCAATATCTCTCAACCTACTCTTGTCATAAATACCCAAACTGCAGAAGGTGCAGTAGATTTTATTTTTGATAAGCTAACTAGTGCTGAAGAAAAGAGAAAGTATACTATGAACACCACTTCATTACGATGGTATTTACAACCCTCAGATGCAGAACCTGCCTTCAATGAAATAGAGGATTTTATTCGAAGTATCATGAAGAAGGAATAGTAAATCTAGCTTTTGGACTATTTTTGAATTAACGATAACGTTTTGGTAATATGCGATATCCTACACGAAATATAGGCAAACCGATCTTTAAAAATAAGCCCCAAGTAATAATCGGAAAGAAGCGTGGTATTCTTATGCCTTGAATTTTTCCTGGATTGAAGAGATTAAGAGGATCTGTCTCCTGTTTACGCCATAAAATTTGTTTCATATGTTCACGATTTTCTTCAGCTGGAAATGGACTTAACCATAGCCCTCCATTGTTATATGTAGAACCACCTACATCCCAGGCAATTTTGATTACTTGAAAAGATCTAAACCAATGAAGTAGATAGGGGAGAGAACCTATGATCGGTAATGTATGTTTCCGTTGGTCTGTTGGAAACCAGATCATGACCATCGATCTTTCTTTATCTAGGGCAATGACTTCGATACTGTATTTGTCTTTCAAAAACCAATTTTCTAATTTAGCTAAAAATGTATTAAGCGTATTAGATGGTATAATAACCTCACTGATGATTAGTGATGGGCCTCCTCTTTTTATTCGTAATGTGTAAAACCTATCCTCCCATAATTCATCACTAACACTGTCAGATAAAGCTCCATCAATATTATCGATTATTTCTTGGGACGTTACCCAATCTGGTTCTAAAAAGGTAGCTGCAAGAACACCAAAATCGGTATACCCAATTTCAGATCCGTTTTTTTCCTTAGTTAGTGTCCAATCAAGACTTTTTTTATCAATATACCTTAAATAGTATGGATCTGTTTTCTGGAGAAGATTGTATACCTCAATGGTTTCCTTATCTGATTTTAGACCTAAAGCAATATGATGTAATTGAATAACTTTACGTATCTTTAACGTAGCTTTCCAAACAATACCTAAAGTCCCAAAATTACCTACAAAGTCTGATGTTTTATCTAAGAGGATTTCTTCTCCGTTCAATCCTACTAATGCTATTGATTGAACACTCCCTGAAACATCCCCAAATTTGCTACTGCCGATTCCATAGCCACCAGAAGCAATCCACCCTCCGATGGACGAAGAAGGAGCCGAGGATGGATAAGTAAAAAGATCATATCCCTTTCGAAGAAGAAATTCTCTCAACCTTCCCCAGGTGATTCCTGTTTCCACCTCTACAGTTTCGGTTTCGGGATTAAATAGTAGAATCTCTTTTACTTGGGACAGTATAATGATAATCCCATTTTGTGTTGGTAAAACCCCACCATATCCTCCTGTTCCAGCCCCCCGAGGTATAATCGGAATTGAGAACTTTTCGCATACCTTTAAGCAATCTTTCAATTCCTGTAGGTTAGTAGGTTGTAAAATTGCGATAGTATTAAAGTTAAAAAGTAATTTTGCTAGTTTTGGAAGATCTGCTACATCGCGAGAATATAAAAGCTTCTCAAATTTCTTCCTGTAGACTCGTACTCCCTTTGTTTCGAGATCATCTAGATTATCATTAATCAGTTTTCTTTCCATTTTTAGATTGTAAATCTCAAGTATTATGAAGATAATTCCTAAAGCTAAGAGACCTAAACTGGAATAGGCCAAAAAAGTACGTAAAGGTGAATCCATGTCGATCAATATGATTGCAAGCCATATGCTAAGAAAAAGTAGAAATATTATAATTATTCGTGCTAATATCTTATCATACGTACGCATACGACTTCAACAGTATTCTTCCTTCTTAGAAGCTTATTAAAAACTTATTGTACAAAGTCTTTTTGAGTAGATGGAGAGAGGGTCTCGTCAAGAGAATAGATGAACTTCTTCTTCCTTCAATTTTCTAATTGTAAAGAAATGCATTTAATGAACTGGAGTGTACACCAAAAGTGACGAACGATAGTGTAAGATATGTTCTCTTTGATTTCGACGGTACATTAATCGATAGTATGCCTTTCTTGGAAAAAAACGCTATAACGCTACTTGTACGGCATTTCTCTTATTCAGAAAAGGAAGCTCGTTCAAAGTATCGAGAAACGACCGGTTTACCTTTCATACAACAGATGGATATCATTTCCCCAAACCATCCAGATAATCCAGAAATTGTCGAAGAATTTGAAAAAATGAAACTTGAGCTAATATATGAACAACAGCCTTTTGATGATGCGTTAGACGTATTAAATCAGTTGAAATTAGAAAATTATCTTGTGGGTATCTCTAGTGGAACGATTGAATCGATTATTAAAACCTATTTAAAGAACATTAATTTTGATATTGTCAATGATATCCTTGGCTTTCGTCCAGGATTTGAGAAGGGTGCGGATCATTTTAACTATATCATGGAAATACACAATCTTGAAAGAACACAAATATTATTTATTGGGGATAGTCTTCATGACGCAAAGCGAGCGAAAAACAATCAAATTTCATTTATTGGAAAGCGTGGAATGTTTAATCAGAGTGATTTTAACACGATTATTCCAAATTGTCGAATAATCACTGATCTAAAAGGAATCTTTGAATTATTATGAAATGAATTGTTGTGATATAGATGCAGTTAGCAGAGAAGTATTTTGTAGGCTTCAGTATTTTAGCAGTTTCTTGGATTATCTTCTTTATTGAAGGTACAATCACGAATGTAGATATGGTTATGATTGGATTTATCTTCTTTCTAGACTTACCCTCAGAACAGATTCCCTCACTCATGTCTTTCTTTCTTAATCCTGTGGTTCTTATTATAATTGGCTTTGTAACATTAGGGATTGGTGTACTCTTTTATGTGCTACTTTTTAGCCCTGAAAAAATTAAAGGTGTAAGCATGGACTTTGAAGCGGCTCCTGATCTTTCCACATTTCGAATAATTCACAAAGATGATGCAAAAAGTGATGAAATCCCTGAAACAGCGTTCTGCAGTGCATGTGGACAAAAAATTTACAAACCTTTTCGTTGTCAGAAATGTAAGCAATTACTTTGTGGTAAGCATTATCTTCCCGGTGATCATGTTTGTAAGGAGGGTTAATTAAATGGAAGAGACTCCAGATTGGAAAAAGGATTTAGAGAGACAATCAATTCTAGATAAATTTCACTTAACAGTCAATGAAATCTCAGAGTTAGGGATAGGTTGGTTAATTACCTGTTTTGTTCTGCTTTACTTGTATGGAATCCTAGATAATATTCTCACTACATATACGATCCCTGATAGAACTATAATCTTCCTTTTTGTAATTGGTATTAGTTTCTTCACCCACGAGTTAATGCACAAATTTACTGCCCAGAAGTTTGGAGCCAAGGCAGAATTTAAAATTGCGAAAGAGGGTCTAATTCTGATGGCTGTCTCCTTATTAATAGGTTTTCCAATACTTACAGTTGGGGCAGTTTTTTGGTGGGGTGAAACATCATCAAGTGTGGGGATAAGAGGTAGAGTCTCTGCTGCTGGACCAATCTCAAATCTAATATTAATTGGTTTATTTTATATCCTTATGGCGATAAGTGTATTAACTGCTCCAGCAATTCCTCAGTTGAGTAAAATACTGTTTTACGGTGCGTATTATGGTGTAACCATTAATGTCTTTATCGGGTTATTCAATCTACTTCCTATAGGAATCTTAGATGGAGCTAAAGTACTAGCATGGGATATTAGAATTTGGGTAATCTTAATTGCTGTTTTCATCGGAATCGGTTTTGCTGGGGGAGGATTCGGCTTTTTCATATGATAGGGGCGAAATATGCAGGTAAGGTCCAAATTTATTCTGTATTGCGGGATATTTATTGGAATTTGGATTTTTTTGTACAATTTAGAACTAAACCTTGTTAAATTATTTTTCAACCCTGACCTTGATATTTCGATAATTTTCAATGATATAGTGTTAATTTTTCATCCATTGGTAATTTTCTTTCTAGGTACATCGACAATAACGTTGTCACTGACCATTTTTACTCTATTACTAAATGAAAAACAGGTTAAATCTTCCAAATATAAGTTAGTCGCCATGTTTACTTATAAAATTATAACTAGTCTATCCAGAGAAGAATTAATCAAATTAACATTATACTTAAGCATAATGTGTTTCCTTGTGCTAATTCTTGGGGGAAATAGACCGCATCAAGTTGCATTTACAAAATTTATAGCTGAAATGATGGTAGTAGCAGTCAGTATCATTATTCATGAATTAAGTCATTTATCAGCTGCTAATTACTTTGGCACTTCGGGGAAATTCAATTTATCTATGATAGGATTCATATTTGTATTCATAGCATTTATTTTTGGATTACCACTATTTACCATGGGGATAATTACAAGGATAGGTAAAAATGCCTCGTCGTCGGAGAATACTGAAATTTTACGAAGTAAGAAGGGATATATTTCTACAATTGGTCCAATTTCAAATTTAATCCTAGTAGGTATATTTTACATAATTCTTGCAATCGGATTCTCGCTTCCTGGTCAAGCATTAAGTAATCTCCTAATATATCTAGGATATGTTGGTGTCTCCTATAACGTATTTATTGGTCTATCACAATTGATACCGATAGGAGAATTAGATGGCACAAGAATCCTTAGTTGGGAGGCAGTAATTTGGGTTGCCTTGTTTGTTGTTTTTATATTTCTAGGATCAGTCGGTGGAGGATTCGGCCTATTTTTCAGTATAAATCTATTGATTTAAAACGACTTATTTACCTATAATTGAAGACCAAGGATACCGTCTAGAGATTTCTATTAGTAATCTATCCACTTTCTTCTCCTCAAAAGTATTTTTGTAGCATAGAGTAAGAACTAAACCGCCACGAGTGCGCTTCATTCGCTGATACATAGTTTTAACCGTATTTACAACATCATAAACGATTAACAAGTCTGCCTGTGGAATATCAATATCTCTTTCCCCTACACTCGTCATAATAAGAACAGATTTTTTGGGGTGACTTTTAAATTCATTTAGTACATCAGATTTATTTCGTACTTCTCCAGTAACTAAAAATGGAACAAACCCTTCAATATTAACTTTTTGGACTAGCAAATGAGCAGTATCTAGATAGGAACATAAAACCACTGTTTTAGAGGAGCTATCTCGATTCTTGAGAACATCTAGTATCTTTTTAATCTTAGCATTAGTCTCTGGAATCGCGTGAATCATCTGCTTCTCTATTCCGAACTTCTTTAGTCGATATAGGAATTTCTTATATTTATCCACTTGCATTGAAACTGTGTATTTTCGTGTAAGTAGTAAACCATTGTATTTTTGGGTATCATTCGCCTCTAACATACCAGAAACAAGCGCTAGTTGCGAGGAGGGGATCATCTCGAGAAGTGTAGGATTCTCAGCTTGCTGTTCTTCAAGAATTAACTCCCGAAGATTCTTAATTCCTTGGTCTATATGCTCCAGAATAAGTCGCAAAGCATCACTAGGTTCGACTAATTCCTTCTTAATTTTTGTATATTGAATATAAGAATTAACATCTGTGGCAGACATTAATTCATCCATAGAAATAACTTCTAAATCAGGTATCCGTTTATCTAAGGTAACTCTTTCATCTCGAATATTTATCTGATCTTTTTGATGGTCATAGAAAATATGTGAATCACGAAGAGTCCCAGTCATACCGACAATCCATGCATCTTGAATGAAAAATGGAATCAAAGTATTATAAGGAAATATTAGTAGTCTTGAATCCCCCTGACGTCTTACGATTTTATCAACTTCATTAATTATAATAGCATCAAATTTAGGCTTGGGACTTGCTACCTTCTCAAAAACATTGGCGAAAGTTTGGGGGGTTGAAGCAACAATTCTCGCATCAGCAATAATTTTTTTCCGTAACCATGTAGGCGTTCGTGAAGAAAAGGATTGAAACTCTTTGTTCTCAAATCCTCCATATTCATTTTCAAAATAATGAATGGTTTCCAAATAACTGGTGGTGGAATGTAAGAGCAATAAAACTCGCTGGGTTGGTAATACTTCTTTGATCAAGAGATAAGTAAGGACTCTTTTCCCCAAACCTGTATCTACTTCAGCAATACAGTGAATCCCTTTAGAAAAGTTTTTCTTCAAGCGTTTAAGAATAACTAATTGGTATTCTCGTTGTTGAATCACTGTTTGAGGAGAGTTTGTATCTTTCAACTTGAAATTTTGTTCCCTTAATCAGATATTTTTATTCTATGACTCCTCTGGGATTTTATTAAGCCATGATAATTCTCTTCTCTTGGATCCCGTTTAACTTGAAATGGACTTGAAGTGATGCAAAAGCATACGCTTATTGGTTATTTGGTTTCTTTGGCCGCAGGAGTATCTTTCGGATTTATTCCAATCATCATTGCGTCTTTAAGAGATATGGATGTTTCAGTTTTAGAACAACTGTTTCTTAGATTGTCCTTTGGAGGCCTAGTGGGTATTTTCGGTATTGGAGGGTTTTTCTTTTGGAAAAAAGATATTTTCTCAATTGCTTTCAATAAAAGGATCCAGAAAACATACATCTGGCAGGGATTTTTCTTCACTATTGCCATTGTCGTATATATCTGGTCAATCGCGCTTGAGACACCCGTTGGCGAGGCAGCACTTCTAATTCAGATCCACCCTCTCGTTACATTAATTCTAGGTGCAATCGTTCTTAATGAAATTGTGAATAAACGAAAAATATTGTCTATCCTTTTAGGATTTACAGGATTATTGCTTTTGACCCGTCCGTGGGAAGGAGGCCGGTTTTTATCCTCATTTCTTGGAGATCTCCTCGCAACGCTGAATGGAACACTTTATGCTGTTTATCTTGTGATAGGTGTGTCATCAGTGAAAATTAGGGAGAAAATTCCATCTACACTGTCAATTTTTTGGGTATTGGTTTGGGGTTTCGTGTGGGGGATAATGACAATTCCTATTCTTAATCTAGCTTTTCCAACATCCCTCTACTTCTCTTTTAGCATATTTACCCTTTTTTCAGGGCCAATTCTGATTATCGGTCTCCTTTTAGCCATCCTTGGGAGTATCTTACCATATGGTTTCCTAATGCTAGCTAACAAATTTGAAATTGAATCCTCAATTCAGTCTATCTTAGGATTGGGTGAACCGATTGCAGCAATTCTTCTTGGCTATTTCATATTATCGGAAACCATAACAATTTGGTATCTCTTTGGAGGATTTTTTCTGCTACTGGCAATCATAAATATTCTCTTTACTGCAAAATAAATCCATAGGTTGTTTAAATGAATTCATCTTGACAATAACAAAGAATTCCAAGAACTTCACGAAGAAGGAAAGATAGTTAATCCTGTGCCCAGAAATGCTCATACTTCTTTAATGTAGGCCGTGAAATAGCATTTTTGCTCCATTCGATATCATAAATTAACGGAAGACCTTGAACATGTTTAATGAGTTTGCGAGTATATTCAGTAACTAACGGATCAGAATCTATCTCGGTCAATGGTAACCAACGCACTTCATCTATTTCTTCGTCCTTATTTACGACTTCTAAATCCTCCTGATCGGCTTTACAGTTAAAAATACAATAGAGATCGGTGAGATGATCGCTCTCCCTAACCATACTCCGTAACCCAATAATTCCAATAGGTTTGACATGGATCCCAGTTTCCTCTAATATTTCTCTCACTATTGCTTCTTGTAGAAGTTCACCTGCATCAACAAGTCCTCCAGGAATTAACCATTTTCCTTTTGCAGGTCCATAGGTCAGTTTTACTAGTAAAACATGTGATTCATGTATTACTACTCCCCCAACCCCAATAAAATGACTTGCAAAAGACTTTGGGTAACTCAACTTCTCATATCCAGTTATTCTTCTTTCTTTATTTGAGATCTTTGATAATACTCTTAATTGTCGAAGTGATTGTTTTGACTGAAGTCTTTACATTGGATGAACTTGAGGTGATACTATCTTGTAGGGATACAACCGAAGTATCGATACTTGTCTGAGCTTCTTCGAATTTTACACTCGACTTTCGTCTTTGGTCATCGAAAGCTTCTTTTTCATCTCGAAGCTTTTCCATAAATTGATTCGAATATTGCTGAGTCTCATCAAAAAATAATTCAATGCGGTCTTTTATCGATGAACTATACTCTTTAAGAGTATTTTGATGATTATCGAGTCTTTCGTTCGTATCTGATTTGAACTGAAGAAGAGAATTCTTGTGTTCACTCTCTAAACCTTCCACAAGTGCTTTTGATGACTCCTCACTTTCTTTTACCACTTGGTCAAGTCTTTCATTAGTTGTAGAGGTTATGTTTTGAAGTGATACCAAACCATCATGTTCTATATTACGAATCTGTTTCCTAACATTATCAAAAACTGACGAACTAGAAGATTTCATCTCAGATTTCTTTCTATTGATAATTTCTTTATTTGTTTCAACCGCAGTATCAGCAGTGGGTGCTATAGAGGATATTGTAGAGAGAAGTTCACTTTGTTTTGTCTTCAAGTTTTGTCTAATATCAGTCAATGTAATTTCGATATTCTTTTCCTGGCCTGCTTGAATTTCTTTAAACTGTAGACTAATACCACTCTGTAAATCACCCAGCGTGTTTTCATGTTTTACTAATACATCCTTCATACCTTGTTGAGACTTCTTGAAGAAGTCCAACATTGACCCATTAAGAGCAGAAGTGGTATTATCTAATCGGGATTTGGTTTTAGTTCCGAAATGATCAAAGGAAGAATTAATATTCGTATACCAGTTTTCAAATACCTTTGTTAAAGTTTCAGATGTTCTTGAACGCTTTTTATTATAATCAGAAGAAACACGAGATAACGATGAGATAATTTGTTCCTCTAGCTGCCGAAACCCCTGTTTCAATGAATTTTCAAATTCGGCTGTAACATTAGATTGTAATTCCTCATTAGTATTAAGAGCAGAAACAAAAGATTCGAAAACATTTTCCTTTATATTGGTGATTGCTTGTTTCTGTTCATTGTGGAATTTCAGCCATTCTTTGTAGTACTCATCAACCCCTTTCTGAATTTTTCCATTGACTACTTCTTTCTCTTCATTAATAATATCTACAACTCGATGTTGAGACTCTTCGAGTAAATCTTTCTGTTTCTCCAGGTTATCATCAAGACGGGCTTTCAGTCCATCAATCCCTGCTAATAAATCCTCTTTAGCTATTTCCAATCGGGAAACGGATTGTCGCATAGTATTAGCGAATACATTATCTAACTCACTCTCTTTAGCATTCCCTATTTGATTCATTCTTCCACCAAACTCATCTAAGGTTTGAATGAATGTTGTTGCCACACTCTCTGACATCTCTCCAATATTAGCGTACTCATGCTCAACTACACTCATGAATTCTTTCTGTATGTCAGCCAATTTATTAGAAAGTTGGTCTTGAAACTCACTTATCTGTTTATGCTGCTGTGAATAAATATCACTCAATCCTGTATTCACTTTCCCCGCCATTTCTTTATAAATTTTTGAAATTTCTTCCTCTTGATTCCCTGTGAATGAATTTAGTTGCCGTTGGAGGGAAGAAGTATTCTTCTGTAGCTGACCCAATAGATTTTCTAGACGTGAACCAAAATTTCCCTTTTCAGAATCAAGATCCATTTTAAGATCATTGAGGCTATCTGTCAAGTCACTGATCGTCGTAGCAACCGTTGAAATTTGTTTTTGAACATCAATATTGACCTTGTTAATACTTTCAGTTGTAGAGGTCACTTGTTTCTTAAGATCCTTTTGAAAATCCTTCACTCGATTTTCATATTGCCCACCCTCGCTTTCTAGCTTTGCAAGATGATCCTTTATTAGACTAATCTTGTTATCTTGTTCAGACATAATTTTTCACTTATTGTAGAATAGATTATTCTTATTTTTAGTGATTATTTCCCACCAAATTATAATTATTGCCAGTAAAATGGTGTTTTTAAGTGGAGGGCCTTTTCCGTGTAACAATTGGTATAAATGTGTAACTCACATACATTCTACTTTAGGTGATTAAATGGATGCACAAAAACTTAGGGAAATGGATAAGTTCGAAGGGAGAATCCAACCTATCAATATAGAAACTGATGCTCAAAAATTAGCGGTTTTTTTCAACGAAATCGATGATTTATGGCCAGGGACATTTACACAAGGTATTAAATTCGATGAAAAACGAGCTAGAGAATTCATAAGTAAAAGAAAAGCATTAGAGACATATGTTGCTTTTGATCCAACAGAACGCATTGTAGGTTTTGTCTCCATTCATAAGCGGATGGAAGAACCTAATGTTTCATATATTGGAATACTAGGTGCACATCCAGATGTTCTTTCCAAAAAATATGGTAAACATCTTTTACTGACAGCCATTGATTTTAGTCAATCAAATGGTGATTATCGGCAAGATTTACATACATGGGCTTCGAATATGAAAGCAGTCCCGTTGTATAAGAAGATTGGCCTTCAATGGGTTCCCGATACTTCAGTATACATGCAAAACTATATTCCAGCAATCCTAAAAGACAGTTTTTGTAAGCCATACTTCGATAAACATCCTGATTGGTATTTAGATCAGAAACGGGAATTTTCTCAAGCTCCTGATGACAACTCGTTTGGAAAGATGAAAGTTTTTAACTATCACTTTGAAAACAATGGGGATTATCTGAAAGTAATGATTGATAGATATAGTCGTTCAATTATGGGTATAACACGATGTCTAGATGGAGAAGAATTAAGTCTTGTTCTTCAACATGACGAACACGATGTGTTTACTGGAATAGAAAAACCTTTTTCGTTGAATGTAGAGAATAAGACCGGAAAGGAGTATTCTCTAACCGTGTCGTTTGAACCTTCAAAGGAGATTACTCCTCAGAATACACACTTAGGTGCTCATATCCCTATTGGGAGTGTGAATCTCAAGAATTCTTATTCAGTAGTCGATACAACTATTGATTCCAATATCTATCGAAAAAGTCCTAGTATTAAAGCAAAAATTACATTGAATGGAAATGAACTTATCTTAGAGTCTGGTGTTCGAGCAAAACAACCTGTTGATATTAATAACTCGGATTTAACTCGTTGGATTCCTACTGGGAAACAAGAAATTGGACTCAATATAAATAATCGAACAACGAATATTGTTCAAGGTAACCTAAAGATCTGGTCAAATTCCGAAATACAGATTCTAACTCCTGAGATTCAAATAAAAATTGATCCCGAATGTCACATTGGGCTACGATCTTCCATAGAAGTACCAGAAAATGGGGAAGATCAAGCAATTACTCTATACTGTCAATTGATGATGGAAAATACGAAAAGTAGAGTATTTGAGGTTCCAATCTTCGTTTCTGATCACCCTTCTGTTGCTGCAAAAATCCAAGAGGACAAAAAGAGAGTCATCCTTCAAAATCAGTATATTAGATCCACAATAAACCTTGAAGGTGCTCGTGCAAGCATAATATCTACAGAAGAAGGATATATGGGAATAGGTGTCAATATTCTCGACTTTGGACCTCCTTTCGGGTTTAGTGAATTTAATCAAGTAAAATTTGATGCAGAAATAATCCGTACTAAGAGTTCTATTCAGATAAAGCTTACAAAGAAAAGTATATCAAAAGAAAAACTGATTTTTTCAAGAATTTTCGAACTCCGACCCGGTGACACACATGTGGCTGTTTGGGAAGAAATCCAGAATCTAGGAACTATTCAGGATCAGGTAACAATTCTTATCCAACCTCACTATGTGAATGGTGTCAATATGCCTATCGGAAATAGGTACCTCATTTTCGATAACGAACTGATCAGAGGCCCTAATTATCTTTGGCCCATACGAGAAGGTGATCTTCCAGAAGGTACAGAGCGATATGAACCCTGGGTATGTATCGAAGTTGATGATATCACATATTATCATATCTATCAAACAGAACATACCTTAGCTAACCCGAGCAGAGGACCATTAACTACATTGGAAAAGACTGTTCTTATCCCTGAATTGTCAACGGTTTCCTCTGTGAAAAGTTGGTTAGGATGTAGTTTAACTCATAAATGGAAAGATATCCGAGATTTAGCGCACTACTTATCAAAAAAGGTCATCTTACCATTTTCTAAGAAGAATTTAAACCCAAAATCATACTTAGATATTGCCATTCCAGAAAACTCCTTATATTTCGGAGATATGCTGAATGAAATTCATCTGAATGTGACCTCTACTCGTTTCTTCCCACTTTCAGGTAGCATATCAATTGAAATTCCTGATGGGTGGGATTGCTCCCCTAAGCTGGAAGAACTAACCAATCTAAATCTGAAGAATCCACAAAGCTTTAAGTTTCAAATTCAGGTACCTACTGTGATTAAAGCGTACACTCAACCACTTAAAGTAGTGATTGATTCCCCAACAGGCCAGATCTCCAAAAATATCACGGTGCTTGTCTTTAACAAATCTAAAGAGCCAAAAATTCAACATTTACCTTCTGTGGGAAGCAAAAACCTTACAGAGGTGCAAAATGAATCTGTGAAAATCAATAGTTCTAAAGATTTTGTTGGTACTCTTACGTCTATCAAAAGAAATGAAATTGAATATCTTAAATCAAATTTTCCCAATATGACACCTTCTCTATTCTTTAACCAAGATCCAGGTGGAGTATTGACTATTTTAATCGGCCCGAGTGATGATCTCAGCGATCCAAAATTCTTCAAGGAAGAGTTCCAAGAATCAGAAATCCATAATGATCCCTGGTACGGAGTAGAGTACACTGTTAATGTAAAGGAACGAAAATCCTTGAAGGGGCTCGTGTTCAAAACGGAATATGCATTGCTAGGTGGAGATACAGGTTTAATAAGGGTGAAGTTAACTATTTCCAACCCTACAACGGCTAGTTTCCAATGTTTATCGCTGAGTCTCCTCAATCCTGCAATTAAGGGGTCTATAGAGAATGTTATCTCACAAATTCATGAAGAAAACTCATTATTAAATTATTCATTTACCAGAGACAACCCCATACCAATATTCGCTCTAGGATCAAAGAATCTTACTAAATTGGATTATTTAAAAGATGGAAAGAAACTAACAGTTATTGTTCCTCAATCAGATGCAGTACTATTTCCTCTCGACGCAGGAAAAATGATTCTAGGAGGAGGAGTGGCCAAATTCTGGTTTATTGAACCGAATACCACAGATACTTGTACATTTTTTATAATCATTGACTCTTCTAATCAATTGGATTCAGAGGAGATCTCAAATCTATTTCCACAATAATGAACTTTTGGTGTTGTGAGAAATTTTTCTCACAATTATTATTACTTTTTTTCCCACAGTTACGCTAAACCCTCAATTCCTCTTAGATCACACACTCCCTGATAAAAATGTCTCATAGACTTGATAAATCGGCTAAAGTAATTTCAAAAATGTTTACCTCCTTAGCTCCGCGATACGATCTAATGAATGATGTTATGACTGGATTTACTCACCGAAAAACCCGTAAATTCGCAATAGGTCTTTTGCAAAAGAAAAAAATTAAACGTTTCCTGGATCTTGCATCAGGAACAGGGGATTTTACCTTTCTAGCTAGTGCTACCTTAAAATCAGATGCAAAAATTATCGGATGTGATTTTTCAAATGGAATGCTCGTTATAGCACAGCAGCGAATGCTTTTATTAAAAAGTAATGGTGCAATAAGTATACCTGAATTGATAAATTCAGATATTAGCTATCTACCATTTTCAAATGAAATTTTTGATACTTGCTCAATCATTTATGGGCTACGGAATGTGAATGATCCATTATTGGTTTTATCAGAGATTAATCGTGTGACTAATTCGGAAGGAAACTTAATCATTGTTGAATCTAAGATTCCCCAGAATCCAATAGTAAGAATGTTAATTTCTTTTTATTTCAAGAAAATTGTTCCAAAGATTGCATCTCTATTCTCATCAAATGTAAAAGCTTACGATTACTATTTCAAGTCAGTAGAACAATTTAATGCTCCAATAGAAATGTATCGATTACTGAAAAAAGCCCGTTGGAAGCGAGTGATAAGTTATAGATTGCTATTTGACACTGTTATAATTTATAACGCTTTTAAACCTTAGAATTATTAATCTGAATCTTCTTCTTTCATATGAATCTTTAACTGCTTGGTCATTTGATGAAAAGATCTAGTAAGCTTTGCTAGTTCATCAGTTCCTTCTAAATCAAGATTTACCTCAAAATTCCCTTTGGAAACTTGATCTGCAGCCAAAGTTACTTGACGTATACGTCGAGTGAGGGTTCGAGTGGTGAAATACGCTAATAACGTAGCAAAACTTGTGAAAACAATAACTGTAATAATTGCTTGAACCGCAGCCTGATAAAAACTATCTAGGATTTCACTTTGGGGAAGAACTTTGGCAATTAATAGAGTTTCATTTTGATCTGTATCTATAGCAATTTGTCGATAAATTGTTATTTCTCCCTGAAAACCATTTCGATCAATGATAGTAGAATTGAAAGGGGCATCTAGTATAGTTTTGTAATAACCAGTTACCTCAGTAAATCGTAAGATGTCGTTTGAATAAAAAACAGTACCTACCCTATTTGTAAGAATAGCAGGTTTACTAAGAGCATCAACAGTATCAAGTATCCACTTAGCAGAAACTACTGTATAGATATGTCCAATCCAAGATCCGTTTTCTGCTTGAATTATTTGTGAATGAACATTCACTGGGAGAGGGGATTGATCTTCACCTCGAATTGCTTCACCTGTCATGAAATTAATTTGTTGACGAATTGAAGAGGAAAACGATATCTTCGCCAGTGAGTATGATTTAATTTGATAATACGGATAATAATTGTGAGTTTCTAGGATTTCTTGTCTTCCTTGAGTAATATATATCGAAGTGGAGGAATCATACGACAATGTCAGAAGTCTTACTAGATTGTCATTACTAAAATCCGATGTGCTAGTGGAATATTGTTCGATTAGATCAATTCCTATTTCTAAAATACGATGCGACTCAGTGAACACAGGTGATAAAGGAGAACCGAGAAATTCACTAATATAGTTTTGAAATTCGCTTACGACAATATCTCTAATTGTACTATTTTCATCATCCTCTAGAAAGGATTTTATTTGTTCCGCTCTTGAAAGAATAGATAATAATGAAGCATCAGATGATAGAGATTGTTGAATACGATCAGCAGCAAATAGTAGTTGGCTCTCACTTTTATCAAGCTGGTCTGATTCAATATTCTTGGGTAAGGTTGTTAAGTGAACCATCTCTAATACAAAAATTGGAAAAAAGGAAAAGAACACCAAACTAAATAATATAATCCATTGGAAACCTATAGGTCTCTTCAAGATAGGGAATGTCAAGGTAATTACTTCTCAAGGTGAAGGCTGATAAATTTGGAATCCACCATTACTGATCTTTGAATAAATTCAGTGCACTTGGGGAATATTTCTAAGAATGTCTATAAGAATTAAATATTTTTTATTGATTTTAGAAGAGAGATCTTTTGTAGTTAGCAATAATATAGAGTTCAAATCTCCAAAAAACTTTTCTTTTAGTGAGAGAGTATTATGATCTCAAACTCTAAGGTGAAATCCCATTTTGAAAAATAGGTATACCCATCTTACTACCCTCGTTTTAGTGTTACTTATAATTAATATCATGAATCTGGATTCAAGTAAAGTTTCCTCAATTAATGCCACAGAAACTATAAAAATTGGATTTTTTGCCCCAAAAACTGCAGCAAGTTTATATTTTTACGAACCATGGTCACGTCAAGGATTTGAACTTGGAATTATTTATTCAACAGATGGTACTAACAGCACAGTAGATGGAAGGCCTTTTGAAATCCTATTTTACGATACTAAGGGATTAGTAGAAGATGCTAGATCTTTAGCAATTTCAGCTATTGAAAATGACAAAATAGATATTCTAGTAGGGGGAACATATTCCGATGTCGCTCAAGAAATAGCTCAGGTGGCAGAGGAATATAAAAAACTTTATTTTATCACTCCTGGTGCAGATGCGGATCTAACTGGAAAGAATTTCAATCCCTATACTTTTCGAATTGCCAGGAATAACTGGCATGATGCTTTTGCAGGAGTAACTTACGCGATGGACACCTTAGGGGCGAAAAAGTGTGCATTTTTGTCAGCTGATTACTCATTTGGTCACACAGGGGTTGAAACAATGAAAAAAGTCATTGAGGCAAAAGAAGGATCTGTAGTAAGCATTCAATTCGCAAGTCTAACCACGTACGATTTCACACCCTACTTTCAAAATATACTAACTACCGAGATGACGACTGGAATTGACTATTTATTCATAATTTGGTCAGGGAATTTCGCATACCTTTGGCAAGATATTGCTGATTTTAATACTACTGATTTTATGGATGTTGGAGGAGCCGTAATAGACCTATATTCAACGAATGCCATTGAAGAGAATCTTCCTGATCCCCATACCCTTGAAGGATCTACAGGATTATGCTTATATGGATATGAACTTCCTGATAATCCCGTAAATGATTGGATGGTAAATCAGCATATTTTGCGAAATATAAAACCCAATTCTGGATTAGGATTGGATTATCGTGTACCTGAACTGTTTACTGCTTCTGGTTTTGCTACAGCACAGTTTTTAGTGAATGTTACAAACGCTGTCAAAAACCTTGAGATTTGTGACTTGATTAATCATCTTGAAAATAACTTAACAATCAATACTCCCAAAGGACCAACTTATTTACGCCCTGAGGATCATCAGGGATTAGCAGAGATGTATATTGCAGAAGTCTGGAATGATACTCGGATGGAATCCGAGACATATGGCTATTTGATTCCTAAGCTTGTCGAAAAACTAGATCCAATGACAATTGCACCCCCAATTGAAAGTTCTTATACACCTGGATCATTAAAACGATCTCGTTCAACTCCTGCACCCCTAATTATAGGTTCATTAATAATACTTGTAGTTATCAGACGAATTGGTACATCTAGAGTGAATGATTACTCCTAACTATCAAAGTCCATCATGAACCACGTTAGTCCTGACCACACATAAACAAGCTCAGGATGATCCTCTTGAGCCTTAAGCATGATTGAACGATAAACACTTCGTA
>JAEOTC010000135.1 GCA_016840035.1 Candidatus Hodarchaeota archaeon | reverse complement strand
TTCTCTAAAACGCTTGAATACGCGAAACGGTCTCGTTTCATCCTTCCTGCAAGATCTAAAACGAGATCTAATTCATGTTTAGTCCAATCCTGTGTACAAATTAAATGTTTGCCGTATAAATCTGATTGTTCCATTTTTTCACCTTCTAATCCATTAAGGAGTAATCGTGGTACCTGCTTTACCCTCCAATGCATCAGCAGCTAATTCGGGACTAGTAATAATAACCTTTTTTCCACCATCTTTTATGAATCTCAAAGCTGCTCGTAATTTAGGTCCCATACTTCCTTTCAAACTTGATCCAAATGCCCCCTCCTCAAGATATTTTTCTACTTCACCAGCAGTTATTAAGTCAATACCCTTTACTTCTGGAGTATTATAATTAAGATATACTCTATCAGTATCGGTTAATATTGCGAAAATCTCAGCCTTCACATCAACTGCTAGTCGTTCACCAGCTAGGTCTTTATCGATAACCGCTTCGACACCTTGTACTGTACCATCGTCATTCTTAATTACCGGTATACCACCGCCACCACTCGCAACAACAATAAAACCTGCTTCAAGTAGCGTATTTACTTGATCTTTCTCATAGATCTCTATGGGATTGGGTGAAGGTACTACTCTTCGGTACCCTCTTCCTGCATCTTCGATAATAGTAAATTCTGGATGCTCCGATTTAATAGAATCTGCTTGTTCCTTAGAGTAAAAGGGGCCAACTGGTTTTGTGGGATTCTGAAATGCTGGATCATCTTTGGAAACAACCACTTGGGTTACAATCGTGGACACATTAATTTTCTCTTCCGGATTAGTTCTACTTGGGGGGCCTTCTTTTAATAATAGGTTCCCTAATATGTTTTGAATCATATATCCGATTTGTCCTTGTGTCATTGCCCCACAGACATCCATTGGTAGAATCGGTCGATTGGTGGGAGGTTGACTACCAGCCTCCATTTGAAGCATTATGTTTCCGACTTGGGGACCATTCCCATGAGTAATTACAACCCGATATTTAGGAATTACTTTCATAATTTGATTTGCAGTTTCAGTAATATTCTCAGTTTGTTCTTCCATCGTTCCTCTCTGTTTCCCCTTAATCATGGCATTCCCGCCAAGTGCAATAACTACTAGTGGTTTGAGCATAGCTTCACCCGTTTTTTGTTAAATGATTGTCTACCTGAGCCCTCCCTACTTCATACTAAAATTTGTTCCAAAAGCATGTAAGGATCCGAAAATAATTACCACATTAATAATTTATTAAGAGTGACGATTTTTCACATTCTAATTGCGGTATTTCATGTGACAGTTCCCCTTACTCCCAAAATTCAAAGATTTTTCCCATCTTCAATGGATAGGAGTATTACTTTAATTTTGGTAATTAATATGGTATTTACAATTCCTTGGGGATTAATTCAACCGTTTATAAGTCCTTATTTCTTTGACCTTACAGAAGGCGATTTTTTTTTGACTGGTTTACTTAACGGTATCCCCCTATTAACTATGGTTGGATCGGTCTTCGTCTTTGGAAGGATTGTAGATAGGATTGGATCTAAAGTCATCATGCTTGTGGGATTCTTAATTTTCATAGTCCTTTTCATTACTTTGCTATTAATTACTGACCCCCTCATATTTTTCATTGATTACGTCATTCTGTATAGTTTATTATCTTGTTTCAATCCTGCAGTATTAAAATATACGAGTTTATTAAAAAGTAAAATGAATTTATTTGGTGCACTTGCAGCATCAACTTCCTTTGGTTATTTTCTTGGTTCCTATGTTGGTGGGAATCTACTTGAGGAATTTGGAATGGAACTCTTGTATTTCCTTGGACTATTCGTATGTATATTAGGGGTGTTCTTTGTTTTGGTTATCAAAGACTTAAAAACTGTTGATTCAGAGCCTGAAATAAATTCATCCAATCAGAATAATAACAATTCTCACTCAGTTCTCTCAATATTACTTAATTCAAGAATTCTACAAATTTTATTTATAATCAGTCTGATTCAAGCACTTCAGGGATCTTTTGGAGGAATGTTATTTTCAGTTTATTTTACAAAGGAACTGATGGCTCCAGCTTCATTATTGGGATTAGTATTTGGAATTGCGACGTTGTTAGGGACAGGGGCCTCATATTTTGCTGGCATACTTGGTGAAAAACGAGGTTATAAACCGATACTACTGATTTGTTTTATTGGGTACTTCATAATCTGGATTACTATCTTTTTTTCCGTTGATAACTATTTCCCTCCTGCTTTAGCTTACACATTACCGATTTACATCGGATTATTGGTTACAGGACCAGTTTTGATATCAAATAATGTACCAGAAAAGAAAAGGGGAACATTCATGGGAATTTTCAGTAGTAGTCAAAATCTGGGATTCGCTCTTGGAACGATACTAGGTGGTTATATAGCAAGCATCAATGATACGATTCGCTATAATTTTGCTATTGCAGCATTTGTCTCAGTTGTATTGATTATTTTTCTTTTAATTGCATTCAAAGAGAAAAAAATACTAAAAACTCCTTCCCTTCCTTAAGAAAACCCAATTCTTACGTAATTGATACGAGATCAATGCATGATACAGGCCATTACCCCTTTTTGGGCATGAAGTCTGTTTTCGGCCTGATCGAAGATAATTGACCTGGGGCCGTCAGCTACTTCATCGTCCACTTCCATTCCTCGATCCTGAGGGAGACAGTGCATGTAATAGCCTCGTCCATTCTTGGTCACATCCATCAATTCTACTGTGGTCTTCCAATCTTTGTATTTATTCATAATATCAGGCATAATTTCTGGTTTTGCAGGGCGAACTCCTTCGACACCGTGTGCTTCTAAGACACCCCAGCTCTTCGGATAGACAAAATCAGCCCCTTCAAAGGCTGTTTTCATATCTCGTTCAATCTCAAATGATCCACCATGGATACCCGTGTAATCTTTGACCTTTTTAATGATATCAGGATGTAAATCAAATTCAGGAGGACAAGCAAGCGTGACATCCATCCCAAACATTGATGGAGCAAGAACACCGGTCTGAGGGACAGCCATGGGTTTCTGACCTGCAGAATAAGCCCAGCTCATGACAAACTTCTTCCCTTTTAGGTTATTGAAGCTGTGGCCACTCTTTTCATACATGGTCATAACATCAGCCATTCCCTGACAAGGATGGTAAACATCTGACTCCATATTGATGATTGGTTTTTTGCTCCAATAAGCGAAATTTTCTTGGATCTGTTGACCTTTACCGTACATCCATCCACACTTTCCACCGTAGATACGAATGGCAATGGCATCTCCCATTCGCGAGAGGACACGAGCCACATCAGATACTCGCTCGGTTTCGTAGGCTATTTCATCTCCCGGTAGGGCAGGAGTATATATTGCTCCAGGCTCAAGAAAATGAGCATGCCCTCCTAACTGAGTCATCCCTGCTTCAAATGAATTTCTTGTCCGTAAACTATCATTATAGAATATCATAAACAATGTTTGTGCGGGTAAGATCTGTCGATGATCCTCACGCATAGTAAATCGTTTTTTCAAATCCATTCCTACGCTCAGAAATGTTTCGATCTCTTCGCGTGTAAAATCAGTCATAGTGAGAAAATCTCGTCCTTTTAAATCTTCAGTGACTACCATACTTATCATTCCTTAAGTTAGAATTAACTAAAATGATATGGGTGATTCTATTGAGGTAAAAAACCCTTTCTTCGGTAATTTTTCCTCCATCCATTGAACTTCAAATTTGTTATTGAGTTATTCAGCAGAATTAGGTTTCTCTAGATTCCTTTTTCTTGGCTTTTAAAAGTAAGCAGAGGGGTATAAATACAAAAAACACTGGAAAATGTGGACTAAAAGCTGTTGTTAAGGTTGAGGAATTTGTTTCATCTAAAGTAGTGCCACTTGAAGGAGGATAAGATTTGATGGTGAAATATACTGTTTCAGAAGCACCTATATTGCCAGATGTATCATTAGCATATACAGTTACATGATGATAACCTACTACTGTATCTACAGTTACATTTCCCTCAATTG
>JAEOTC010000028.1 GCA_016840035.1 Candidatus Hodarchaeota archaeon | reverse complement strand
CCTGATTATCTGGTTCTTAAAGTCTGGATATGAAAAAAATATGAGAATAAGCATAATTGAACCTAGTACTCCAAATAAGGTTATTAGAAGAGCATTTCGGTCAAAAACAAGTCCAACGATGAGTAAAAAGATAAACCACGCACCCAGCCATAATCCCATAAATGCTAATGGAACTATATCAATTATTTCGTAAACAAATCGGACGAAGCTTCGATCAGTAGAAACAAAATCAAAGAGTAATCCTATTACAATTAATGCCAGAAGTACTGTAATTATTGTACCGATTAGACCTCCTAATAATTCTAATACTGCCAGTGTGATTGCTTCGTTTCCCAATGCTTCTTCAGAAAAAAAAGAGAATAAACCCGAAAAAATCCCTGTGAAGACATCATTTGAACCAATTGCTGTAGCAAATTGTCTAAAGGCATCATCTAAC
This sequence comes from Candidatus Hodarchaeota archaeon, assembly GCA_016840035.1. Taxonomy (GTDB): domain Archaea; phylum Asgardarchaeota; class Heimdallarchaeia; order Hodarchaeales; family Hodarchaeaceae; genus Hodarchaeum. Next base: position 4,728 of record JAEOTC010000028.1, on the reverse strand, counting down.
CGGTTATAAAACATTGAGACTAGAATACTCCCACTAAACGCAGCTAGAATACTCGTAATTCCAGTAAATACTAATATTACTATATCTTCATCCACAAGTTTACTCTTTCTGAAGTGTAGATATACTGCGTAAATGGTTAATGAGCAAGCAAACGCAATTATTAAGCCTGCAAGTATAAGGCGATTGTAAACGAAGCTGGTAACGAAAGACAATATAAAAGATATCAATAGCACAATATATGGGAATTCAATTAATGTATTCGTCTGTGGATTTTCTCCCTCTTCCTTATCTTTAGAAAGAGGAAAGGAAAATGATTTACGCATTCCATGTAATGACGGTGTTAAAGGGGAAAAGTCCACATGTCTTTCTACATACCTAAACAACAGATAAAGAGCGATTGAGGGAGCGATTAATATTCCTTGCCATGCTTTGGTCAGAAGATTAAAAACATTCAAAATTCCCGTAAGTAGTATTAACACATACCCTTTTTTCAAATTATTTTCGACAAATACGGCATCTATAGCTCGAATTCCTGCTAGAAGCACGGTACTTCCCATGAAAATTACAAAAGGGTCAATATACGCGGTCCTGGAGTAAAAGGTTAGGAATCCTGTCAATGCAATGAGTAATCCAGCAATGGCATGAGCACTCCGATTTTCTTTCTGGTGACTAAATAAAAGGTATACAACAACTGCAATCCCAGCTCCCCCTATTGCATTCATTCCATTGGCTCCAAAAGTGCTTTTCCCAAAAATATTCATTAAAATCGCACCAAAAATAAAGGAAAAAGGGGGTTTATCAAAAATTTGAAGGGCGGCATTATTTCCACGATAATAGAGTGGAATAAATGGATCAGATACTCCATCAGCAATTCGTGATGTGATGGAAACATACCATCCTTCATCCCACATGTCAATTGAAGGAGCATAAACTATTTTAACCCAAAAGGCCAGAGCTCCTACCAATACTAATAATCTATAATTTACAAAAATCTCCCATAACTTTATTGCAATAGCATTTACCATTTGATTGTCTGTTAACTCTGTTAACGGGCTCTGTTCTTCTTCTTGGTCACTCATTCCTATCCAAAGTCCTTTTCAGTGATTTCATTTAAGTTAGTTTTGCATTAAGTCAAATTCTTTCAATAAAGAGAGAGTCAGTGGGGAAGTTAATCCGTACCTAGAAGAGAATTTTTAATGACAAACCCTCTATGGAAGAAATTATCAAAATTTCGCGAATTGATGATTTGATTGCTGGTGTAATTCAAAATAAATTATATCATAATGAAGAAGAAGTCATGGCCTATGCTGATAAGGCTCTTCAGATCGCAAAATCATGGAAAACATAATAAATTGCATGATTTCACAAAACTTGGTTCTTAAATTGGCATTTTGGGTATATATGCTTCTTGTGGGAGAGAAATCCCGGGGATACAATCGAAAGATCTATACTGGCTACACCCATCATCTTATAAACCGTCTTACCCAACATCTCGGATTGAATAGTACAAAAGGTGCACGTCTGACTCGTAAACAACCAATTGAACTGGTCTACCTGGAAATTTTTTCTTCTCGTAAACAAGCACTGAAACGTGAATGGGATTTTAAACATACAAGTCCATTAAACCAGAAATCGACAAAACTAAGTATGGTAAAAGAATTCCAGAGGAAAAATACTAATCTCTTATCTGATTTGAATGCTCTTTTTGAAGAACATAATCAGTTCCTTGAATCAATGATTAAAAACCTAAAAACCATTGAGAAAGAAATGATTTCTAGACTAAAATCAGAATAAATTTTAACCAGAAATTCAAATAGATATTTTAACACTGGATTTCTGAGTCATCATTATTGGAAGTGAATTCGGACTATGGTTGATTCTCTGTTCATTGGTGTCATTCTACTCCTGATAATTAGTATTATAATTATTATTCGTTTAACAGAACTCATCCCGTATCTCTATATCTATTTTACTAGCCGAAAGGACTTTTCTGTCAGACTTCCAAGTGATTTTGAACTTGAAGCTAAATCTATTACGTTTTCAACACGAGATAAAATGCAAAGGGCTTGGTTTTTTCCCAGTCAAGAAGAAAACGATGCATGCATTTTGATGATCCCCGACTGGATTAATGAAAACTCGTTAGCGAACAGTTTAAAGACTTGTGGAGTATTACAATTAATGGGATTTAATGTCTTGCTCCCTGTCATTCATGATATCGATGAGTCAACAAGACTTCTTCTAAAAAAGAATTTTTCACCCAATTATTTTATTTCAACAATAGATGCCGCATATGAATATCTTGTTTCTCGTGAGGACTTAGACAAACGTAAAATTGCAGTATATAGTGATTCGTTCAGTACTCTGATTGCGAGTACTCTAGTAAAAGACCAACCGATTCAAGCTATTGTTCTAGAAAATGGACCGAGTTCTCTGGGAACTTTAATTGCTCATCGTTTACCCTATAATGGATTTGGTATCACATTCATTCGAAGGTTGATTCGAATCGTAATGGGGATATTTCTCTGGAGAACACGTTGGGATCGACGTCGTTCATTATCTACTCTTCACTCTTGTCCTACATTTCTCATTTCGGTTTATGATCATAAAAAGCAACCGAATCGCAATATTTTTAGAAATTTCACCGCTATATACAAACCAAAACAACTTTGGCTAGAGACAGCACTTCTACCATCTGGAGGAATTCGTGATACCTGGCCAGATGAATATTTTTCACAAGTGAAACATTTCTACAACCGCTGGATAAACAAAATCCCTGCGCCGGAATGGCATTGTGAGATGAAAGTTTCAAAAGAGGGTAAAAATGAATATACTACCTCCCTTACTATTTCAGTGCTCCCTCCACAGATGGAACAGGTCCCTCTTTATATAACATTATCTGACAGAAAAGATCAGATAATCCAAGAGCGAGTCTGGTTTCTAGGAGCAGAACAAAACTATGATTTTCAACTGCCATTTCGATCAAGCTTTCATTCTTTGTTACCTATCTTCAATATCAAAAGGACGAAAAATGAAAAATCTCCGTGGATCAAACTTGAAGCAGACGAAGCTCTAAGTCATTCACTTCAAACAATAGTTTCTTTCGAGTTAGTGGATTTAATGGATTATGAGAAACGATACTTTGCCATCAAGGAGAAAATTCTAACGGATATCGTTCCCAACGAAGGAGGAGAAATTACTCCACCTTAACAAATTGACAAGATTCACAGAATGGATTCTCCTGGTTAAATAACGTACATTGAAAAATAACCGCAGTAAGATTAGTCCGTGAAAAATAGAGGCATTCAGGGTTATATTTCTTCAGTTTCACCTTCTCTAGTTGTCCCACTACACCCTCTTTAAAGAATCCGCACTGATTTGGACAATTACTCACCCACTCATGATAATTAATGCAGTAAGACAAAGAATTTCCTGCAGTTGTGAGTAAATAGATACATGGTTTAAATGTAGAGTTTTTTGTCTCATTTCTCACAAATACCACTGCTCAAGCATTCAAAAAGGTTACTTTGTTATAAGCATCTCGATTTCTCTTCGAATTTTGAATATATATGCTCTGTGAAGGATCAGTTGTTGAGATCCTATGGATCTAGGAAAGAAACTACAAAATGACTGATCTCTTACATGATCCCCATTTAGTAATCTATGATAATTTATTCTTTGGATTATCCCTTGGAAAAACTGATATCTATCTGATAAACGAATCTGGATGGATCTCAGAGGAATCTGTCGTAGTTCGGCCGATTTTCCTTGATAGATTGAATGAGTTAGAAAAGATCTTACCATATCATTTTAAAACTCAAGGAGGGGTATCTTCGATAAAGAAAAATCACCTTTTCATAAAAAATGAAGGATTATTCATCCAATATATTATTTATTCAAACTCAACATCTCAAAAACTTGTGGGATTAGGTATAAGAGTTACTGCTAAATCTAGAACTATTTTACAAACATTTGGACGGTCATCGGAGGATAGACTCCAGAAAATTATGTTTCTTCTCTCAAGAGGTCTTTTGAAATCTAATTTTCATCGAATAAAATACCTTGAGGTTGAAATAATCATATAAGGTTGTAATATCAGTGGCTCATTTAACACCAGAACATTTAGAGCAGTATTTATATTGTCCCCGCTACTTTTACCTAAAGAAAATTAAAGAGATCCGCTTAATCTCTGAAACAACATGGACTTTGACTGAAAACTTTCGGAAAGAAATTAAGAGATTAACATTTCAGTATTTTTCTTATTTAGCCATGATTCTGAATGCAGAAATTGGGAAAAAGATAACAGACCTTGAAAAACTTGAAGATTTCCTATCTTTCGAGTGTTCTTCTATTCCTAGAGATCTAACCTGGGAAAAAAATGGTTTTGACCTTGAGTCCAAAGTTTATACCTTTTTAACGTTTATACTTTCCTCCATCTCACAGGAAAGTCAACTCAGTCATAGAAAGAAACGATATCCAACCTCTATCACCTTTTTTCCGTCAACTGATGTTTCCCATGATCTAATTATAGAAGAACCATCAATCTTGGTTGATTATTCAGACAAAAAAAAGGTCCTCGTTATTCAAAATTATTCTCATCCAGAGGAAAAGGAATGTAATTCGCAGATTAATATTCGAAAAATGGTTTTGATTACTCTATACAAATCCAATCTAACTAGAATAATATCCATGGATTATCGATCCATGGAGATGTTTTTTGAAGGTATTAGT
>JAEOTC010000016.1 GCA_016840035.1 Candidatus Hodarchaeota archaeon | reverse complement strand
ATATGAGGTTTTTCCCAATCCTCCCTATACTTCACCATGATGTACTTTCCCCCAATATGTAATTTCTTGAGTAAGACTTTATAGACCTTTAGATCGTATCTTAAGCCCTTCATAGTAATTTCTACCTGCTAGGAATCAACTCATAATTTTTAAAAAAGGTTCATTTTTGTAGTTTTTCATACAAATTTATACAGAAATTATATATTAACCTAATATCCTTTTGTTGTGAGGAATAGAGATGTGCGAAGACACGATTTTTATTATTCCCAAACCAGTTAAGTGTGAAGTAACTTCTCAAGAATTTGACCTAAAAGCGAATACTTCGATTGTATTTCTTCCCCTCTTTCAACCAATTGCAAATTATTTGCACGATTTGCTATCTTCTCCAACTGGAATGAGTTTTACTCTCGAAGAGTTTGTAGCTATAAACTCCCATCGTCAAGCGATAATTTTAATTCACGATTCTTCCTCAGATAGGTACGGAGAAGAGGGATATAGCCTTCTTAGCACTTCTGATCAAGTTGTACTAAAAGCTAACTCTTTGAGGGGAATGTTTTATGCAGTTCAAAGCCTCAGACAGTTGTTGCCTGTTGAAATTGAGTCTAGAACAGTATGTGAGAAAAGTTGGGCAATTCCAGGAGTTGATATTTTCGACTATCCTCGATTTAGCTGGAGAGGGTTTATGTTCGATGAGGGTAGACATTTTCATGGAAAGCACGTTGTCAAAAGATTTCTTGACCTAATGGCTTTGCATAAACTAAACGTATTCCATTGGCATTTAACGGAAGATCAAGGATGGCGTATAGAGATAAAGAAATATCCTCGATTAACTCAAGTTGGTGCAAAACGACAAGGGAGTCAAATTGGGGGGTATAAGAGTTTTTTTCGAAAGAAGAGATCACTGACTCCTCACGAAGGATTCTATTCTCAAGAAGATATTAAGGAAGTTATTGAGTATGCTCAGTCTAGATATATTCTTGTAGTCCCTGAAATCGATTTACCAGGGCACACAAGAGCTCTTCTTGCTGCATATCCTGAATATAGTTGCACTGGTGATCCTCTTCCTGTAGCTACCGATTGGGGAGTGTTTAAAGATGTTTTGTGTCCTGGAAAAGAACATGTTTTCACTCTCATTGAAGATGTTCTCAATGAAGTTGTTCCGCTATTTCCCGATCCTTACTTCCACATAGGGGGAGATGAAGCTCCTAAAGATCGATGGATTGAATGTCCTGATTGCCAAAATCGGATAGAAGAGGAGACCTTACCAGATGAGCATGCCCTTCAGGAATATTTTACCTCCCGTGTTGTTCAACTCCTTAAATCGATGAATAAGATACCAATTGGTTGGAATGAGATTCTCTCTCAAGAATTTGATGATTTAGATTCAGATGTTATTATCCAACATTGGTTAGGGGGGACGGATCGTGTGCTAAACCACCTCAGACATGGTAGAAGAATTATCCGATCTAATTTCTTCTATACTTATCTTGATTATCCATATGTAATGACACCGTTGAAGAAATCATATCAATATGATCCTATTCCAAGTGGTTTGGAAGAGGAATTTCAAAGGAATATTCTTGGGATTGAGGCTCCTCTCTGGACTGAATGGGTTCCCTCGGTCTCGAGGATTGATTGGCAAGCATTTCCACGGTTGACGGCCCTTAGTGAGATTGCTTGGTCTCCAAAAGAAAAGGATTATCCTGATTTTCGTAAACGCTTGAAAAATTTTCTCTTAAGACTCGATCATCTAGGAGTTAAATATGCGAAAGAGCAAATCGTTGATCCAGGAAGGATTAAAAGGTTCTTTACTACCCCTATTATGCTGTTCAAAGACCCCCAAAAGAATGTTTCTGATTAGTAAATAGTTTGTGTCTATGGGGTGAGATCTCTCCTATTCAATGAAATATATTGAGCTAAACATTTTTATATCCCTTCTTCCAGATCAAATGAGACTACAAACTGGTGAGATTTATGTCCACAGAAGAAACGAATTGTATTGAGGAATTTTGTCAAGATTGTACAAGGTCATGCTGTCAAAGCTGTACTGATTCTTGTACTGCAAATTGTCAAGATTCGTGTAATCAGGCTTGCTCTGATGCTTGCTCTAATGCCTGCTCGGAATCATGTTCAGGGGCGACTTGTTCTTGTGGATCATCAACAGACACAATATTTTTACCTTATTTGTTCACTTTAGGTTGCGCACTTGTCACTTCGATATTCCTAGGGATTTTTCAAGCCTTCAACTCACAGGGGCCAATTATAATGACAATATTCGGATCAGTCATTCTAGCATTTAATTTAACTGGCATTAGAATCCATAGACCGAATCAGCAATTTTCCTGTAATAGGATGAAAAATATATCAAGGAACTCTCTTTCCACCAAGTTTGGTTGGTTTTCTATTAATCATTCTCATCATCCTCCTCATTTAATTACTGCAGGGCATGAATTCCAATTTAAGAAGAAGTTTTTCTGTACTGGTTGTTATGGAATACTTCTAGGAACAGCTATTTCTATAATTCTTGGTAGTGTATATCTCATAAATGGCTTTGATCAGCAAATAATTAGCCTAATACCACTTATTTTACCTTTAACCTTTCTTCCCATTACTTTGAGGTATTTACTACCCTTCAAATTCCCTTCAAACTTTAAACTAATTGCAAACAGCTTACTTCCAATAGGGTGTAGCTTAATGCTTGTTTATTCTGATATATTATTCCAAAACTGGGTCTTCAATATGTCATGTGTGTTTTTGATACTCACAGCTGCATTTCTAAGAAGTTTAGTTGCCCAAAGAAGAAATAATCAGAAGAAAATCATTTAAATTATCTAGGTACCCAAGAAATCAAGTAGTCCATATTCTCAGCCTCTGGTCGAATAGGAACGTCGAATTGCCAGTTTCCTGGAAGCTGCATCTGTTCAACACAAATATTAAAATGACAAATACCTATACCAAGGTCGATACGAGAAAAATCAGGCCAGCTAAAGAGGTTACGAGACCGAGAACTTCTTCGATAGATGTAAAAATGAAATTTATTCTCCTCGGGTGAGAAGATAACTCGCCATGGTTGGGAATTCGACGAAGAAGGAGCTAGTCTTACCATTTCTAAGGGAACCTCATATTCTTTAACAACATCCTTTGGGAGGGGACGCTCAAATGTAGTATCAAAAAACAATTTCTCCCAGGGTCTCCGAGTTTTAGACTGTGCAATTGATTTAATTGCCCTTGAGCGATATGTTTGCTTTGTAGCACTTTTTCCGAGTGGTGAAATAATGGGGATTGTCTCCCCTTCACTTAATTTAAGATGATTTGAAAAAGCTCTTCGATTAAATGTTCCCCCAAGCCAGACGGTACCTAAATTTAATTTCGTAGCGAATAGAATAAGACATTCAAAGAGAAACCCAATGTTTTCTAAGTCATGAGCTGAAGGTTCAGTTAGAATACCGATAATGAAATTTTCAGCTCGTTTTACAAAACCATATGTTCCTAGTCTAAGTTTTTTTAATCTATTGACATTTCCAAGTTGAACTAGCTCAAAGCGTGCTGATCCAGAAAATGGACTTGAAGGTAAGTAGTTAAAAAACTTACGAATCAAGTTCACTTCGGGTTTAACATCAACAGACGAGTCGTAGGTTCTGATAGATGTTCTAGATCTAATTAATTCTTGAGCATTGGATATGATGTCGAGAGAGGTCATTTTAAGCAAACAAACAGAAACTAGGTAGAGACTTTCTTCTGTATTCCTGTGTTTTAGTTCTGAAGACAAATATCCAGAGTCTTTGATCTACATAAATGAACTCAAAAAATATCTACTTAATAGGTATTAACCTTGCATTTTAGCTTGTTGTTCTTTGTAATAATATAAATGGGGTAAACATCCCTTATTTTCATCAGCACATTTAGCTAGACAATCTCGGCAATCAGCGAGAGATAAAACATATCCTAAATTGACTAGATTAATTGTAAATGCATCATAATGTGAAAAATCGTATTCATTATTCGCATCAAGAGCACCTGGGAATTTTCGTGTAAAAACTTCTGCAATCTCTCCCAGATATGGAATAAACTCTTCCTGGGTCTGAGAAGATTCTCCTCTAATAATCCCAAAAATTCCTAAAAAGAGTAAGTTTTTGAATACCAATCCACTTACTCGGTAGCTAGAGAAGCTAATATCAATCAATTGGAAATTATCGTGAATTAGTTCATGAAACAAATGTTTTATTGCTTCAAAAAGACCTCCGAGTAATATAGGATTAATGTCTAAATCGGATAATCGCTGATTAAAGGTTTGACATTCTAAATCTGTTTTAAAGTTCACACTGTGTGAATAGAGGGGTAATCCTCCAGGTTTGACAATCATAAGGTATCTTAATTGATTTCTCATCTCGTTCATCCGATCTATTTATAGATTTTTAATAGAGCTTTTATTCAAATCAGTTTTTGAATATTTAGAGATATTAAACTCAATTCGGGTAAGGTTTCTTAACTATAGAGTTTTTTTAGAATTGCATGTCCGAGCGATTCAAATGCTTCATTCACATTTTGACCAGTTTTTGCAGATGTTTCAAAATATCTAAGTCTCTCAATAGCGTCTTTGCCATCACTCAGTAAATTTTTACGAATGTAACTTTCAATTTCAGGAGGAGAAATTGTAATCTCACCTTTAAGATCAGATTTATTAGCCAGTACGATTATTGTGTGATTAGGAACACCAGAGTGGTTGGAAAATTCGTTTATCCATTGTTCAAGGTTCATTAATGAATCAGGATTTGTAAGATCAAAAACTAGTAATGCTCCGATCGACCCTTTGTAATAAGCTTTCCGTATTGACCCAAAGCTAGGTTGTCCTGCCAAATCCCATATTTGAAACCGAATCTCTTGATGTCCATATTCTGATTCTAATTCTATATCTTTTGAGGCAAAATCCGATCCCAGAGTCGGTAAATACTCGGAACTAAACCCTTTTCCCAAATATTGATTGATGAGGGACGTTTTTCCTACCTTTCCATCACCAAGAAAGCATACTTTTGCGATTAGGGCCATGATATTCCTCACAATTCACTTTTTAGTATGGTGTCGATTTTCAGCTAGTTAACTCTTGGTTAATTATTATAAAAGAAGTACAAATAGAATAAACAGATCAATCTTTTTAAATTAGACCAAATAACATTCCCACCTCCGATTCACGCAGGGTTAATAAAAGCTTGAATAAATTCATTCACGATTGTACCATTTCAATCCATGACTCATTAAATAAGAATACAGCTATAAGTGAATTATGATGTTCCTTCGGAAGTATGGTGATAAACCTTTTAATATTGCAGTTGTTCATGGAGGTCCTGGAGCTGGTGGGGAAATGGCACCCATCGGTCGGAATCTATCTAATAAATGGGGAATAATTGAACCGATCCAGACAAAAAAAACAATTCAAGATCAAATCTTTGAATTAAAATCAATTATACTAGAGTATTGTTTCACTCCAGTAATCATGATCGGGTACTCATGGGGGGCATGGTTAAGTTTATTGTTTACAGCGCAGAATCAAGAATTGGTTAAAAAAGTAATCATTGTTAGTAGTGGCCCATTCGAAGAATCATTTGTTAAAGAGCTGCATAAAACAAGAATGAGTAGGCTAAAACAGGGAGAAAGAGAAGAATTTAATAAAATTCTTTCCACAATTAATCTTATAGCTGGTAATAAAAAAGATCAATTGTTAAAGAGACTTGGTGAACTAGCATCCAAAACAGATAATTATAATCCAATAAAATTATCTGACAAAGATATATTTAATGTAAAAGACTCTGGAGATATCTACCAGAAAGTATGGAGTGAAGCTGCAGATTTAAGAAAATCCGGTCAGCTTTTGGAAAGAATTACGGCACTTAAAACACCTGTAACCGCAATTCATGGTGATTTTGATCCCCATCCTTCTCGTGGTGTGCAGGAACCACTCTTTCGATTTCTAACAGATTTCCAATTTTATTTATTGAAGAATTGTGGACATACTCCGTGGAGGGAAAAAGAAGCTATAGATGAATTTTATCAAGTCCTGAGGAACGAAATTCAAAATATTTAAAGGAACAATTGCATTAATTCTTTTTCTATAATGCCTGAGTGGATTGCTAAATTGAGGAAACTAATTCAAAAAAATAATGCAGAAATGTCTTCAAACAGTGGTTTGACGACACATAACTATCTCAAGTGTGCTGCGATCTTTTTTTTTCTTGACCCATTTTATCATTTTGATCGTTGATTTCCAATAAACGCATTCCACCCAATTCAATTCCAAAGTACTCTGTAAGAATCATCTCTTGGAGGTATCATTACGCATACTTCACCCCAGACATCAATAAAAGGTCTTTAACATGTAATATTCTTTCAAAATTATCGATAATAAGAAACCCAGCATGAAATTCACCCAGGAAAAAGAAACTCCATGGATTCATTAGGACCTAGTATCAACAGTAATTTGATCGATATTCATGACAGAAGGGGGAGGTTGAAATAACTGTCTATTCTGTTGAAAATATAAGACAAGAAATGTTGGAGTACCTCGTTGTAAAGCAGTTTCGGGATTAATGTCTAAATCAATCCATTGGTCAGAAACAGGTGTAAAAACTTCTATTGTTGATTGATTTAGGTATATCGAGAATTGACCATCAAAAATTAGAGGATTTGCTTTTAAGGTAGGGGGAAGAATTTCAATATCTACACCAGCTGAAGTAAAATACCAAGCCCGGTGAGAGATTTGGTGCATATTACTTGAAGCTGCGCCATCAGCTAGGCGAATCTGAAATAGTGGTTCAAGAGAAGGTCCCGTTAGAATAAGGTCCATTCCCCCTTGAAATGTATATGGATTAGAGGTTGAAGAAGGATCGAAATTTATAATAGATTGAATTATTAACTCATTCCCATAAGAAGGAAGCCTTCTTATTCTAGCCGCTTTTCGATGAGTGCTATCGCCACTAGGTGGATTCCACCAAGTTGTATCAGGAGTAAAAACATCATTAGAGGCAACAATTGAATCGGTTAAGGATTCAATTGCACCATAATGACCAAGAGAATATTTTTCAAAATCGGTACCTTGTGCTTCAGACCAATCAGAAATATCTGAACAATCCTCAATCCAACCAGTATTATCATTGTCCAATGGTCCTGGAGATTCATAAAAAAACCAATAATACCCAATAAATAATCCGCCAAAAACAATACTTGCGATAATGAGTCCAATAAGAAAAATAAAAGCCCCGTTCTTCGATAGTTCACTATTGGTTCCCATTTTTTCTGTTTCCGGAATAGGATTTTTCATTCCTCTGATATAAGTTGCAGGTTAAAAAAATTATCTGGTTTCAGAATATTTTTCTCGGATAAACCTAATTAAAATATACTTGTCTAAATCTACTAAAACTTTCAGGCATCCTTCCATCAGTACTACGCATGTACTAATTTTTACGTTCCCTTGATTCATTTCCTTAGAGTAAAGGAGAGGATTGATTATTTCCGTTATTTTTAGAAGCGTTCACTGATGTGTGAGTATTAAGGGGAAGGTAGGTGTAAGTTATGGGAAATGCAAAAGTGAGATTTAATCTCGATTTCTATATTTTTGAATAAGATTTCGGATAGTATCTCTCTTTCTTATTCCAACAAATGCTACAGGTATTGAAGACAGAACCAATAAACCAATTAAAATTGCATTCGAACTTGAAGCAGGATCATTCGGATCATTTGGGTCTGAATCAAGTTCATATTCCCGAAGATTAGAATAACCATCCTCATCAGCATCAAGTTCTGCATCATTGACAAGGGGGTTCAAACTGTTTCTAACTTCCCAACCATCGGGCATTCCATCATTATCGGTGTCCTCATCTTGGGGATCAGTTCCATGTGTAAATTCTTCATAGTTAGATAACTCATCTACATCTGGATCTAAAGCGGAATCATTGCTCAATGGATTAAGAGAGTTGAAGACTTCCCAACCATCAGGGATCAAATCAGCATCAGAATCGGCATTCTGAGGATCAGTTTCTTCAAAGAATTCGTCTAAATTGATCAGCTCATCATTATCCGCGTCTGAGTAACTGTCGTTAAGAGTTGGATTGAGATCGTTTAGAATTTCCCACTCATCAGGCATGCCATCATCATCGGTATCTGGCTTTTGTGGATTAGTTGAAGCATTATATTCCTCAATGTTCAGTAATCCATCCTCATCAGCATCAAGATTGGCATCATTGGCCCGTGGATTAAGACTGTTGCGAACTTCCCATCCATCAGGCATTCCATCGTTATCCGTGTCACTATCAGTGGCATTGGTAGAATAAACATAAATTTCATTGAAATCTAAGAGTCCATCCCCATCAGTATCATTGTTATTTGGATCAGAATTATACACATTGATTTCAGTCCAATCTGCGACGCCATCTTCGTCAGCATCGGGAAAGATCTCAATATTATAATGCATTATTGAAGTAGAACTCATAAGACCTACATCATCATAACTGACTACATAGAAATAGATGATATTTGTGGGGATTTCAGGAATTATCTTAATAAAGGTAGCACTGAATGTAGTTCCACCAGAGAGTTGCATTGGCATTTCAATCCAGGTATTTCTATCATAGGAAATATATAATGTCGTTCCAGACATATTTAATTGAACATTGTCTTCTACATGTACCTCTATTGGCACTTCAGCTGGATGAGGGATACTGTTTCCAACTGGAACCTGAATAAATGTTATTGTAGGAGCTAAACCATCTATCATAAATGTCGTACTTGTTGAATTTCTAGACTGTCCAATCGTGTCAATAGCATTGACAATATATTCTACATTAGCATTTGTGCTGATTGGATCGATAGATGACTGAAATGCTCCATTCACCAAGCTCATTGTTTTACTATGGAAAAATCCATTTATCCAGTAATATAGTCTAACAATACTAATTCCATAATCATCCGTAATGAATGCAGTTACAGTTACTCGTGTATTGAGAGGAATCTCGGCAGGAAAGTGGGTAATAAATAGAATTTCAGGTTGGGTGTCAATTACATAATATCGAACAATAGAACTCGAAATTAATCTATTCAAATCACTTACTTCGATATAATAAGCCACTACTCCACTTGAGATGGCAGGAATATCGGCATAAAACCTACCTGCAATCATATTTCCACTTTCTAATGTCAGTACTTGACTAAACCAGGTAATTTCATCTGTTGAGTAGAATAATCTGGGAGTAAGGAGTCCAATATTATCTGAAATATCAGCATAAACCCTTGGGGATACAAATTGTGAAACAGGATCGAAATCTGTTACTCCACTGACAGTAGGATACACACCATCAGTGTAATATGAGAGGACACTACTGAGAGAAGTACGATTCGACATATCTGAAACAAAAATGTAATAATCGACATCACCATCCAAGGAGGAGGCTGGAATTTCGGCGAAGTAATCGGGTTCAATATCAAATTCGAAAGAATAATGGAAACTATCGTCATTCTCAGTATCGTGAATCTCAATCCGCCATTGCTCATATACAATATTTGCCCAATTAAATTCAGGGATATACCCAGTTCCTAATATCGAAGAGGAATAAAACTGCTCCCAAGTACCAGTATCACTTCGGAATCCCCAGAGTGTCACAGCGATTGTATCTGCATCACTGGAATAGGTATACACTGATAGACGAGAGAGAGGCCCACTTGCATAATCTGTGGTGATTGTTTCATTATAATATGTCCCTGATATGGGATTACGACCAGTGATGGTGTGAATCCCGGCAGAAATGAAATCAACACTGGTCCAAGTAGATCCGTCAAAGGTATAGAAGAGCGACACATTTCGGTAAGGATTTTTATCATCAATATTGCTGTATATGGTTACAACGTCGAGTAGGTTGGAATTTGAGGGAGATTGAACTATATAACTGATATTGGGATCAATTCCGTCAGAATAATATTGATAAGTGACACTTTCAGTGTATTGAAGAAAAGTATCAAACACCCCTACAGAATATGTCACATTAACATCGATTAATGTGCTTGGGATAATTCCTTGATACGCTCCATTTTGAAATGTCAATACAGTTGAGTAGTTTGTATCGTCATAATTATAGTATAATGATACATTGAAGATCCCATAGTCGTCACTTGCGAAGACATAGACAGTTACCGGGATATCTGACCGAACATAATCATAAGAAAGATTAATACTCGAAATTACAGGTTCGTAGTCAATCAGGGTATTTATTGTAGAAGATTGATTAGTCCAACCGAGCTCATCTGTAACAGTAACATAATAAGATAATGCGAGCTCTCCAGATGCTGCAGGTAATGTACCAGAGTAAGTACCAAGGTTTGTTGACTGATTCTGGAGTACCATCGGAGTTTGATACCATGTGGAATTGTCATAGGTATAAAAGAGGGTTACAGACATATTAGCATTGATAACTGCATCAGAAATTGTACTATAGATTATATCCCCTGAACCACTAATTCTTGTGGAATTGGTAAGACTGATAATTTGGGGGATAGATCGGTCAATGTAATACGTATACGTTCTAATAAGGCTCACACTTGGAATTACAGTTACATTTAACCATACATCCAATAATCCTTCAGATTTAGCAGAAGTATTTAACGTGTGTATAAACAAATCACCACTAGTATTGGTCATGTTAATCCAGCTACCACCTTGATCAAAACTAAGTTCTACAAGACTGGTATTTGGAGTAATCAAAAACTCAAAATCAACTAATATAGTTCCATTCAGGACTGAATATTCAGCTGGAGATTGTAAATTTATGGTGACATCGAGAGTAAGATATGTCAATATAGATGATGTAACATTTAGTCCACTTAGATCTTCTACATAAATGTAATAATACACGGTCGTTTCCGAAACAGAAGCTGGAATTGTACCCGAATAACTCCCATTTTGAATGGTTCCTGATTGCTTTACCATTTGTGTATTGAACCAAGAAGAATTATCAAATGAGTAGTAAAGAAGAGCGAGGGACTCATTGATTCCTCCTCTGTCTGAAAAAACTACTTCAATGTCGATTGGATCAATAGCAGGAGCTATATTGACTTCAGTAACATTCTGAATGGTAGGACTGGTACCATCGATAACATAGGAATAATAATTACTTTCTGCAAAGTTTCCTGCTATATCAAATGATTGAATGTAATATGTAATATTCGTATCTTGACCAAATCCAGGAATTTGTGCTCCAAAGTCTAATAATGCATCATACTCATACGAGTAATAGAAGTAGTCATTACCCTCAGTATCATACATCTGGATCCTCCATTGGTTATATATGGGAGTTGGCCAGTTAAATTCTGGAATATATCCATTAGAGAGTGAACTGCTAGTGTAGAATTGTTCCCAAGTGCTAGAATCAATTCTCATACCCCAAAGAGTGACCGATATTGTATCACTGTCAGCTGAATAGACATATAATAATAATCGTTCGATCGGCCCACCAACATCATGATCGATTATTTGGGTTGTTCCTGATGCAAAATTACCTGTAGGAGGGTTCCTTCCATTTATGGTTACTAGTACAGATTGATTCATATCAAGCGAAATCCAGCTGGAACCATTAACGGAATAGATAAGGGTTTTATTTACAAGGGTGTTATTATCCTTAATAATGCACGAAACCATAACAGATGTATTGTTTATGGGGTATACAGGAGACCTATCAATATCAGTAATGGCTGGAATTAATCCATCTATATACCGTTGATCTTGTGAAGAGGTAATCTGATGACCAAAGGTGTCAAAAACGACAATATAATATGTTAAAAACGCATCAACATTCAACGGGGGAATAATTGCTTCAAAATCACTTCCTTGTTGTGTAAGGGGGATACTGACCCAAGTGGAATTATAGGTATAATACAGCGTTGCATTGGCAATTCCAATATCATCAGTTACTTCCAGCAATACATACATATTGTTAAAGCCACTAGGATAAGTGGGCGTCAAAGAAATGTTCTGAATTACGGGAAGGAAATCAATGCGATATGAGAAATTTCCTGAATAGGAGCGAAGCTCACTGATATCTCTAGCGGAAATATAATAATAGACCTTTGATTGACTGGTAGCAGGAGACACACCTTGATAAATTCCAAAGGTTTCATTTCCTGAGATAAAGGCCATTGGAGATTGATAATAAGTCAAATTGTTATACGTATAAATAAGAAGAACACTACTGTTATCAACACCTAATCCATCTGTTACCGTTGCATTAATCACGGCAGAATCAAGTTGGGAAGTGTCCATAACTTGAGTAACATCATTTATTTGAGGAGCACCTCCATCAACAAGATAGGTATAAAGTCCTGACATTGCAGAATTATTTGCTAGGTCAGTTGCTTCTATATAGTATTCGACTATTGTATCTGCAGGAGCAACTGGAATTGTGGCAGAATGGCTAGGAATAAATATTGAATAGAGGTAATAGAGATAGTTAATGTAGTTGTCAGCAACAGGGTCATTTCCAGTACCCCAACCTCCATCAATAGAAGTCAGAGAATCTACCAAAATGTGTGAGTTTTTGTAACTATACTCAAACATGGAGATACCGTTGGCATTTTGAAGGATTTCAGTGTATCCTTGTTGGGAAATAGGAAGATTGTATAACCAACCATGATCGGTATAACCCCAAGAATTAAAATCAGAGTCCAACAATGTATTTCCTCCCCAGGGAGAACCAGTTATGAAAGGATGATTCGATTCTAAAATCGTTTCCACATTTGAGAAAGCTGTTTGAGAATAATCGGTTCCTAGAAAATCGATATCCGTTTGAGAACCAGCATTACCTCCAACTCGGATGGATACCACCAATAATGAATTATCAAGAGCTTGATCAACCACAACAAGTCCACTTCTTAAGTAAGCGTAATTTGACCAATCGGGTTCAAGAATGAGAATTCTATACTGAGATAGCGTAACAGTTGTAATGGTCGAGAATTGAAATTCTGTTATTGAATCAAAAGTATATCCATTTCGGGTTAAATATGAGGTATCCTGTCCATGAGAGATAAGTAAGACATCTGTTGCAGGATTCCCCGCATCAATTCCGACGGTACCATTCATAATAAGAGAGTTCCAAATACCAGAATTCATTCGGTAGTATAATGTAACATTCCTCATACCGTTGACATCATCAAATGCAGCCACTACTGTTACATTTTGTAGATAGTTGGGATATGCAGGAATAGTTTGGACCGTTCGGAATATAGGGGAAAGCCCGTCAGAGAAATATGAAAAATCACTATTTGTGAGATTATGTCCGAAACTATCGACAATAATAAATGTGAGATTCACCAAACTATCAATTCCCGTAGCAGGGATGGAAGCTTCATATAATCCACTGTTTTCAGTCATATTAAGTGTTCCTGACGAACCAATATATTCGTAGGACAACTTCACAGAACTGAGGCTAGAATCATCGGTAATGTTCATATAAATCGTCGGAGATGAAGAAGGATTAGGGTAGAGAGGATCGATCCTAACTTCATTGAGAATGGGTACATGATCTATGGTGTAGTTAAATGTTAAAGTTTGGTTTGTTAACCCGCTTATATCTGAAGCATTAATATAATAGTAAACGACGAAATTACTTGTTGCAGGAATATTGCCAGTGTAAGTACCCGTGATATTTGATCCCAAAGTAAGCGTCATTAGAGTACTAAACCAGGTTAATTGATTATACGAGTAATACATTATCACTAGGCTGGTATTCACAGCTACGTTATCACCAATGGTGATATTTATAGGAACATTGGTTAGTTCAGAAACAGTAGATACAATGGTAATATTTGACCAACTTGGGGCATCAGCATCAGTAAAGTAGCTGAAAAGAGAGGAATTTCCTTTATTTCCAGCATAATCAAATGCTTCTATATAGAACTGGACAGTTGAACTAGAATTCGTTGCAGGAATTGTGGTAGAATACCCTGGTTGATAATCGTATTCATATGAATAGTAAAAATAATCGTTACTTTCGGAATCATAGATCTGGATACGCCATTGGTCATATATTGGAGTTGCCCAGTTAAATTCAGGTAAGTTTCCTGTACCACGAGATCCAGAATAATGGAATTGCTCCCAAACTTCAGTATCCATTCGGAATCCCCAAAGGGTCACATACAAAGTGTCAGAATCAGAAGAATATACATAAATAGAAAGACGCTTGAGGTCTCCAGAATCGTAATCCATCGTCTGAGTAATGCCGTAATACTCCCCTGATGTGGGATCTCTTCCTGTTACGGTATTGGCTTGGGGGATAGAGACGTTTACTCCAATCCAAGTACCATTGGTTGTATAATATAAGGTACTGTTGTAAACATTTTGATTATCAACTAGATCTACCTTTACGGTAACGTTTTCAGTATAGGTTGGAAATGTGGGGACGTAGCTGATATTTTCAACTGTGGGTGGTAATCCATCTACATAAAACAATTGAGTTGAAGAATTGACCATATGACCAAAGGAATCAATAACAGAGACATAATAGGAGACTTGAGTATCCATATTTGTAAATCCGATAGTTCCAGTAAATTGATTACTGACATTAGCCATTGGAGTTTGTTGCCAAGTAGTATTATAATTGTAATAGAGAACTACTTGATTAAGTCCAACATCTTCGGTAATATTTGCATAAACATTAACATCAGTAAGAGGAGAGGGATAAAGAGGTTCAATATGATCGAGAATCACAACAGGTTGGTGGTCAATTGTATAAGTCAAAATTGAGGAGATATTGGAACGACCACTTAAATCAAAGACTTGTACATAATAATATACCATGTTCTGACTAGTAGAGGGAGAATTACCATTATATGTACCATTAAGTGTATCACCCATAATTAGGCTCATGGCTGTTGAGAACCAGCTACTATTATCATAAGAATACAATAAAAGGACATTACTTGAATCTACACCAAAATTATCAGTTAAGGTCACATTGATGGGGATATTGGATAATTCTGAAACGACTCCGATCTCTGTAAGGTTATATATTTGGGGAGAATCGGCATCGGTATCAAAAATTGTTTGATTTGATTCACCCATAATATCTGCTTGATCATAAGCAGTTACAAAGTAATTTACTTGAATAGATTGGTTGAGTGCGGGGATAGATGCTTCCCAAGACCCTAGGTTGAAGCCCATGGAGAGATTCGTCCATGAAGAACCAGCGTCAGTAGAATAGGACAGGGAAGCATTTTGAATACCACTTGAATCTGTGATAATAGCTTGGACAAGAACAGGAGCATCAGCATTTGGCTGTATCGGTGTGTGAGTTATACTGGTAAAGCTTGGAGCTAGTCCGTCAGAGTGATAATTAAAATTTGACGAATTTATTTGATGACCAAATGTATCAGTTATAGAAATGAAATAGTCGACATTTGTATCGTTAATTGTTGCAGGAATGGTCGCCTGATATATTCCCTGATTCAAATTCATACTAATCTGGTCCCAAGTAGAATTACTATTATAATGCAGGATAACCGATGCGATTCCATAATCATCACTAACTGTAGCGTTAATAGTAACTGATTGATTGGCTTGAGGGTAAGTAGGAATCGTCAACTGAGAATTCAAGACGGGCATATGATCTACGAGGTAGGAAAAGTTACCAGAAGACCCTTGTAGACCAGAGAGATCTATGACTTGTATGGAATAGAAAACAATTGACTGGGTAGTAACAGGTGAGACTGCTTGAAATATAGCATACGTCTCATTACCAGATATCAATGTCATCGAAGTTTGATAGAATGTAGTATTATCATACGTGTAGACAAGAATGGCTGTAGTATTATCTAAAGCCCAATTATCACTAATTGTGGCATTAATCGTAAGAGAATCAAGTTCAGATACAACTGTTGTTTCGGTTACATTGCTTATTTGGGGAATAGAACCATCAGAGAAATAGGAATTAGTTTCAGAGATAGCAGAATTATTAACCATATCTATAGCATTTATGTAATATTGGACGAGAGTATTTACAGGTGCAATTGGAATAGTCGCCTGATAACCTGGTGTTAACTGGTAATAGGTGTAATTGAGATAATTGATGTAGTTATCAGCCACAAAGTCGTTTCCACTTCCCCAACCTCCATCTATGGATGTTAATGTGTCAAGAAGGATATGGGATCCTTTATATGAGTATTCAAACATGGATATTCCATTGGCGTTTTGAAGTATCTCTGTATAACCTTCTTGAGAAGCGGGAAGATTATAAAGCCATCCATGATCTGTACTACTCCAAGAATTGAAATATGAAGCAATTATTGGACTTCCGCTCCAAGGAGCTCCAGAAATAAATGGGTGATTGCTATCAACAATTGTTTCAACAATATGAGTGATACTTCTGTCGTAATCGGTTCCAAGAAAGTCTATATCAGCTTGGGATCCTTGATTCCCAGCAACTCGAATGGAAACTACAAGTGAGAAATCATCAAGGGCTTGGTTGACTGTGAGAAGACCATTTCGAAGATAAGTGTAAGAAACCCAGTTTGGTTCTAAGATTAAAATCCTATATTGACTAAGGGTGGAAATTGTAATAGAAGAAAATGTGGAGGCAGTTATCGAATCCCAAGTGAATAGATTGCGGGATAGATAATCTGTATATTGACCACTTGTTGAGACCACCAATAGCACATCCTTCACATAGGTTCTTGTTCCTGCACTACCCGTCATATTAATCGGGATAAAAGTGGTGCCATTATCAAATGAATAGTATAGGGTTACATTCCTTAAAGGGCTCTGATCATTAATCTGAGTAGAAATCGTCACATTTTGTTGATAGTTAGGGGTATTATCATCGATTTGCACCTCTCCTATGACTGGGGGTGAATTATCAAATAAGAAAGAATACTGTGAGGATGATGCAGAATTGGTAAAATTATCAAAAGCTTGGACAAAATATGTAACGTTTTCTTCATATCCTGGTGTGATTATTTCCCCAGACCAACTGTTCAGTGCACCTGGTAACATTGAAGTATTTAACCAAGTCGACCCCTCATTAAATGAATAAAATAGAGTCGCGTTCAGTAGGGTACTCTCATCAATGATATCTGCAATAATGGTAACATTTTGAAAGATACTTGGATATGTAGGATCATGGGTTATATTACCAATAATAGGAGGATTAACTTCAGAAATCGAGAGAATTGAGAAATGTATACTTGCATTTATTGGGGAGTTTTGAGAGTTATCAACCGAGGAGGAGCTCTGATCTTCAGTATTACTTTCTGAATCTTGTGTATAATCTGATACAATCAGGAAATCAAAAGATTTCTGAACAATATCTGATGGATGTGAGGATCGATATAAAAGTAATTCTACAGTATGAGAGCTTCCAACGTTAAGGTCCTGACTAACAGATATCTTTACTTGAAGGTCTACTTCTTCTCCCTTAAATAATGGTAAGATCCACTGATCGGGGTCCACCCTAATTCCATTAGTAATCCCTCCTACAATTACTCGGAATTCATCTGTAATGTCATGTGAAATAATAGTTAAATCTAATACTTGTGAATCCCCGGGTTTAATTTCATAAATAGAATAATAATTATTTTTCTCCATTATTGAGATATCTACAATATCTTCATTCATTTCTTGCATAGAATGATCATTCGTATCACTATTGTCTCTTAGAAACATACTGGTAGATTGTTCTGGAGCAACTTTAAAGACAGTTGTGATTATATTATTCTCAGGTACACTATCTCTATAATTTATCACTTTTGCCTGAATACTTATTTCATATGTTCCTTCAACTCCCATCCATGACGTTTTAACATATTGCTCTTCATTTGGAGTAAGAGTAATTTTTTGACTGGCAATATCCTGCTTCCAACTCGAATTTTTCACAGTAAAGAGAACATAAGAAGTAACTTGAAAACCACCATTATTACGAATCTTTCCGTAAATTTCAACCATTTCTCCATTCACGATACCAGGTTGAGATAGATATACGTTTCCTACTAACGACACGTCTACCTTTCGTATACTGTTCAGCTCAACAAGAGGAGTAGCAACATCTTGAGTGCTTTCGTTTAAAGGAATATGAAGTATTGTTAGTCCAGGAATAAACAATAAAACAAGAAATGAGGATAGAATTAGGGCTTTCATTATCATCAACCAGTTTTTAAACACCGATGGATGCTGTATTCAATAAATTGAGCCCGTACATACAATTGATCGACTTTGTCGGAATTGTTGATCTCTCACATACTGTTGAAGGACAGCAATTCCCTACAATTCCATAAAATCACTCTAAGATTCTAGAAATTGCATTATCGGTAACTAGAATATTGATAACCTACTTATATTGCTATCTAGAGAAAAACTCCGAATTTATGTAAAAAACAAATCACTAGATTGGTTCAGTAATTCGATGAGAAAAAAAAGGATGAGAAGGGAAGTAAAGGATTCCCAACGAATTCATTACATTACTCATCCTTTACACCGTCAATTGGACTATTCTTATTTAATTCTACCTAAAATTAGGGTATTTTGGAGGAATTAGTCTACTGAATAGATGGAAGCTATATCTGGGACAGGAAAGATAATCTTATAAACGTAGAACAGAAAGAATTAGTACTATCTGAATTGAAAAATGGATATTTCCAGAGAATAATAGAAAATAAAAAGAATAGGGAATTTCCTTGTCTCTAGATAGAAAATCTCTAAGTGTAATCGGTGCTGTGTTTTTAATAATAACTTTATTTAGTGCATACATGATTTTTTCCAATATCTTTAAATTTTCCGAACAAAATGGTAGGAATACTCCTCCGACAGATCCAATAATAATTATCAGTCCCTCTCCCTCCTATAATGAAGACAGGTTAAGATGTAGCATCTTACTACCAAGTACTGACATAGATAATGATAGTATCACTTACAGCTATAAGTGGGTGCGAAACGGGAGTGTAACAAATATCGAACTAGAAACAGTATCTGCCACAGAAACATCTATTGGTGATATTTGGCAGTGCTTTGTCACTCCCTTTGATGGACAAGATTATGGTGACCCAGGATCAGATACAACAGTAATTCAGGAGCGATTTCAAGGGCTTGTGAATACTCCTCCAACAGCACCTGAAGTTTCTCTTACCCCTGATCCTGCCTATAGTAATGATACAATCACATGTACCATCCTAGTACCAAGCTTTGACCTAGAAAATGATAGTATCTCGTATCATTATGAATGGTTTAAGAATAAAAGTGTAACAGGGTTTACAGGAAGAAATTTATCCGCAATTCATACAAAGAGTGGTGAGGAATGGAAATGTGTGGTGACACCCTTTGATGGAACAGATTATGGGTCCTCTGGGAATGCGTTAATTCTCATCCAAGATGATGGAATCCCTCTCCCTGAGAATTCTCTTCCTACCAGACCAGAAGTTACTATCGTGCCCGATTTTGCATACACTCATGATAATCTAACATGTATTGTTATAACACCCAGTATTGATGCGGATAATGATAGCATTGCATATATCTATGAGTGGTTTCAAAATGGCGATTTAACAAATGAGACAGGGGCAACGATTCTATCAAATCGAACAGGAGTCGGGGAGGAATGGAAATGTGTAGTCACTCCTTTTGATGGAATTGAGTATGGTAACTCAGGAAATGATTCCCTGATTATTCAAGTGAATGCTTCAGGAACCTATAGTCTCAGTCCGATTATAAATTATTACTGTGCATATGGCATTGTGAATCTTTACTATACTTCGTTCACATTTGTCGACACGGGGACCACACTGACAGTACAGCCAATGATAAATGGGGGAGGTTACATGACGGGATCTACTGCCTCAAATGGAGTCATAGATGTGACATTTGTTTACTTCGGCGGGTGTGATGAGATATACAGCTTGATTGGGACATTCATTGATGAAGATACTTGGCAGGCAACCTTTATCGCTTCTTATTCTGGTATGTGTTTCGATTGTTCTTATGTCTCTTGGATTGTGACAGGAACCCGTGTTTAGGGGGTTTTGAATATCTAGTATTCTTTGTTGCGAAAATAAAAATAAAATTCAGCACTTCTTGTTCATTGAGATGTTAAAAAATACATAATTTAACAAAATATATTTAGGTTGCAACTCAGAAAAGGAACGAAACTATTCATTATTAGTTTCCATCCCTCAATATCGGAAATTAATTTTAATGATATTTTTTATGAAGGAAAGAGAAGATGAATCCCAATATTAGACCCTATATGATTGTACTTACGACTTTACTCGTTTTTAATGGATTAGGACTATTCCATAGTGATAGTTTGACATCATTCAATACGAATTTGCGGACAGAGGAACTAAAACAGACTACAAGTAATATGGTAATCAAAGATCAAATAGTAAATGTAACTGATATAAATAATATTACCCTTATTGGTCGCTATGTGGAAGGCTCGAATTGCATCTCAGAAACAGCATCATATGGAAATCACCTTATTGTTGCAGATATTTACGATAGTATTAAGGTATTAGAGGTGTCAGATCCTACAAAACCACGAAAAGTATTTCACGACTGGCCTGGTGGAAAATGGAATGGGATAGAGATTGTAGATAATCGATTATACGTAGCACATCATGGTGATGGATTACAGATCTATGATATTAGTGATCCCACCAATTTGCTCAAGTATGGAATCTTGTGGTTGAATGAAGACCCACCGTACACCAATCCTCAAGATGTAGCTGTACAAGGTTCATATGCATACTTAGCTGATGACTTTAGAGGATTACAAGTAATAAATGTAAGTGATATTTCCGGGCCTGAAGGAGTGGGACGTTGGAATGATGGAGGGAATGCAAAAGGAGTGGTAGTAAACGATTCATATGCCTACGTAATTGAAACATCGGGAGAGTTCGAAATTATCGATATTTCGGATCCTTTGAACCCAGTGGAAATAAGTAGTATAAGTGATGGTGGGAGAGGAGAAAATATTGCAATAAAAGAGGATATCGTCTTTGTGGCAGATTCCGTTGATGGATTGGAATTTTACAATGTTAGTGATCCCTATAATCCATCCCTTATTAATAAATATCGTGAGGGTATGGGAGAAGCAAATGCTCTATCACTGAATGGATCTGTAGCTTATTTAGCAGATGGAAATGATGGTTTAGAAGTACTCGATATCAGTAACCTCTCTTCACCCGTCAGAACGTTCAAAGTTAATACTACTCAATATACGACCAACGTACATATCAATGGTTCTCGAATCTACGTATGTCAAGATGAAGGTACCATAGATATTCTTGAAATAAATAGTAATAAGGATTCCTATCTCCCTACCTTCGATGTTATCAATAAACGATTGAAATTGTCCCCCATCCAAATTTCCTCTAATAATGATTTTGAAAACTTTTGGTTCCCAGGAAATGGGACACGAGAGAATCCCTACATCATAGAACAATTACACATTAGAAATAATCGCACTACGATCATTAGTATTACCAACACCGACATCTGGTTTATCTTAAGAAATAGTATTTTCGATGGAATAAATATCAATTTTGGGGGAATGGGGATAATACTAGACAATGTTAAAAATGGTTATATAGTGAATAATACGATAAAAGGATGTTCTCAAGGAATCGTAATTGTTAACTCCGAAAATATTATTGTTTCAGGGAATAGATTCATTAACAATGGTGCTCAAGGAATTTTCTTAGTTGACACGATTAATTCTCTGATTGGAGATAATATTCTAATTGCCCAATCATATAATTCTTCGTCTTCCAGCAGCGATTACGGAATGGAGGTTCATAATTCCCAAGAAAATACCTTTATCTACAACACAATCCAGAAATTTCGGCTATATGGAGTATCTGTTAGCAGTTTGTCAACTAATAATCAGTTTTTGTACAATAATTTTGTAGATAACCACGAGGGGCTTTCATCACAGGCCTATGATACTTCTTCTGATAATAACAATTTTAGTTATAATTATTGGAAGGACTTTACTACCCCTGATGATAATGAAGACGGCATAGTGGATCTACCATATCTCATAGATGGCGATAATAACTCTGACCCATTCCCACAGACCACTCCGATAAACCACATACTGACTACTCCAAATCCTTTTCTAGCTATTTTTCAGGGTTCTCAAGTGTCAGAAACTTTGACAATACATTGGTCACAGTCAGTCGATTCCCATAATACAGAAGTAACATACTCGGTTTATTATTCAAAAGAACAAATTTTCTGGAAACCTATTGAGTTAAAGACCTCGGAACTAAGTGTTGAATTAAATACCAATCAATTAGCTGACGGAACTTATCATTTGCGTGTGATAGCTCAAAGCGCAACTGGGTTGATCTCCTATGGAATGTTAGATAAAACCATATTGGTTTCCAATTCTGGGGTAAACCGAGGCTCTACTACCCAATCAGTCACCTCATCTTTTGTACCTACGGGAACAATTACTTCAACTGATATTTCTCGAACAACAAACTATCCATTGACAATAGTCACCTTATTAGGAATTATATTTACTCTATATTCAAAAAAAGATAGAAGAAATTAGATTATTCCTTCTCCTAGGGATAAGGAATACTTGGTTCAAGATTGAAAGGATAGCCTAGAAAAATAGAGTCATACACAGTTTGCCTGTGTATGATTTAGTGAAGTGAAACTCTAAAACATCTCCTTCTCCCGAAGCAGGAGTATTCCTAGAGATATGGCAACCAATGTTGAGACAATGAAACCAAGTCCTAGAAGAAAACCTTCAACTCCTCCTGAATCCCTAGGGTCAAAGTCATATGTACCTACCCAGCTAGATCCAGAGAACCAGTTGAAACCAAAGTCATATGTTGCGGTAACATAAGACACTTGCATACTTGAATCAAAGGTTTCAGGATAATTAACGACATATGAGAAGGAAAATTGGATATCAGGAGGGAGTAAATTCCAAGATACAGAAGTAGTCCCAGAGATTAATGTAAAATTCTCTATTGGGTAAATATCATCTATATCAACGGAATAGGCTGGAGAATTTCCGACATTTTTTGCTGTTATAGTGACTTGGTAGCTGTTCTCATTCTCAATATCGAGATCAGTAATAGATTTACTTAATTGGATTAAAGCACCATAACTTTCTCGGGCTTGTGGATAGACATTGACTGCAATTTCATTTGCATATTGGACACGAATTGCTCCTCCACGATTACTGATAAAATCATAATCGACATACGCATCTGAATATGGAGAGAAGAAGCGGGATTCTAAGAATGCACCGTGAAATCTTGTTGGATAGTCAACTATAAAGGAACCGTTAATAACCATACGGTCAGAGGAATCTAGAAAATCAATATAGCCATTGATAGCCGTAGTGTTAATACCAAGTACAGGTAAACCCCAATTAAGATCAGTAGCGTTATTCCCTACGTTAGTAATTTCCATTTGAACTGTAACTAGATCACCCACAGCAAACGCCGTGTCAGGGAGTTTGTATTCAACAAGTAAAATCGGGGAAGTAACATCACAGAGAACAATAATTTCACTCCCATCAACCTGATATCCTCCACCATAATCTCGTGGATTGCGAGCCCAAATATTTTCATCTGCATAATTACTGGCATGATATTCTAATGTGGGATCAAACCAGAGAAAGGAACCATTCTCAGCGGTTGTATTACAATAGATTTGAACTGTATAATTTACAGAAGAGCCCCCTGGAATAGAATCCCAAAACGCTTCGATTTCTTCATCGTCATCGGGATCACCTTCGATTATTGTATAATTTACAGGAAAACCATAATTAAAATCATCATCCAAAGAAACATCATAGGCAGAAACCTCACCAATATTTGAAACCTCGTAAGTAATGGTAATATAGTCTCCAGGTATAATATTATATTTATCCGCAGATACTTGGGCAGTTAACACCGGGATCTCACTATTTCCATCAGTGAAATTCACGTGGGCAGAATCAGGAAGAATATAATCTGCACCTTCGCCGCTATCGGAGAGCATATCAAGGGAATAACGAGTTTTATATCGGGGGATATTTTCAAACTTCGGTCGGGCAGCAGTGATCTCACTTCCATGGTAAAGATTGATATTCAGGTTGCTGTCATTCGCATGAGGATGACTTGGAAGTCCATTACTATAGGGTATGATGTCTCTAAAGCGTAAAATATTGGAAGAATCTGTATCAATAGAATACAGATCTGATTCTAAAAGAGAAATACCGACAATATATTCCCAACGCTGATCAAAATTCTCTATAGAACCATCGATGTACGGTTCTTGATCATAACTATCTGACTCACTCTCATTCATTCCGTCCCAATTAGCAACGAGATGAATACTCTTATGGTCTGCCTGTAAGAATTGTTTAGTGTCAGAAACTAAAAATAAACCCTCCGAAGGGAGATTGTGGTTGATAATATATTCAAAGATTGTCCGTAAATCTTTACTTGTGGGAAAAGCTCTCCAGGTCTGGGTAAGTCTTCTTCCCCCTAAAGAGAAGCTTTCTCCGAATTTGAGGAATGTAACACCTTCCCATAATGCCTCAAGTTCTGAAATTGTCTCTTCAAGCACTGGGTAGATGATAGTATCATTAGCAGGATCATCTAGTAACGCATAAAACTCAAGAAAGACGTGAGAAACAATACTTTCAATATCATCATCATAGAGGAATTCATAACTAGAATCCTGATAGGTAATGGGGCCCCATTGCTCGGAAAATTCGTCATGTTGAACAACAGCTAGTCTTACCCGGAGATCCTCAAGCGCTACGGTAGATGCATTGACAGGAGTTGTAAGATTGACTGGAAATGAAATGTCACCTATTCCTTGGTCAACTAAATTCCATTCCTTTACAATCGAACCATCCTTGAGAACAGTTAGATCAAGATATTCCGAATAATAATTATTATCAGGTTCTGGGGGTATCCAAAATTGAGTCATTTTCATATCAGGATTAAAAGAATCGGTAGCCAAGCTTCCATTCAATCCAAAATTGAATACTAGAATCAGCATAGTGAATAATACTGACAGAACAATCTTGTAATGAGTAGATTTCATCATTTTCTCCTTCTTTCTTAAGAAATTATGTTGAATTAAGTGAATTAACACTTATTTGTCCTTAAAAAACCTAGCTATATGCCAAAATGTTTCTTATTGGAAATTATGGTATATAAAACTGTGGGAGATAGTCATGAAAAGTAGAAATGTAGTCATTGGTTAATTGTTCTGCTAGTTTTAAATCTGCTACCATTGGATCAAGAGCAAAAGCTTGAACTATTAGGTCACGACTGCCCTGTATGGATCCTTCTACCATAAGTTTTGCAATTATTATCTCACGGTGACATAATGCGGCAATGGAATCAGGAAGCTTACCAATTTTGTAAGGAGTTACGTTGTTGCTACTTAGCTGACAGGGAACCTCGATAATACAATCTTCTGGAAGATTACTAATAGTACCTCTATTTTCGGTATTCAAGGCGGGTTCTGAAGATTCTTTATCTGTACATAATTTCCCAATAATAACAGCAAGACGTTCAGCATCATCAAAATTCAAATTCTCAATGGATCCTTTCCCAGTAACAATATTATCCAAAATTCCAAGGTTTCGTACTCTATCTTTTTTCGCTTCTTCGAAATTAAAATGAAATAAATTGTAGTCTCTCCAATTTTCCTTCGTTTTTGTGTAGGGAAGATATTCAGAAAGATGTGTTTCCCCGGGGACAGGAAAGTAGCCAAAAACTTCAAACATCTTTCGGGAAAGCTTCTCAAATTTCTCTATGTTTTTTGGGGTTTTGTGAAGATGGGCCTTAAGGATGGGATAGATATCTTCTCCAGAATCCATCCGAGTAATTGTCAGCATCCAAGTAAAGTGATTAATTCCCGCTGCTTTGACATCATATTCATTAAAGGATTCTTGTCGAATTGTATGGTAATTTTGATTAGGAAAAGAATGACCATGTTGTAGTAAATCATCCATTAAAATTTTCCCAAGTAAATAATAACCATGAAAATATTGGTGGCAGTAACTTATACACCTCTGACCAGTTAGGGAAGTGATTGCCAAATGGATTCTAGGGAGGGGATTAGTGAAATTAATTATGGTCGCATTGGGTGCAAGATCGTTGATATCTTGAAGGATCGGAAGAAGAGTGGCCACATTTCTAGCAGTATGACCAAACGCTCCAGGACCTCCATTCTCACCATAATGCCAGATCCCATATTTTTGGGCGATCTGGATATCTTCCTTCCATGTTTGTTCACGATCGACCGCAAGGGTTAAGATCACAAAATCAGCGTTAGACAAAAGTAAAGTCCGATCTGTGCTAGAAGTAATCTCGATTTTTGATTTTAACCGAGTTTTAAGAATGTTAGCTAAGGCTGTTACTTTTGTTAATAATTCCTTATTAATATCAATCAAATAAAGCTCTGCGTTCTTGAGGGATTCTTGTGTAAATATATCACCTAGTGTGGATAAGTAAAAACTCGCACTACCGGAGCCAATAGAGACAATTTTAGGATTAACAATCACAAAATCAAATCTCCTATCCATTAGTGTTTCAGTTAAGATCCATTCTGGTGAGAAGTAATCTATCGATTTTTCGCAATTCATCTAATAATTGTTTCTCTTTGATCTGTATTCAATGAAAAAAAGGTAATTACGTTAATTGAGAATTCTAAATAGGGAATTTGCGTCTGATAAGGACAATTACGATTATCAGTAGTAAGCTGGGGAAGTAAAACCAGCCAGAGCTAGTGGAGGTTAAGGGAGGAGTGAAAGAGGAAATCGTAGGGCTAGGTAAGGGGAAGAAATCATGATTTCGGGCAAATCCTGACAACAGATAGGGAATGTCAATTATACCATTATTATCATCATCAGGACTTATCCATTCACTCCAGTAATTATGACTAAAAATATTCTCTTGACCATTATCTGTGGCTTGAGAACGACTCCCAGAAGTAACGTCCTTCACAGGGGTATAGAAATCATTTGAAAAAACATAGATATGACTAGTCCCAAATTCACTAAGGAAAATGGCTTTCAAGTAATTTCTAAAAAAGATATTGGAGGTAAAATTAATATGAGAAGAGTATTCGGAATAAAAACCATAATTTTGAAATAGAATTGAGTTATTTGCAATTAAAGTATAATTGGTAAAATGAAAGTCTAAACCATACCCACCCGAAGGAGAATGGGTTATAGTATTCCTAGAAATGATATTATTTGTAGAGGAGTAGGAACAAATTGCACGATAATTATTCACTAGGGAATTTTCACTGAGGTCAAGGGAGGAGGTAAAATGAAGTACAAGTCCATATTCAGCCTCACGAATCGTATTGTTATTTATTAGCATGTTCGTAGTAGAATTAAGGGTAAGACCAGTTCCTTGAGTAAGAATTTCAGTCTGTGTAACAAAGCCATTGGTAACATTAGTGAGAGAAATCCCAGTAGTTCCCAAACTACCGCGTAAAACGCAATTCTGGATAGAAAAAAACTGATTGGTATTTTTGATCTCAATGCAAATAGCTCCGACTTCTGAAACCTCAATCGAATAGTTTTCAATGAGATAGGGAGATAGGAATGAACCATCACCTGGCCAGTTTCGTGCACGTAAGTCATGATTCCCATCAATGATGATAGACTGTTGTACAGAAAAAGCAGAATTAGACTCCTTGGTTATAATGAATGGGTGAATTGGAATGTTATTAGAAAAGAGGGGGAGAGGAAAACTAATTAGAAAACAGACGAAGAATACCAATCGAAGATGAGAGAGGTGGGAATCCATCAATTATGGTCCCCATGTACCAGTATAATTATTTGACTCTTACCAACTGCAAGAATTATTTACAATTTAAATCAGAATTACCAAACTCAAGCCCAAGTATATAATTCCCTTAGATATTATAGTCATAATGGGTTTTTCTAACCAAACCCAATAAAACACAAGGTAATTAAAATCCGTATGTTTAATCACCAAACGAAACAGTAAACAGGTCAATGTATTTCGCTTAACCAAGACCTTTCATAATTATGATTACTTGGTTCCCTTACTCTACACATTCTAATTCTTCAATAATTCTCTGCTTATCAAAAAAATGATATTCGTCTAAATGACATTTTATGCCACAATAATAAACTATAAATCAATATTGTTCATAAAATACGGTAAAAGGTTTCTAATGATTAATTGTTGAAATATTTATGGGGATAAGTATATGAAAGTTAATCGACGCTATATAGCATCAGGTTTAATGATCGGATTTCTCTTACTAGTAGCACATGTTTATGTATCTTTGCATTCTACGGATTTAAAGCCTTATGAACGGGATATTCACACATCACCTGGCGTATCAGGGCGTGATGGACAAAACATTGAATATAAGGTATCTTCTGAAAGTCTTACAAATTATTCTATGGACATAGTATTGGATTCCAGTAGTCATACTCTCTCTGGTACCTTAATCCTGGATTATGTTAACACTGAGGATATTGACATAGGAGAACTCTTTTTTCATCTGTACCCTAATGCCTCTGTAAATGAAGATGTTCCTGGTTATTTACTAGTAGATAATGTTAAAACGAAGGATCTAGGACAAGACCTGGATTTTGGATTTGGAAATCAACTACTCAATATTACACTTCCTCAAGCATTGCTTCCAGGTGAGAGCTTCTCCCTGTATATGGAATTTGAAACAGCTATTACTAATAACGATTCTTTTCGTCTTAACTTTAAAGATGATCCTAGCTTAGGTCTCGTTTATGCTCTGTGTAACTATTACCCTATTCTAGCTGTTTATGACGAACAAGGATGGAATTTAGAACCCCAGTATTTTGTGGGTGATCCTTATTACTCAGATATTGCTAATTACTATGTAAATCTTACGGTTCCCTCAGATTTTAAAGTAGCTGCATCTGGTGAACTCTTAGGAGAAGATCCAGAGGTAAATAACCAAATTGAATATGAATTTCGTATGCTGAATGCTCGTGACTTCAGTTTTGCCATAAGTCCAGATTATATTGTGGAACAAGAAACATTTAGATCAATTCCCGTATCTGTGTATTATTTACCTCGTGATGCTGGAAACTGGACACTTACAGCGATGGATATTACCCTTTATTCCTTAGACCTATTTTCAGATTTATATGGGGAGTATCCGTATACTTCCTTCTCCGTAGCAACCACTTTTGGATTTTATGGTGGAATGGACTGGCCAGGAATTGTATGGATTCAATCGGGTTATCGATGGTTTGAAACGGGAATTGCACATGAAGTCGCTCACCAATGGTTCTATGCAGTTGTAGGAAACGATCAGATTGATGAAGGTTTTCTTGATGAAGGAATCGTTTGCTATTGCCACTGGTATTATTTTGAGAATCGATATAACTACATGGGTTTTTTTGAGGAGCATTTATATAGAACAGCAGAAACAAGTAATGAGACACGCTATCCCGCAGGATTAGTAATTAATAGATCTATAAATTATATTTTAGAAAATGATATCGATGGGAGTCATTATTGGGAAGCTGCGTATCACAAAGCTCCTTCTGTTCTTCACTTATTGCGTACTTATATTGGTGATGCTAATTTCTTCGATGCTTTAGAACGGTTTTATACTCAATATAGCTTTCAAATAGCAACTTTCAATGATCTGATTGATTGTTTCAATTATTATATTGATATCAACTGGTTTTTACCATGGTTTAACGAAGGATTCATCCCTGAAGTTGAATTAGTCGCAGCACAACTGGAAAATACAACACTAAGCGGGTATAATCTATCTTTGACTTTAAAACAAACAGGATTATCCGTATATCCTACTAAAGTCCCTTTTCTGATCGATGTTGAGGGATCATCTATGGATGAACTGATTTGGGTATGGTGTAACTCCTCAACTCCCACAAATATTCAGTTTCAGTTTGATAAAAAACCTACAACAGTAGAGATTGATACCACTAGTGGATATTTGTATTCACTGAATTTATTGGAAATGGAACCTTTTACGGTCCAAGATAATCGAAATTCTCATAGCATTACGGATACTACAGATACTGACCCAACAAGTTCTTCCACATCTTGGGTAATGGTTTCTCCGTTGATAATCTCGCTTCTAATCTTAATTGCTAGAAATGATCGAAGAAAGAAATAGAAATCACAAGAAGAATGTAATTTGAGGGAATTCACATATCTTGTGTTTAAATTTGGAAGTAGAAACCTAGTGTAATTAGAAATCTTCGATATTTTCAGAATCCTTTAAGGAGAACAATAAGAACATTAGTTTAGTCAATTTATCAAAAATGGTGATTTTCGTCGGTATGTCATTTAATTACTAGGTGAATGGGGAGGAAATTACATATTTTGAATTCTCACTCGGAATTTCATTTTTAACTTTTATCTGATATTAAACTTTATAAAATGCATGAACTTCTAATGAGATATAAAAGTGACACTCTGGTAATGTTTTAGCAAAATAAGGGTAATAGTTTTGTCGGAAATTTATTTTATGTAATATCTTTTGTCGGATAAATTCTCTAGACAATTTCTATAATTTGTTTTGTCGGAAAATAAAAAATAGTGAACCCTTTTGTCGGACGTATTTTTTTAGCT